>JASHPE010000386.1 GCA_030038235.1 Terriglobia bacterium
CACCTGGAGCAGAAGGTGGACGTGGCCTTGTACGAATTTGCAGTGCGGCGCTTCGGCATCCGGCGCGAGTTCGTGGCTTGGAGGCCCCAGTTGTCGCTCGACCAATGGCGGGAGCGGCGGGGCCGTCCGGAGTGGGAGGTCCAGGTGACGACCGTCGATGAGAAGTGACGAGTGACGAGTGGCAAGCGCTACTTCGGTTTTTTATCACTTGCTGTCGGCCAGGGATTATAATGCGGCGCGTGCTTATCGGAGCTTCTGGCTGTCAGGAGCGGGAAGTGGCACGGGAGAGCAAAATGGAACGTACGGGAGGCCAGCAGGTTTTGCATCATCGCGGAAACTATCTGGTCCGGCGGCAGCGGCTGGCGCCGGGCGAGGCCACGCCGTGGCATCGCGATCCCTTTCATACTGTCGTCCTGAGCGGGGATCTCCTCAACATCGAGTTCCGCGACGGCGGCGAGACTCTGTCATGGAACATCACTGTGGGTGAAGTGGACTGGTCGGAGCCGAGCGAGCGCGTCCACCGCGCGGTCAACGTCGGGGAAGAGGTATTCGAGGAGGTGGTAACTTTCTTCCTCGATCGTCCTGACGCGATACCACAGCCCGGGGAGAATTCCAAGTAGGGGAAGTGGCATTTGAAGCTGCAGGGTGCTCATTCCTTTTCGGGCCGAAAATGGCGCAACTTGGCGGGCGTGACGGGCTCGAAGTTCGCGTCGTCCGGCACGAGCAACTGCACGGTCGTCTCGCGAAGCTTGGAGCCATTCACTCTGAATTGCAGGTCGAGCGCGCCGTTGCCGGCATTGCCGAGCGTAAGATCCAGAATTGCGAAACCGCCGGGATTGAGGATCTCATTCGGTGAAGCGACCACTCCCACGCGCCCGCCGTCAGGGAGGTGGAGCAGATCGATCACGGATGCTGCCGTGATGAGATCAACTCCCTTGAGACTGCTCTGCCCACCACTGACCGTATCAATGAATCGGGCCACGGCCGCGGGACCCGGCCCACGTGCGGCCAGGACTTTGGGTGAGGGTGGCAGGCATGGATTCGCCACGCTGAGCTGGTCCGTGAGCTTCACGAAGACGTAGCCGGTGGGAAGCGTCGCGGCGACGCTCTTCGACGCCCGCTCTCCCCGCAGCGACTCGAACGTGAGGTCGACCCTCGCCGGGCCGCCCTGAACGGTGGTTGTGAGTTGCGACAGGCGGCCGGCATCCTTCACAAGCTCGTACTGCCTTCCGTCGGCGCACGTGAGCAGCGTCCCTTTGATCGTGAAGGGGTTCGAGGGCGGGATCTTCGGAGGAGTCTGATCCTCGGCGGGCGAATGAAAAAGGTGATAGACGGGCTGGGCCAATTTTCCGCTGCCGGGCGGGTTAATCTGCAGCGAGACCACGTCGCCATTGGCGCTCGTGAGTTGCTCCTGCACGGTCCGGTTCAGAAGGTAGTCGTAGGAGGACGTATACAAGCTCAGGTTTGCCGCCGACACCGTGTATTTCACATTCTCCGCCGGACCGATTCCCTTGTCGGAAAAGAAGACCGTGTCGGCAGACACCTGTACATCCAAATCGGTGCTGACCTCCACGCGGGACCAGTCAAATGGCTTCTTGTGATAGGTCGAGGTGGTCTCGATCGAGGAGACGAGGAGCGGATCGGCGCGTCGCGGATTCTTGAATACGAGGCGGAGCCTCAACGCTCCCAGATTGGCGCTGACTTGGGACTTGTCCGGTGAATCCAGGAATTTGCTCGCCGGTGTGCCGGCAGCTTTGGAAGTGTCGGAACTGGCTGCCCCAAACATGATGGGCATCGCCAGCCGGCCGCGCAGGAATTCCTCGACGAATGCATTCTTGCGATCGAAGTAGTAGCGGGAGAATTCCCTGAAGAATCGGGTTTGGTACTCTTCATCAATCCCATAGTTGCCCGATCGCTGCGAATAGGTGGCAGGCGGGCTGAGCATCGAATCGGAGTCCCAATAGAGGTTGTTATAGAACCGAAAGTAGGTTCCCACCAGGTATGCCAGAACCAGGGGACCCGCGTAGGCGGCTATTTTCAGCAACTTCAGGCCGATCGACCAGCGGCGCTGGCCGCGCGCGCTTCGATCGACCTGGCTCAGGAGCGCGGAGAGGCCGCTGTAGATTTCCGTCGGGTCCGCGTCGGGTGAGTTCTGCTCGCGGCGGAGCGCCTCAATCCGGTTATAAATCTCAGGGGACGCGGACGATGAGAGTGCCGAGCTGAGCCGGAGGGCCTCTTCAGAGGGAAGCTGCGCAAAGTGATGGGCGAGCGGCTGCCGATCCGAACCCGCGGCCAGTTGCGCGCGGGCCAGGATCACGGCGGATTCCACCCAACCGCGAAGGGCCTCGAATTCCTTGGAGGGCTCCTCGGATTTCAGGCCCCAATCGAGCAGGTCGCTCAAATCCATAGCGGGCGATCATAGCTGACACGAGCCAGGCGCTACAACCGAGGCGTCATCGTCACAAAGGCTCGTCGAACAATGCTACCTCCTCCGGTGTTGGAGCCTGGAAGGTCTCGATCCATCGCGGAGCCGTCTTTCGAGCAGCTTTGCGTGCGTCGTCTTGCCCGAACCCGGCAAGCCGCACACGACGATCAATCTGGCGGCGCGCGGGTTTTCCATAAACGAAATTCTAACGGCAAGCCGCAGGTCAGGAAAGCGCGATAAACTGGCAGATCGAATTGGACCTTTTGCCGGACGCGGCAATGAGTCACGGGGTCCTTTATACGTACGGGTGCATCGAGGAGCCTGAAATGCCTGTGATCATCTCCATGCTTCGCGGCGTCAACCTGGGACCGCACCACCGCATCAAGATGGACGCGCTGCGAGCGCTCTACGAATCGCTGGGATTTACGGACGTGCAGACGTACGTGCAAAGCGGGAACGTGATCTTCCGGACGAATTCGCGCGATCTCGCCGCGGTTGCTGCGCAGATCGAGAATGCCGTTGAGCGCAAATTCGGCTTCCGCGCCGATGTCGTTGTGCGCACCACGGCCGAGTTGAGAAAGGCTGTCGAGAGAAACCCGTTCGCCGCGCGGCGGGATCTTGAGCCGAACAAGTTCTTGGTCACCTTCCTGGCCGGCGAGCCGGACCCGGAAGGACGCAAGAAGCTCCTGCAGATGAAAACCGATCCTGAGGAACTGCGGATCGAGGGCCGCGAGATTTACATCTATTTCACCAACGGCATGGCGCGGCCGAAGCTCTCCTGGACTGCGGCCGCGAAGATGCTCAAAAGCGCGGGCACGGGCAGGAACTGGAACACTGTCGGGGCATTGCTCGAGATGGCGGAGAACCTGGAGCGTCGAGCTTAGTAAATCAGCAAGCTTCGGCAAGCGTGTGTTCGAACTCGTAGGAATGCTCGCCGGCATCGATGAGGACAATGGGTTCAGGGATTCCTGCCTCTGGCCTAAACCTGCAGGGACTGAAGATAAGGCACGCTCGCCTTCATCAAATCGAAATTCATTTCCACAAAATAATTCTTGATACCACCCGTCTGCGCCGCAGTGAAGATCTTCTTCCAGTCGAGCGTGCCCTGGCCGATAGCGACGATCTTCCTGGTCTTGGCGTCCCAGCCCTGGGCGTGCATCGAAATGAACCGGCCTGGGTACTTATCGAAATACTCGGCGGCGTCGAACCCCTGGCTGATGGTCGAAACTTGGTATTGGAACTTGACGTACTTGGGATCGAGCAGTTCAAACAGCAGATCGTACGTCCGCTTGCCGTCCACGCTTGTAAGCTCGAAGTCCTCATTGTGGAGCCCCTGCTGGATGCCCGCTTCGGCCGCCTTCTCGCCGATCTTGTTGTACTCGTCGGCGGCGCGCTTGACGTCATCCAAAGTGGGATTCTTGGGACCATCGAGGCTGGGAACCATCATTTGCGTAAGGCCGACGTCCTTGGCCCAGGCGATGCTCGCGGCCTGGTCCTTCCGCAGTTCATCGATGCCGAAGTGGGAGCTGATGCACTTCACGCCCGCGTCGGCAAGGATTTGGCGCAGCTCGGGCCCCTTGTATTTCGCCAGGCCCGCGAAGCCC
>JASHPE010000387.1 GCA_030038235.1 Terriglobia bacterium
GCCAGCAGAGCCAAGGCGGCTTCCCCTCCCTCCGCAAAGGCCATTTCCCATTCGTGCCGTTGCGGTCTCAGCAAGCGCTTAAGACCCTCAAGCACTCTCGGTTCATCATCCACAAAGAGAATTCGCTTCATAGTCGAGCCGATCCTTCCTTGAACAGGCTCAGGCCGGGGCAAGCCCGGCCATGCAGGTCAAGCCGCCTCCGCCTCGGGCGGGCGGCCGTTCCTCATCCCGCTCGTGCTTTCCGCCTTGTTCAAGGGCAATCGAACAAAGAAGGTGGTGCCCTTTCCGATCTCAGTCTCAAACGTGAGCGAACCCGCATGACGGTCCGCCACCACGCTCCGCGCCAGTGTGAGACCCTGCCCCGTGCCTTTGCCGACCTCCTTGGTGGTGAAGAAGGGGTCAAAGATCTTTTGTCGAATACCTTCCGGAATTCCCGTTCCGGTGTCGCTTACCGAGACCACCACGTCGTCGCCTTCCCGCCAGGTCTTCACCCGGATGGTCCCCTTCTGGCCGGTTCCGCCCACGACATCCTTGATCGCGTGAGCGGCATTCACGAGCAGGTTGAGGAAGACCTGGTTCAGGTCCCCCAGATAGCACAGGACCGGCGGAATCTCGCCGAACTCCGTGATCACCTCAGCCACATACTTCCACTCGTTTCGGGCCACGGTGATGGTGCTCTCCAATGCATGGTTCAGGTCCGACGCGGTCTTTTCTCCGCTGCGGTCCACGTGGGAGAACTCCTTCATGGACCGTACGATCTTTGCCACGCGATCCACTCCGTCCAGCGTTTGTTCGATCGCCTTGGGAATCTCCGATCGCAGATATTCCCAATCCGCCCGCTCTCGTGCCTCGGCAAGAGCGCGAAGTTTCTGCCCATCCACCTTGTCCTCAGCGGATTCGGCCAGCGTCTCGTGCGCCAACAGCAGTCCTTGCAGGTCGACGAAGGCATCGCGGAGAAAGCGCGTGTTGTCACCCACGAACTGAATCGGGGTGTTGATCTCATGCGCGATGCCGGCCGCCAGTTGGCCCACGGCCTCGAGCTTCTGAGACTGGCGCAGCTCCATCTCAAGGCGCTTCCGCTCGGTGATGTCGGACAGAAGGCCGTCCGCGTAACGGACCCCACCCCGTTCGTAAGTGGCCACAGCGCGATCATGAATCCACGCCCATTCGCCAGTTTTGCGCCGCACGCGGCATTCGACGTCGTAAGGCTGCCTTGCCTCAAAGAGGGCCTTCAGGGCGGTGGCAACTTTCCCGCTGTCGTCGGGATGGATAGACTGAATGAAGAGCGGGGCGCCTCGCTGCATGACTTCGCTGACAGTGTGCCCGCTGATCCGCTCGATTGAGGGGCTGATGAACGTGAACCGGCCACCGGCATCCATCGTCCAGGCAACGTCAGGGATATTCAGTACCAGCGACCGGAAGTTCTCTTCCGCCTGGCGCAGCTTCTCTTCGTCTAACTTGCGGTCCGTAATGTCTTCGTAGGTTCCGATAATTCCGACCACGTTACCGTTAGAATCGCGCAGAGGCAGCTTATTTGTGCGAATCCAGCGCAGACCAGTGCCAGGTGTGGCGATCTTCTCTTCAAAGCTGAGTCTGGCCGTCGCTGTGTCCATTACTCGCTTGTCATCGGCACGATAGCCCTCGGCAATTTGGCGCGAAGTGATCTCAAAGTCGCTTTTGCCCACGACTTCGCTGGGACTGTTGAGTCCCACATCATTTGCGAGCGCCTGATTACATCCCAGAAAGAAGCCCTCGCTGTCCTTCCAGAAGACACGCTGGGGGATGTTGTCGAGGATCGATCGAAGCATCTGGCGCGACTGGTACAATTCCTCGTCGGCCCGCTTGCGTTCGGTGATGTCTTCATAGGTTCCGAGGACTCCGGCCACCGTGCCGTCGCGGTCGCGCAAGGGTAGCTTGCTCGTCCGAACCCATCGCAGAGTACCGTCAGCCAGGGTCTGAGACTCCTCGAAGTTCAGCTTGCTGCAGTTCTGATCCATCACGCGCCTGTCATCCTCACGGTAAAGCTCGGCGGTCTCCTTCCACGAAAGCTCGAAATCGTTCTTGCGGACAATTTCGCTGGCATCTCCCAACCCGGCGTCTGTCGCAAAGGCCCGGTTGCAGCCCAGATAGTTCATGTTTCGGTCTTTCCAGAAGACGCGTTGAGGCATGTTATCGAACACGTATTGAAGCATCTGGCGTGAGCGGTGTAGCTCCTCTTCGGCGCCCTTCCGTTCAGTGATATCTTCGGCGAGGCCGACGAACCGGTACACGTCACCGTCGGCATTTCGCACAGGGAAAACCCGTGCGCTGATGTGCCGGATCGAGCCGTCGGGCTTCAGTATGCGGTACTCCGCCTCACCGGGCCTGCCCTCATTGGCCGCTGCGACAATCTGAATAGCTAAATGACGATCCTCGGGAACCACCGACTCAATCCACGTCTCCTGTCGCTCGTACAGCTCTTGGCGGGACCGGCCCCAGACTCCCTCGTAAGCCGGGCTCATGTAAGTGATGCATCCCGCTGGCAGGTCACCCATGAAAAACACCTCGCGGATGTTGTCCGCTAATTGCCGAAACTTCTCCTCCCTCGCTCGCAGCTCGTCTTCAGCCTGTTTGCGCTCGGTAATATCGCGCACGAAGGTGAAGCAGTATTCCTTCCCCCCGAACTGCAAGTAGTCTGTGGTGACCTCACCGGGATACGTGTTCCCCTGCTTTGTATGGATGCGGGTCTCGAACGTTGCCGAGCCGCCGGCCTTGACGGCGTCCCATACCGCGGGCCAGCGTTCTGCAGGGATATTCGCATCTAAGTCAGGCACCGACAACGACAGCATTTCTTCTCGGGAATGTCCTGTTGCATGGCAGCCCGCGTCGTTGGCATAAAGAAATCGACCTGAACTGTCCACCCAGAATATTCCATCGGAAGCGTGGTCGACTGAAAACCGAGCCAGCCGCAGGGCATCCTCCGCACGTTTGCGCTCGGTGATATCTTCCTTAAGGGCGAGAAAATGGGTGATGGTCCCTTCGGGGTTCTTGATGGGTGAGATCGAAGCAAATTCCCAATAGAGCTCTCCGCTCTTCTTTTTGTTTTCTAACTCGCCGCGCCACTCGCCTCCGTTTAGTACGGTCTGCCAGAGCTCGCGATAGGTTTCGGGAGGGGTGAGACCCGACTTCAAAATGCGCGGGTTCTTGCCGATAACCTCCTCCGGGCTGTAACCCGTCAGACTCCTGAATTTGGGATTGACGTACTCGATGTTACCTTGGCGGTCAGTGATCATCACGCTGGCAGGGCTCTGCTCTACGGCCCGCGACAGTTTGCGAAGCTCCTCCTCGGTCCGCTTGCGCTCCGTGATATCGCGAGCAATCATGGCTGCGCCGTTTATTTCCCCCGCGCTATTCGTGATGGGAGATATGTTGAGAGAGACATCGACAGCGCTTCCGTCTCTTCTAACTCGCACTGTCTCGAAGTGCGCGATTGTTTCTCCTCGTTGAATGCTCTCGAGGATGCCCGGAATCTCATCGGCCCGGTCCGGAGGGGCCAAAATAGAGATGGGCTTGCCGATCACCTCGTCAGCGCGATAGCCATAGAGCAACCTTGCACCCCGATTCCAGCTCACGATGGTTCCGTCAACCGCCTTGCCGACGATAGCGTCGGCAGAGGACTCAACGATGGAAGCCAGAAATGCCTTGGTTTCTTCCGCTCGCTTGCGTTCCGTAACGTCGTGAAAGTACCAGATCCTTCCCCGATATCTTCCGTTTGGATCGACCAGCGGCGAAGAATAGCGGTCCAGGGTTCGACCGTCCGTGAGTGCGATTTCGTCCCTTCCTTTCTCTGCGGTCTGCTTGTAAAGATACGTGACGCGCTCCAAGAACGCACTGCGGTCCGCGACGCAGCTCAAAACGTGCTCCAGCACCGGACGGTCATCTTTCGCCTTCAGAAGCTCGTCGGTTAGCCCGAACATCGACGCGAAGCGTCTATTAGCAAAGACGATTTGGGCGCCTTGATCCACCACCAGAATACCGTCAATGGTTGTCTCGGCCTGCGCTTCGAAAAGAGCGGTCTTGAAAAGAAGCTCCTCCTCGGCCCGCTTCTGCCCGGTGATGTCACGGGAAACGCCCACGTAGCCCGTGACCCTGCCTTCCGCGTCGTAAGTTGGCACTTCGGTGCCCGAAAACCATTGGACCTGCCCATCGGGCCTGACAAGCTTCTGCACGGCGTCAATGATGGGCTCACCCGATGCGAGGAGCTTCTGCTCGGCCTCGTAATGTTCCTCAGCAAAGTCTCGTGGGAAGAAATCGAAATCGGTCTTTCCGATGGCGTCTTTCGGATCGGCCACACCCAGCATTTTCGCATGCGCCTTGTTAATTCTCGTGAAGCGACACTTAGTGTCCAGAAAATAGATGGAGTCAGGAATGCTATCCATGAGGGTTTGGAACAGGTTGCGCTCCTGAGACAGTTCCTGCTCGGCGCGATTGCGGTCGGTCACGTCAATCGCCACCACCAGTACGGCCCGGCGGCCGGCCCAATCCATGCTGTGGGAAATGATCTCAACGTCGATAACGCGGCCGTCTTTTAAACAATGCCGCTGGCCTGCGTTCTCCATAGCCGGTGGGCGGGCGCCCACGCTCTGGAGTAGGGCCGGTATATCGCTGGGCGGTCGTATTTCGGTGATTCGCATCCCGAGAAATTCATGGCGAGAGTAGCCATAGTGATGGACCGCTGAATCATTGACCTCGAGGAACTGCAGCGTTTCCGCGTCGAACAGCCACATGGGCAGCGGATTATTCGCAAATAAAACCCGGAAGCTCGC
>JASHPE010000388.1 GCA_030038235.1 Terriglobia bacterium
GACGAACCGACGGCCATCGACTTCTTTTACAGCGATGGAACTGACGATGAGTACGTCGTTTTCACCTCGGATAGCGCCTGGGACTACTTCGATGTCACCTCGGATCTTGCTGGCGGAAAAAGTCTCGATGGTTTCTCGATCTGGGGCTTCGACACCAGCGCCGACGTAAGCGAGGCCACGCTGGCGGATACGGTGGCGATTGAAATCCCGTGAGACCCGGGCGATGGGTGGAGTCTCATCGAGGCCGGCGCAGGTGCCGCACGATGAAGCGTCTGCGCCGGCCCGTTTCCTCAGACTTGTTGGAAAAACTCCGGCACGGCTTGGCCGTGCCGCCCTGCGGAGCGAGATCTCTCAGACTGGGAGCGCGGGCGTCCCGCCCGCCACTCGCTTTGGCCTCGCTTGGCCCTGATGCCGTTGCCGGAGGCTGCGATCAAGAGCGGACGGGACGTCCGCGCTCCCACGCTGAATCTGAAGACTTACTGGCTCTTGACCACGTCGCCGACCTGCGGGGTGCCGCTTCCGTTGAAAGTCGCCGTCGAGGAGTTCGCGTCCACTTCAGTCACCGTGGCCGTGCCCAACTGGTTGGTGATGGTCTTGATCACCGCTCCAGTGGCGGGGTCCTTTACGTCTTTCACCTTCCGGGAAATGGACAATTGATCGCCAACTTTCACGCCGCCATTGCTGCCCACGTTCAACACCAGGGTGTTGCCCGTCACGTCGGCAACCAGGCCGGAAACCACGACCTTCACCGTGGGAAGTGAAGCGGCCTTGTCATCAAGCTGCTGGCCCGTGTCCGCCACGGCTGCGTTCACGGCTTCGCCGAGGATAGTGTTGCCGAAATTGCTGCTGCCCATGTCGAACCCACCGCCTCCACCCCCGCCCCCGCCGGCACCGCCTCCGCCGAATGCGAATCCGCTGCGCTTTGACTGGCCGGTTCCGGTCACGACGGCCAGAATCTCGGCGGTGTTCACGTCCACCAGCTTGGCCGTGACATTCACCACAGCCTTGGAGTCGTTCTTGTGAAGTCCGCCCAAGCCAACCTTACCGAGACCGTAGCCCACCCCGCCGCCGCCGATATGCTTGTCGTCACGGCCAAACTGGGTGATGCTGCCCACGATGATGGCGCTTACACCCAGGATGTGGCCGATTTTGGCCGCGGTGGCTGGATCCACGCGGTCGCTGTTGGAAAAGTTCTGCTCTTTGAGGATTTTGTCCATCGTGTTGCGGTCGATGACCCTGTATTTGCCGTCCTGTACAAGCTTCTGCTCCAGCAGAAGCGAAATCCCCTTGCCCACGTCCTGATCGGTGCCAAAGTAGGCCTGCACTTCGGACCGCACCGTGCCGTAGTCGAAGTCCATAACGGCTACCATTTTTCTGTCCTGCGCGATCGCGCACGAGGACGCGAACAGCGCCACCAGAATGAATCTGAGAGATCGAAGCATAGCCCCTTCCTCCGTGTTGACGATACGTTTTGGGGAAATCCAAGTCCCCTCTATGCCGTTCCGTGATAATGAACTCAGACGGGGCGGAACGCAACCATTTTTTCGAGTGGATTCTGCGATAGGCTTATCTCCTGGCAGGCTGCTGAAAAAGGCTGGGAAAGGGCGAGCGCTCCTGCGCCGTTGACGGCAGGACAATGTCACGGGATGACTATTCTTCTGTTCGCCAATCTGACTCGTGGAAGCTTAGGCTCACTGGTCAAGCGGGGATTCGAACAAGGCGGGCATCACGTCATTGCCATTCCCCCGGAGAACGTGCCGCGCGACGGCGCGGCGAGCGATTCCCGCGTGCATGTTCCGCGCCTCGCCGCCAACTGTTCGCCGAAACCCGAGCTTGTGGTATTGGTTGAAAACGATCCGCGGTTCCGCTTCTTTCCAGAAGGTCTCCTGGAGGTTCCGATTCCCACCGCTTTCTGGGCCGTGGATAATCACTTGAATTACCGGTGGCACAAGGAGTATTCCTGGCAATTTGATGTCACCTTCTTTGCGCAAAAGGACTACATCCGGGCTGCTCACCGGTACGGCGCAACAAATATTCATTGGCTGCCGCTTGCCGCCGACGCCGAATATCATCGAATTGAGCCCAATCCGGGCAAGTATGCCGTGTCATTTGTGGGGAATATATCCGCAGGCCGGCGAAAATTTTTCGACAGTATCGATCGTGACATTCCCCTGAACATCGCGAGCGGCGTTTACGAAGAAGAGATGGCACACATCCTCGCCGAGTCAAAGATCGGGCTGAATGTGTCGTTACGCGAAGACCTGAACATGCGCTTCTTCGAGGTCCTGGCGTCCGGCGCCTTGCTGGTAACTCAGAAAATTGAGGCGGGCGTAAGCGAGTTATTTCAGGACGGGGTCCATTTTGTGATCCACAATCTCACAAACGTGTCCAGTGTCTTGAAATACTATCTGGAGAACGAGTCCCAGCGAGCGGAAATCGCCGCTCGGGGGCGCGAGTTATGCTTGTCGCGCCATACTTACAAACATCGATGCGAAGAACTGATTCGGGTGGCGCTCTCGAATGCGGACTTTCTCGAGAGCAGACGCAAGAGAGTTCCGAGCTACAGGCCGGACATTGCGCAGGCGCTGGTGTTTGCGCATCCCACGTTCAAAATGCGGAAAGAGTCTCGCAAGTACTACCGTCGCGCCATGCGCAAGAGCCGCGTGGGCACCAGTCTCTATCTCACGAAGTATTTCGCATCCTATTTGAAAGAAGCGGCGCAAAAGCGATTCAAGAAGACAATCTGGTAGGAAGTAGTTGACAGTCGACAGTCTACGTTTGACAGGCACTTGACGCTCGTCACTAGTCACTTATCACCGCTTTGGCAGACGGCGCCTGCAGGCACGTAATCGGCCTTGTTGTCATTGAAGCAGGCATCGACAACCGGCTCGGTGAATTCCTTGACCGTCGCAGCCGGAATCTGAGAAGGATCGATCTGCTTGAACTCGAACTGAATGTCGCCATCGGCCGCGACCGTGGCCATGACGTAGCCGTACACGTCCGTCTGATGCACCCCTGAGCCGGCCAGATCCTTCGGCAGACGATAACGCACCGCGCCGGCCGTGCCCACGATCCAGCCCGGCAGCACGTCCTGCGGCGTTCGGCAGGCTGTGGCGTAAACATCACTCATCACGAAGTGCGAGTGACTGGCCAGGACGTACACATGCTTGCCGGAGGCGCGCTGAAGCTTGAGCAGTTCGCTGTAGACCAACCGCCCACTCTGCGTGCCCGTCGGTGATTCGTTCATGCTGTGGCCCGATGAGATGCTGTCCGGCAGCGCCTCGTGCATGCCAAGCACGACGGTGTGAAGGGCGGCGTTGGTGGTATCGCGGTCCAGCACCTTCTGGAGCCACGCGAGTTGCGGCTCGTCAAACTGGTCGGCAGTGGCGTTGTCGAGCGTGACGAAGTCGACGCCGTGCTCGATCCAGTGATAGTAGCTCCGAAGCTGATGATCCGAAGGATCGTCGGCAAGCCGCTGCGCCTGGATGGCGGGGTTCATCAGCCAATCCGCGAATTGGGAGACCCAATCGATGCGTGACTTGGGTGGAATGGTCTCGTGGTTGCCGATGGCAAGGTAGACCGGCATGTTCCCGAAAGGATCGAGCTGATGCTTGATAAAGTCGGGCCAAGCCTGAGCTTCGTACTGCGAGATGCTCGCTTTGGGGTGCAACGCGCGATAGTCCTGATCGAAATCGTAGATGGCGCGATCGTCGCCGAGATGCCAGAAAAAGGCGGCGCCGTCCGCTTTGGCGCCCGCGGCGATGGCCGGCATCACGATATCGCCGCAATTCCGCGAGTCGCCGGAAACGACGAAGCGCCAGGAACCGCCGGACTGGCCTGCCAGGGTGCCGGTCGGAGTTGCCGTCAGCATGACCGCCGCCAGGAATGCAAGCGAAAGCCTATTCGACGCCGTCATTTCAGCCTCTGGGCACAGTGTGCACACGTGCTCCCTTGAGAGCATAACTCAAATTCGCGCGAACTCGATTCCCACTATTGCGCTGTCAAGGGTGCGCCAGGCGACACACAGGGCGGAAGCAAAATGGCCAGTGTGTACACCCCGAGGGTGATTCCGAGCGGAATCCTGGAGAGCGAAAGGAATGCCGCGGCAATGGCCAGACCGCGGCCGAACCGGCGTGCTGCGAGCAGGCTCGGGCCCGCGAGGATCCCGAGCAGTCCGCAAACAATCGATTGGATCATAACCAGCGTGTAGATTATGTGGAAGAGATTCATGAAGGCGAAAGGGTAGGCGACCCGGGAGAGTAGAGTGCCGAACATCACTGTGGCAATACCGCTGTAGATGAGCATCACGAAGGCCGCGGCCAGGGAGATCAAGCCATACGCAACCCAGCACGCGCCAAGGATCCGCAGATGCGGGCCGGCATACCGGCCCGCATTCGCAGGCGTCATCGTTCATTCCTCCGCCTGGCTGTTGACGCTATTGTCGATGCCACCTCGCATCTTGAGGAGATACTTCTTCGACGAAGGCGTCGACCGCCGGTGACCGCGCCTCAGCGAGCAGGTCTTCCAGTTTTTCCCAGCCATCCGATTCACGCAAGTCGACGAAAATAAAAGCCGCGTTCACCCCAGAAGCCACAGCATCCATGCTCTTGGTTTCCACGTCGCCCTCCTTGCCCAAAGGCGGGTTTGGAGGCACTTTAGTTGCCAGATCGCTGGACAACGCGCAAGGCCTTATCTGAACGATGATTAGCGCGAACGCCTTGGGCGCACGTCGACACGCGCGGGCAAAGAGAATTTACCTATTCAAACCTGACTCGCCGATCGGATGGATTCGATTCTTCAAAGAAACCTATCGCTCGCTTGGGCAAACTTCCAATGTGATGCGACGGACCCACAGCTCCCTATTGAAAGACCCTGGATGCCGATCCGCACGTGCGCGCTGATCAGATGGGGCACAGTCGATGTGAACGAAACGTTTATACGGTCACATCACTCAGGAGGCGCAGAGATGCGGTGAAAACCCTTGAAAAGGCGATCGGAGCTTAACGGACTCTATTGGACTCTATCTCCGAATGAGGCTTGCGGCAACTTGTTGAAAAGATGGAGCGGGAGACGGGAATCGAACCCGCGACGTCCAGCTTGGGAAGCTGGCATTCTACCGCTGAATTACTCCCGCTCAGTATAACTCGTTGCAGCAAAAGGCTTTGAGCTAATCAAATTCAAAGCCGTGCAACAAATGTGCAACAAAAGAGACTCCTTCACTGTTTGTAGGAGTCGCCTTGGATGAAATCGGCTCTTGCACGACTCGGAGTTTAGCTGTTCTCCGGTTTGTTTGCAAGTGGAACACATATCCTGATACGGGGCGGCGAAGGGTGGCCCGGCGACACCATGCCGGCCTCGTCCGAACCGGCTCGCACCACGCTTGCCCAGCTAAAGTAAGATCCGCACTGGTTCTTCGCAATCCTCTTTTGGGGGACCATGTGTATCGGTGTATCGTGTTGTGGCCCGAGCGGCGCCAGCTCGTCAGTCCAGCCCAGCGCCTGCAACACAGCTTGCAGCACTTTGTGCGGCAGTAGCGTGCCGGGCGCTCGCCGTCGTGGGCGTAATCCTCAAGCTCGTCCGGGACGACATCGGAGAGAAGTACACCTGCCCGCATTGCTCCGCCTCACTCGCGCCGAAGGGTGAGTATCTGTCCGCAGTGCCACAGGGCTACCCGGAAAAGGTAGGGTTGGAATCGATATAAGGAATTCTTGTCCTAAAATTTAAATCCGGCTGACCGAGCGGAAGCTCTGCCACACGGCCGGGTCGTTCGGCAGCCGGCACCGCCTCGGGGGCCTCGAGCCTGGCCCCCCCCTCCACGAGCCGCATTGAGTCTCTCGCGTTTAAGTTAAGCTCGCCGAGTCGCGCCTTGGCACTCAGCGATTCCAAGCCCTTGGCGCCTACGTTTTGGGCAAGCATGCCGATTCGCGCTTGTCGCTGCTCCATCTCGCGACGCGCTCTCTCCCGTTGCACCAAACGGCGCCGTTCATTGTGTTCGTCATACGCTGTAGCTCGATCCACCCACTGATGCTTGCTCGACCAGTATTCCCACTGCCGCAGATTTGCCGCTGGTTTACCGCTAGTTTTTAGGGCCTTCACAATGGACCGGTCAGTCCCGAGATCGCGGTAAACGCAGAACGCGATGTAAGCTTTCGACGATTCACCCGGCAGCCGGTCCCAGGGGTCCTCTCTGTCGTACATTTTGCCGCCCAATCTGCGGCCCAATACTCCAGGGCCTGCCAGCGATTCGCTTGGCCGAGGTCACCGGCCTTCATCATAGTACATCGGCGCAGTCTTCCAAAAAACGGGCAAAAACCCCTAACATGCCTTTCTGCCCAAACGGCAACGGGGGTCGCTGCCCCAGCCTGCTGGCTCAGGGAAGCTTCAGATCGAGCGCATAAATGTCGGACTGGCCCAGAACCAGCGACACCACCGGAGAGTCATCCGGCGCGAGGCCGGCCAACCCGTAGTTGCGGACGTCGGAGCGGGGAATCTGTTCGAACGTGGCGACGGGTTCTACCTTGCGGTCACTGATGCGCACGCGAAGAATCGGCTGGCTGGCTCCGGCGAGGGCGTCCTGGGTATAAACGTACTTGCCGTCACTCGACCAGACGCCGGCCCTTAGAGCCTTCCCCTTCATGAGCTCGGACCATCGCCCGCTCTCGGTGTCATACAGCATCATCGTCCGGTCATCGAGCGTCAGCGCAACCTGATAGCGCCCGTCCGGCGACCAGAACAGACCCTTGAGGGCTTCCGCTCCGGGAACAAGGGAAACCTGTCTCGTTTTCAAGTCGAGTTGGTAGGTTCCTTCCAGCGGCCGCCCATCGATACTCCCAACCGGTTGCTCGGCCCGAGCGGGAACGCGCCCGGTGAAGAACAGCCGGTCTCCAGCAGGAGACCAGTCCGGGTAAAGACCGTTGAGCGTGGAGTTGGTCACTGCTTCCGGCTCGCCGCCGCCGGAGGGGATGAGGAAGATCTGCAACGGCTTGCCGGGTGGATTCGCCCGAAAGGCGATCTCCTTGCCGTCGGGAGACCACCGCGGCTGTCCGGCCAAGAGCGGAAGAAAGGTAAGTTGCTGGGCGCCGCTGCCGTCGGCTTTACTTTTCCAGAGGACGCTTTGCTGCATATTGGGAACGACGTAAGCCACCCACTGCCCGTCACGCGAAAAACTGACGTCGCGCGCGCGGACCCCGGTTAGATACGGAACAAACTGCCCCGAACGCGCGTCAAAGCGTGCCAGCTCACGGACCTCTTTGTCGCCCGTGTAAAACACTTTGTTCCCGGCGGCAAGCACGCCCCACAAGCTCGAGTCCGTGGTCATGAGTTGCACGGGGCCGGACGCCCGGCGCAGGAAGCCGGCATCTTCGCGCATCGCCCAGATGCTGGCGTACGCGGCGCGGGTGGAGCGAAACACGTAGTATCTGCCGTCCGCAGCCCAATCGCCGTCCGTCTCGCCGTCTCCGTAGTAGGCCAGAGGCTCTCTCCAACCCTGCAGCAGACGATGAGGCGTGCCACCGCTCGCCGGAACTTCCCAGAGCGACACCGATCCGATGGCAGAATTCGCAGCGCTGAAGCGCAGAACCGCTCCATCAGGCGACCAGCGCGAAAACCACTCACGACCCGCCGTTGCCGCGATCCTTTCGGAGTCGCTGCCGTCGGGATTGACCGCAAAAAGTCCGGAGCCTGAAAAATAAGCGATCCTCCGGCCGTCGCGCGACCAGGCCGCATCGTGGCCGATCACGTTTCCCACGCGCCGCGGCGACCCTCCGGCTGTTGAAAGCAGCCAGAAGGTCATTTTGTTGTCGTTGTTCGCATCGCTTCCTACCAGAAGCTCGGAGTGGTCGGGAGAGATGCCGTAGAGCGCCACGTCGGGGAGCGGCGTGGGGACTGGCACTGGCTCACCGCCGTCGATAGGAACGCTGGCGAGCGAGAGGCGGCCTCCCTTCCGTTCTACAAAGTAAATCCGAGCACTGTCTGTCACCAGGCGCGAAGACGGATCGACCCGGCCGAAGTGGGTAATCTGGGTCGTCTTAAGAACGGTGGGCGGCGGGGGCGGGGAAAACCACAGCCAGGCACCCGCCAAGGCGAGAAGGCCCGTCACCGCGGCCATTATTCGCCAAGTCCACCGCGCACGGTCGGCGGCTGGCGCCGAAGCCCCCGGCAGGGCCGAGGCGGGGACCGCGTGCGGCTCGGACGGCAGTGTGACAGACCCAAGAGGGTGCCGCTCGGTGTTCCTGGCCGGCTCGCAAGCCGTGACTTCGGCCACAAAACGGTATCCCCGCTTGGGTATCGTCTCGATGTATTCCCTGCCACCCTCGCCGTTGCCCAGTGTCTGCCGCAGCACGGAGATGTTTTTGGTAAGGCTACCTTCCTCGACGAAGCTGTCATGCCAGAGCAGGTCCATCAGTTCCTGTTTCTCAACCAGCCGTCCGGCCCGTGATACGAGGAGCAGAAGCGTGTCCACCACCTTCGGTGCGAGCGAAACCGGCTGCTGATCGCGCCACAGCAGACGCTGGCCGGGGTCCAGGACGAAGGGACCGAAGGCGTACAGATGATTGTCCTGATTAGTCATACGGGCGGTAAGACTTTTATCAGAATTTCTTCCGCGTTTGTGGAGGACTTTCCGCCCGCTTCCGGCTAGGTTCCATGATCGAGGCGAGCCAGTGCACGCTGGAAAGCCTCCAGACCCGGCGATTTTACCCCGAGAGGGGCAATCGGGACAACCGGGTACCAACTGGCATTGTGCAGTTGGGCAAACCCGATAGGGCGGGGATTTCTTTGCGGAGGTCCCCGCCAGCCGGCGATTTCTAAATTAAAGCGAACCTTAAAGGAGGAAACTGAGATGCCTAAGAACACAAGAACCTATGCGGCCACGCTAACTGTAGCTTTGGCCGCGGCTCTGTCGCCGTCCGCGGTCTGGGGGCAAGCGGTCTGCCCTGGCCTGCCCAATGCGACGGCCTGCACGATTGATAACTTCACAAGCGGCTACGGCTTGGTGAAAGCGATCACCACCGGCTTCGAGGAGGTGAGCCAACCTACCCCGCCGGCCACTGGCTCGTTGGCGGAACTCGCTCTATCGTTCTCACCAGCGGAAGCGGCGCGACCAATCCGTTTGGGCAGCCGACCCAGGCCCAAACCGTGCCCCAAAGCAGCACGAACCCAACGCGGGCCCTGGCATGGTCGAACGGTTTCGGAAACTACTCTCTTCTCCAGGTGTATTACGGAGCCACACGTTGGGGGGGAGCCCCGATGAATCTCGACCTGACACAATACAACACCGGCTCCAACGGCCGTATCCGGTTCACCTTCGCCGCTGCGGAGTCGGTGGGGAGTTTCGGTGTCGCGTTCTATTACCCAGGCAGCTACGGTGCATGCTTCGTTGGAACCAATCTCGAGGAAACTAGTTTCACTGTCGACTTCCCGTTTGACCAGTTCGGCAGCACAGATATCGACTGGGGAGATATCACAACGATCCTTTTCGAATTCGACGCCGGCTTGGGCTACGTACTGGGGGCGCCGAATCTGGCGGTGACCGATATCGAGGTGATTAACTATAATACGACTTCATTCCCGCCGCCCACTTACACTTGCACTTATGTGCCGTGAATAAGCTCCGGCTTCGACCCCGTGCGTGGGTTCGAGCTGAGTGGTGTAGCGGGCCGTGTCCTCACCGCCGAAATCCGTGGTTTGACAAGGGCGGCGATGGGGACATCGCCGCTACAGCCCGATTCTTTCACATCTTCTGACGCCGGGGGCTACATTGTTCCGCCCGCTTCGCGGGCTTTGGTTTGTTAGCCGACTTCCGACTCAGCACATTGGTGCATAGCAAAATCACTAACCCAAGGGGGTCGTCATGAAAGGATCGCGTATTTCGGCTTGTGCAGGAGTCCTGTTGCTTTTCGGCGTTTGCTGTTCGTCGGCGTGGCCGCTCGGTCCGCAAGCTGCGGCTGGCGACACTGCCAGCGCGCAGTCGACCGTCGACACCACAACCGCCGCACCGAGCGGGGGCACGGTGGTGCCGCGCCTGGTCGAGTTCAGCGGGGTGGCGACGGACGCGGCCGGCAAGCCGGCCTCGGGGACGGTGACGATCACCTTTTCGCTTTACGAGTTGCAAGAAGGCGGGGCGCCGCTGTGGTCTGAGACGCAGAGCGTCACGCTCGACTCACAGGCAGACGGACACTACACCGTGTTTCTGGGGGCGGCGTCGGCCGACGGTTTACCGCTCGATCTGTTCACGAGTGGCGCGGCGCGCTGGCTGGGGGTGGCGCCGGCGCTCGCGGGAGTGGGCGAGCAGCGCATCGCCTTCCTGGAGGCCAAGCTGAAGAAGAAGCACGAGGTGCTGGCCGAGCTGATGGAAGAGCACGTGGCCCTAAGAAAAGTCTTGGGGAGATCTGACGAGCCAATGAGCTGCGGAATCAACCCCGGCTCCCGAGGGGATCTGCATCCCGCCTCTCCCCGCTGGCGGGGGCTCGGCGGCAGCGCTAAACTGATTCGGCCGGGTGAAACGGAAGCCGGCTCTGGTGGAGACCAACCGTGCCGAAGGATAACCGGTGGAAACTCATCGAAACCGACGAGACGGGGACGGCCGCAAACGCCGTCCTCGCCTTCCCCATCGGATTCGATAGATCTCCCTATGCCTTGAAAACTCCCGCCGCCAAGCGGCGGAACTCTAGCTTACCGAAAACGGCGACTCTCCATTTCAGGCTGAACCGGGACACTTTGAGCAAACGGGTTCACGAATCTCGAAACAGCGCCCGGAAACCCTCCTGCTCAAAATGACGGTCGTTCGTAAGCGCCTCGGTTAGTGCTTTCTTGCGCATCGTCTGCATGGAGACGCAATCCGTCAGGCTGTAGCCTTTATCGGGCCGCGCTCCATAGAGAGCCACGCCGGAAAGAAATGATTCCCGGCTCTGCGGAACGACCTGCAACACCAGGGTCCTGTCAAGGCAAAGTGAGAACCTGACGACCACGATCGGCTCCCGGGCCCTCCTGGATGATTCTAAGCAGGCTGGCTGCCGCACAACGAGAAAAAATCCGTGCCGGTGCTAACCATCGGCTGATTGGCATAGTCTAACTATGCTACGAGGTCATTGAATGCATCGAAACGAGATCCCGCCCGGCACGCTTTACCTGTTGATCCTCAAGGCCCTGGCTCGAAGCGGCGAACTGCACGGCTTTGAGATCGCCCACTGGATTGAGCAGGTATCCGAGGAGGTTCTGCAGGTGGAGGAAGGCTCGCTCTATCCCGCGCTGCAACGCATGCTGATCAAAGGCTGGGTCAAGGCAAAGTGGGGGGTGACGGCGGGAAATCGCCGGGCCCGCTACTACCGGCTGACGCCGCTGGGTCGCAAACAATTGGAAGTGGAAGTTTCCGAGTTCAATCGTGTGGTCGGGGCGATCGCGCGGGCAATTCAGACTGCCTGAGGACAGTGACAAGTCACCCGTGACGAGCATGTAGTGACGAGGAAAATTCAAATGATCGATGCCATCGGTTGGTTAACTCGACTCAGCAGGCGGATCTCGATGGCCCTGCGGCGTGGAAGGTTCGATGCCGATCTCGAAGAAGAAATGCGGCTGCATCGGGAATTGCGCGCTCGACTACAGGTGGAGCGTGGCGCTTCGCCCGAGGAAGCGCTGTACGCCGCCGAGCGGCGTTTCGGTAACCAGCTTGTGCTGAGAGAGGAGAGTCGCGACATGTGGGGTTGGAATTGGCTCGAAACATTTCTTCAGGACATTCGATACGGGTTGCGCACGCTGGCGAAGTCGCCTGGCTTCGCTCTAGTCGCGCTCCTCACTCTGGCTCTCGGCATCGGCGCGAACGCCGCCATTTTCAGGCTTGTCGACGCGGTCCGGCTTCGAACCTTGCCTGTGAAGGATCCTCAAAGCCTGGCCATCGTCCACCTGAAGACAGATATGTGGGTGAGCGGGAATTTCAACGGTTCCTATCCCGAACTCACTTATCCTCTGTGGCAGCAAGTTCGGCGGCGGCAGAAGGCGTTTTCGTCCATCGCCGTCTGGAGCAGCGATCAGACCAATCTGGCGACCGGCGGCGAGATGGATATTGCGCATGACATCTGGGTCAGCGGCGATTTTTTCAACGTCCTCGGCGTGCAGCCCTTTCTCGGCCGGCTGATTTCCACGAGTGACGACCAGCCGGGCTGCGCGGGAGGCGTGGACCTGAGCTATGCCTTCTGGCAGCGGCGATACGGGGGCGACGCTTCGGCGATCGGGAAGACGCTCACCCTCGATGGTCACCCGTTTCCAATCCTGGGCGTCACGCCGCCCGGATTTTACGGCGTCTCGGTCGGCGACCGGTTCGACCTGGCCGTTCCGGTCTGCGCCGATGCTATCGTCTATGGCGAGTACAGCCGGATCACGAGCGCGGATGCCCGCCACGCCTGGTGGCTGGCGATGATCGGGCGGCTGAATCCCGGCTGGTCGCTCGAGCGCGCCACCGCGCAGCTTGCCGCGATCTCTCCCGGTGCGATGCAGGAAACGATTCCGCCCCAATATGACGCCGACCATGTGAAGCATTACCTCGCCTACAAGCTCGAAGCGCTGCCCGCCGCCAACGGCTTTTCAAGATTGCGGCAGAGCACTTCGACCTCGCTCTGGCTCCTTCTGGGCCTTTCCGGACTGGTTCTGTTGATTGCCTGCGCGAATCTCGCGAACTTGATGCTGGCGCGGGCGAGTACTCGCGGGCCCGAAATTGCCCTGCGGCTTGCCCTGGGCGCCTCGCGCGGGCGACTGATCCGGCAGTTGCTTTCGGAGAGCGCATTGCTCGCCGTTGCCGGCGCAGCGTGTGGAGGCGTACTCGCCGCCGTTCTCAGCCAGTCGCTCGTCGCGCTCATCAGCACGCCGAATAGTTCGGTTTTCCTCGATATGTCCACAGACTGGCGCGTCGTCGGATTTGTGGCGGGCATGGCTATCCTCACGACCCTTCTCTTTGGCCTGGCGCCTGCGTTGCGCTCCGGAAAAGTGCCAACGGGTTCGGTCCTGAAAACCGCGGGCCGCGGAATGACCTCCGGGCGCGAGCGCTTCCGGCTGCAGCGCATTCTGGTGGCGGCGCAAGTGGCGCTTTCGCTGGTGCTGCTCTCGGGAGCCCTGCTCTTCGCCCGCAGCCTCTTCAATTTGATGACGCGCCCTCTGGGGTTTCAGCAGGACGGGCTGCTGGTCGCCAATGTCGCTTTTGAGCGTTTGGACCTGCCGGAGGCGCGCCGGAACCCATTCATCGACGAGCTGCTCGATCGCATCCGCGCCGTGCCGGGAGTGGCCGCAGCCGCAGCTTCGAACCGTTCTCCGGTGAACGGAAACTCGTCGAACAATAGCATCCTGACCGAAAACGATATCTCCGGGGGCCAGCCATGGGAGGAGCGCATCGGCCCCGGCTACTTCCAGGCGATAGAAATTCCATTTCTTGCCGGCCGGGATTTCAATCGGAACGACTCGGCCGATTCGCCCAAGGTAGCCATCGTGAACCAGGTGTTCGTGAGTAAATTCCTCTCCCGGTCGAAAAACGCCGTTGGCCAGCAGTTTCGCCTCGATGCCCCGCCGGGAATGCCGAAGCCGTACTATAGCGTCGTCGGAGTCGTCGGGAACTCGGTTTACAACGACGTACACGAGCCGTTTGTGCCGGTGATGTATCTTCCGAGCACCCAGGACGCACACCCACTCATCTACGCCACACTTCTGATTCGATCGCAGGTGAACACGGCGAGCCTGGCCAACGACGTCAAGAACGCGATTGCCGGTGTCAACCCGCAGGTCGACGTCCAGTTTGTCGTGCTGCGAACGCAGATTCACGACTCCCTGGTTCAGGATGAATTGATGGCGACGCTTTGCGGATTCTTCGGCGGACTCGCCGTGCTGCTGGCCGCGATTGGACTTTACGGCGTAATTTCGTACACCGTAGCGCAGCGCACCAACGAAATCGGAATCCGCATGGCGCTGGGAGCGCAGCGCTCCGGAATTGTCGGGCTGATCCTCGGCGAAGTCTCGATGCTGATCGGGATCGGGATAGCGATTGGCGCGGGCTTGGCACTCGGCGGTGGCAGAACTGCCACCTCGCTGCTTTACGGCCTCAAAGCAAACGACTCGTTGACCCTTGCCCTAGCCGTCGTTCTGCTCGCGGCCGTTGGCCTTGCCGCAATTTTCGTGCCGGCGCGCCGCGCCTCACGCCTCGACCCGATGGCTGCCCTGAGATATGAGTGAGGTTTGGCGGGGGAACGATTGAGAGATTAGGGGGCCGACGACGGCCAAGCCGTCAGTCGCCGCATCCCCGGCCGGCAATCGTTGTCGAACTGCGCCGGCCATGCTCATTGATCATCGCGTGTTCGCAACCGGGCAGGGAGGTTAGGATGTTTCACTAACTTGGATCACCGCCTGCGCGTTCGTATAGCTTGGAATGTCGGCCGTGAGTGCTGGACCGTGTTCCTGAAGCACGCTCTGCATGACCTCAAGGGACTCAAAGAGCAGATGTGCGATGACGGCATACGGCGTAGGCAGATTTTGTCCCGCCACTGCCTGATCGAGCGAGAATCCCTTCAATCTCGACCCAATTAGGCGCCGGACCATCGGGACGTGCGTCTCGCGGTAGTACGCCATGTCGAACTTCAGATCGTCCGTTTTCGGGTACATTACGCTGAGTTTGATCATCACTCAAAAAGAATACTACGACCTGGGCTTGGGTGGCTTTCGTTTTGGCTCGTGAGCTGGCCGGCGGCCTGGAACCGGCAGCCAAGGCGAAATCATTGCGTAAACAGCCTGGTGGAGAGGTGGTCATCACCGACGGGCCGTACCTTGAGCTATCATTTTCAGGGATGCTTCTTATCGTCACGGGAACGGTATTCTTTGCCCTTATATTCGCGGCGGGTGGAGAAAGCCAAAAAAAGGAAGCGGGTGTGTCGATTTCGCTGCCTCTCATTCGACGCATAGATGGAAGCAAGACTTAGCCGAGAACGACCGACAGGAAGTATTGCTGTTGAATCTAAACAACTTAGGAGGCAAAGCGATGCGAGTGATGGTGATAATCAAAGCAGACAAGACTTCGGAGGCGGGAATCAAACCAACCAAGCAGACAAGGGAAATGTTTGCCGCCATGGGAAAGTTCAACGAGGAACTGGTAAAGGCCGGCCTAGTACTCGCAATGGACGGGCTTCAGCCGAGCTCAAAGGGCAAGCGAGTAAGATTTTCGGGGCAGGAGCGCACGGTGACCGATGGCCCATTCACAGAGACGAAGGAACTCGTCGCGGGCTTCTGGCTGTGGCAAGTGAAGTCAATGGAAGAGGCGGTGGAATGGCTTAAGCGCGCTCCGTTCGATGGGGGCACCGAGGTCGAGATCCGGCCCCTGTTCGAGGTGGCTGATATCCCTGCGGACGTCATTACTCCCGAACACGCCGCGCGCATGCGGGCTGTGCGGGACGAGCTGCAAAAAAAGGCCGCGAAGCCGTAATGGCAGGTCTGGCTTCCTGCGCAGCGCTTCGAACCACGGTCTTGAGACCAAGGAGCACGTGCGCGGCTTCTGGATACTCGAAGCCGCTGACACGGATGAGGCGCTCGCGTGGGCACGCAAAGCCGTGGTCGCCTGCCGGGTTCCTGTCGAGGTGCGAGCGCTCCTGAGGGTCCGGCCGAAAACAAAATCATCCAGCCAAGGAGACGCGCAATGAGAAAGGTCAGGATTTTCGAACACATCTCCCTCGACGGCGTAATTCAGGCCTCCGCCGACGAAAACGGTTTCCCCTACGGCGACTGGTCGGCGCCCTATCGCACCCCCGCCGGCAGAGAGATAGTCCTCGGGTTGTATGGCCAGGGCTTCGATCTGCTGCTTGGCCGTCGCACCTACGATGGCTTTTCGGGCTTCTGGCCGAAGGCGCCGAGCAGTCCCATGGCCGACCGCCTCAACGCCGCGACGAAATACGTCGCGACCCACCGGCCTGAGAGCCTTGAATGGGGCCCATTCCAGCGCATTGGGCCGGACGTCGTTGAGGACCTTCGCCGCATAAAGTCGCACGACGGCCCTGACCTGATCCTCTCGGGCAGTTCGACGCTGACATCGACGCTGCTCGAACACGGCCTTGCGGATGAGGTCGTGCTGCTCGTCGACCCCGTCCTGTTGGGCAAAGGAAAGCGCATCTTTTCCGAGGGGACTCCGGCACGCGCCTTCGAGCTCGCCAGCACGCAAGCTTTGCCCTCAGGCATCGTTATCAATGCCTATAAGGCCGCTGGGCCTTTGAAAAACCAACCATAAGGAGCGACTCAATGCGTTTCATGATGATAGCGATTCCCAAGGGGTATGAATCGGCCGCGCCGGATGCACTTCCCGATATGGAAGCGGCCATGAAGATGATGGAGTACAACCAGAGCCTGCAGAAGGCGGGCGTCCTGCTGGCGTGCGATGGGCTCATGCCGCCTTCGGCGGGAGCGCGTATTTCCTACTCAGGCGGCAAGGCCATGGTTACGGACGGGCCGTTTACTGAGGCAAAAGAAGCAGTCGGCGGCTACTGGATCATTCAGGCACGCTCACGCGAAGAGGCGATCGAATGGTTCAAGCGGGCGCCCATAGCTGACGGCGATATCGTCGAAGTCCGCCAGTTTTTCGAGATGCCGGAAGATGTGCAGTAGGCAGCCGAAGGCTACGAGAAGCTCCCGCACCGAACAGCCGATAAGCCTGTCACTGACTTTGGCGCCGGAAAAGTTGCTGGCAGGCTTCAGCCATGAGTGACATTC
>JASHPE010000389.1 GCA_030038235.1 Terriglobia bacterium
GGACACCGGCGATTTCTTCAGACCGCGAGCGCCGGTGAGGACACCGGCGATTTCTTCAGACCGCGAGCGCCGGTGAGGACACCGGCGATTTCTTCAGACCGCGAGCGCCGGTGAGGACACCGGCGATTTCTTCAGACCGCGAGCGCCGGTGAGGACACCGGCGATTTCTTCAGACCGCGAGCGCGCCGGTGAGGACACCGGCGATTTCTTCAGACCGCGAGCGCCGGTGAGGACACCGGCGATTTCTTCAGACCGCGAGCGCCGGTGAGGACACCGGCGCTACAGCAGGTTATTAGGCAAGCACCTTATCGGTCACCTGGCCGGCGACGTCAGTCAGCCGGAAATAGCGCCCCTGAAACTTGTACGTCAGCCTGGTGTGATCGATTCCGAGGCAGTGCAGGATCGTGGCCTGCACGTCGTGGATGTGTACGGGGTCATGCAGGACGTTGTAGGAGTAATCGTCCGTCTCGCCCAGCGTAAACCCGCGCTTGACGCCTCCGCCCGCCATCCACATCGTGAAGCAACGCGGATGATGGTCGCGGCCGTAATTGGTGGCGGTCAGCTTGCCCTGGCAATAAACGGTGCGACCGAATTCCCCGCCCCACACCACCAGCGTGTCATCAAGCATCCCGCGCTGCTTCAGATCCTCGACCAGCGCCGCCGAGGCCTGATCGACGCCCTGGCACTGCAAGGCGATGTCGCGCGGCAGATCGTTGTGCTGGTCCCACCCGCGATGGTAGAGCTGCACGAAACGCACGCCACGCTCGGCAAGCCGGCGCGCCAGCAGGCAATTGGCCGCATAAGTCCCGGGCTTGCGCGAGTCCGGCCCGTACATCTCGAAGACGGAGTCCGGCTCTTTCGAGAGATCGGTCAACTCCGGCACGGAAGTCTGCATGCGATACGCCATCTCGTACTGAGACACGCGCGTCTCGATCTCGGGATCGCCGTACTCCGCAGCGAGCAGACCGTTCAGCTTGCCGATGCCATCCAGCATGCGGCGGCGCGTGGCGGGCGAGATACCGGGCGGATTCGAGAGATAGAGGACGGGATCGCCGCTCGAGCGGAATTTCACGCCCTGGTACTTCGACGGCAGAAATCCGTTGCCCCACAACCGTGAAAACAGGGGCTGATCCGGATTCAGGGCATTCGCCTGCGAGATCAGCACCACGAATGCAGGCAGATTCTGATTTTCGCTACCGAGGCCATAACTCACCCAGGCGCCCATGCTCGGTCGGCCGGGCTGCTGAAAGCCCGTCTGGATGAAGGTGATCGCCGGGTCATGATTGATCGCTTCCGTGTAAACGGTCTTGACGATGCTGATGTCATCCACGATTTTGGCCGTATGCGGCAGCAATTCGCTGATCCACACGCCCGACTTGCCGGCCTGGTTGAACTTGAACGTCGAAGGCGCGACCGGAAACGACGACTGTCCCGACGTCATGCCGGTGATGCGTTGACCCATGCGCACCGAACCCGGCAGTTCGGTCCCCTGCCACTGGACGAGTTTCGGCTTGTAATCGAATAATTCGATCTGCGAGGGCGCGCCCGACTGGTGCAGGAAAATGACGCGCTTGGCGGTGGGCGCGAAGTTGGGGAATCCGACAAGCCCGCCCGTTTTCGGATCGCGCGGTTCAGCCGCGAATCCGTCGCGGTCGAGCAGCGCGGCCAGAGCCGGGATGCCGAGCGCTACGCCGGCTGTGCTGCGGCGGAAGAATTGGCGCCGCGTCATCGAGAGCCTAAGTTGTTGTTCATCCATAGAACTTCCTCATTCACGCCGGGAGGGCATGCGTGGCTTCTTACGTAAGAAACGGATTTCGTACCTTGACCCCCACAATCGTTTGCCCGTGGTTCATATCTTCGCTTAGCAATTCCCCGGCTCCGTCCTGCTCAGCCGCCGCGAGGATCATTCCATCCCAAAAGGAAATCTGACTACTTTCACTGATTTCGGAAGCCCTGACGACTGTCGCCGGCATAACAAATGACCTCACCCAAAGGCTGAAGTCTCGGACGATTGCTCTCGCCTCACTCGGAACAAGTGGCTTCTTAATTTTCCGGGTGACGTTTACGTAAGACTCTTGCAGCACCTGCGTGCTGAGGTAGCCGGTTCCGGTCTCCCACAGTGCAGCCAAGCATTGTTTCGCCGCCAGATGTTTCGACCCCGCGTCAAGATCATGCGCATAGACGAGGACGTTAGAATCGATGAAGACCCTCCGGTTACCGCTCATGAAGCTCCTCACGGCTGGGCAGCTTTCCGCCGCCGAGGTGGTAGCCGGATTCCATGCGAGCCAGAGCTCTGGCCCGCGCGCGCTCGTATTCCTGGGCGTTGTTGACAAGCCTCTCGAGTTCGGCCGCGAGCAGGCCGCTAATACTGATGCCACGCTGCGCCGCGAGCGCCCGTGCCCGCTTCAATAAACTCTGTTCCACGGAAAGAGTGATGTTGTGTTTCATATGACCTCGGATCAACCGTACACGTAAAATACGTGAATAGCAACCCTCCGAAACCCTGCACGTTAAGCTTACGCCGACGACGCGACATCAACTCGACCCCTTGCGCGTGTCGGCAACCATCGAGGAGGGTTGCCTCTCACGACACTTTCTCCGGTGTCTCTCTCGGTTCTGGTGTCTCGTCCCGCAATCAGGACAGCGATACCAGGGCTTTTCGACGCGCGGTTTCGGCGAGTTCGGCGATTTACGAGCGACGGCCGGACTGGACTGCGGTAGAAAGCCGCTTCCGCCGCAGCGCGAACAGTTCTTATTACCACCGCGGCAGCTACATTCCTTGCGAAGACCAACTACACTCGGCGACGGATCCAACCCTAAAATGCCTCTTTCGAGTGCGGCCGAAAGAAAATCCTCGAGTGCAAAACCCAGCTGTATCGCTACCGACCGCGCTCGCTCCAGGAGGGTACTCTCAACAGCAAGGGTGATCTTCTGCTTCATCCCGCGCACCAAGCAATTCAAAAAGTGAACAGCGTCCTCAGCTCCAGAGCAAATTCCGGCGGACCCTCAATAACCAGGGTTTCTTCCTGATTGAAGAACCGCGGCGACCGATCCGGTTGAACCACTTCGACAAAGCGGTCCTCAAGGTCGATCCACACCTGGATTACGCCGCTATCGAGATAGTCGCGGCGCTTGCTCTGAATCTCGCGTGCCGTGTTGCCGGGCGAGATGATCTCGAAAGCCACGTCCGGCGGGAAATCGGCCTTGACGGGGAGCCGGCCATCCGGAAACCGAGCTTTTCGCACGAGCGACGCGTCCGGCATCCGCCAGTTGCCCGATTTCATAGTGAAGACGCAGTTTGACGCGAAACATGTCCATTCGGGATGGATTCGGCAGTACGAGGCAAGATAAGCGATCAACGCCGCAAGCGTCTGCTCGTGACTGAAATTCACTGGTGACATGACGTGGATCTCTCCATCAATCCATTCCCAGCGCTGCCCTTCCTGCCCGGCGGCGGCAAACTGTTCCCATGTAATTGCAGTTCCCGTACTCATGTGACCCTCGGACAAAATTGCGACATCGTTGTCGCCACCAATCCACTATTGGTTCGTGATCGTCTCGTCCAGATTCAAAATCGTGCTCGCGACCGTGGTCCAGGCCGCGAGTTCACTCGGATTAATCTTTGGATTGCACCGGGTCGCGCCGACGCTCAGCAGCTTCAGCGCCGCGGCGCGATCCGTTTTGTATTCCACAGTCTCATCCCGGGCGAGGCCGGCGAGAATCTCGCGCTCCTGCGGACGGGGCTCGCGGGCTGTGGCGAGGCGGAACATGAAGTCGATGCGCCGCGACGGGTCGCGCCCTGCCTCCAGAATCGCGCGCTGCGCCAGGACGCGCGCCGCCTCGACGTATGTAGGATCGTTCATCAGCTCCAGAGCCTGAAGGGGCGTGTTGGTGGGCAGGCGCCGCGCCGTGCACTTCTCGCGATCGGGCGCGTCAAAGGTGGTCAGTTCGGGAGGCGGGGCTGTGCGCTTCCAGACTGTGTACATGCCGCGCCGGTAAAGGTCGCCGCCGCTGCCCTGGTGATACGTCTGCGCCGTGAAGCCCTCGCCATATGCGCCGTCCTCCCATACGCCCTTGGACTGATACGGATAGGCGCTCGGACCGCCGATCTGGGGATCCAGCAGCCCGCTCACCGCCAGAGCGTTGTCGCGAATCTCCTCGGCGGACAGCCGGAACCGCGGTCCGCGCGCCAGCAGCCGGTTCTCGGGATCGCGCTCCTGGAGTTCCGGCGTGGCCTTCGACGACTGCCTGTAGGTGGCCGAGGTCACGATCAGGCGCTCCATCGCCTTCACGTTCCAACCGGTGCGCACAAATTCCGTCGCCAGCCAGTCCAGCAGCTCCGGATTGCTCGGCGGCTCACCCTGTGCGCCAAAATCCTCCGACGTCTTCACGAGGCCGATGCCGAAATTCTCCTGCCAGAAGTGATTCACCGCCACGCGCGCCGTCAGCGGATTCGCCGGATCGACGATCCAACGCGCCAGCGTCAGACGATTGAGCGGCGCGCCCGAAGGCAGCGGCGGCAGAAACGCCGGCACGCCGGGCGTGACCTTCTCGCGGGGATTGTCGTACTGGCCGCGTCCGAGAATGAAGGTGTCGCGCGGCTTTTTCATCTCGGCCATGACCATCGTCGTAGGAATGGCCTTCTGCAGCTTCGCCTTCCGGTCGCGCAGGGACTTCAATTGGGCGTAGAGCTGGCGATCCTTCTCTGGAGCAGCCACGGCCAGATAGTATTCGCTTAGTCGCCGCTCATGATCCTTCAGTTCGTCCGCCGCCTTCATTTCCGGCGTCTCGGCCTTGTCGAGATCTCCGATTTCAGCCTCGGCGGGCGGCTTCTCCGGTTGCAAACTCCCGATTTCCGTGGCCGGCTTGCCATCGAGGTCCGCAAGCAACGCGCGAGCCGGCGTGTCCACAGCCAGGATGCGGGCGTCATCAGCACTAAGCGTCCGACCGTAGATGCGGAAATCGTCGATCTGGCCCTTAAATGGCGGGCCCAGGTTCTTGTTGCCGATCGAAAGCGGCGCCAGAGTGCGGAAGCTGCCGGTTAAATGGTCCTTGACGATGACCATCGGAAGCGCTTTGCCATCGAGATACAGGGTGACGCCGGCGGCGCGGCCGGAGCCGTCGTAATTCACCAACAGATCCTGCAATTCGGTGGGATTGACGCTATCCGCAGGCTGCGCTCCAACCACTCGGTCGCGTGTCTCGACCTCGATAGCGTCGTCCGGCCAGCGGCCGGCAAGCCGCACGCGCACGCGGAAGTCGCGCTCGAAGACGGCGCGAAAAGCGGAATCTTCCAGAGTGACTTCGTAGCCGCGCCAGTTCGGAGATGCATCGCGCTTCTCGATCACATCGAGTGGCTTCGAGCCGTCAGGATTCACCCAAAGCGCCAGCGCGAACGGCTGACCGCGATCGAAGTCGCCTGCCCCTGCCCCACTGCTGCCGTAATCAACTTCAGTCTCACCGGTGAATCCGGCCGCCTGACGCACTGCGCCATCTCCGTAAACCACATCACCGCGCGCGGCCTTGGCGTCCTTCCTGTGCCCGGATGAATCTTTCAGGTTGCCTTCGAATTCGTACCAAGCGGTCAAGCCATCACGCGGAGCTTCGGGCATGGAGGCCAGACGGCCCTGCCGCCACTGATTCTCCTCCGCAACCATCTGCTTCTCGGGCAGCGCCGCCAGCGTGCTTGCAATGCGGCTGTCCAAATCCTGTGTCTCGCGTTGCTGGTCCGGCGAAGGCAAGGGCAAGACCGGATCAGCGTTACCCTGGGTGCCGTCGAGGCCTCGTTCGGGAACTGTGTTGAAGAAGGCAAAAAAGCGGTAGAAGTCCCGCTGCTTGATGGGATCGAATTTGTGATCGTGGCAGCGTGCGCAGCCCATGGTCAGTCCGAGCCATGTTGTCGCCGTGGTGCTGGCGCGGTCCACCACGTACTCCACGTGATACTCCGCTGGAATGGCGCCACCCTCGAAGTTGATCTCGTGATTGCGATTGAATCCGCTGGCGATCTTTTGCTCGAGCGTCGCGTCCGGCAGCAGATCGCCCGCGAGCTGCTCGACGGTGAACTGGTCGTAGGGCTCGTTGCGATTGAACGCCGCAATCACCTCGTCGCGCCACGGCCACATCTCGCGGAGGCTATCGATGTGATATCCATGCGTGTCGGCGTAGCGGGCGAGATCGAGCCAGGGCATGGCCATGCGCTCGCCATAATGCGGCGAGGCCAGTAGCCGATCGACGCGCTTCTCATAGGCGTCCGGCGATTTGTCGGCAAGGAAGGAGTCGATTTCAGCAGGCGTGGGCGGTAGCCCCGTCAGATCGAAGGAAACGCGGCGCAGCAGCGTGGCCCGATCCGCCTCGGGCGACGGCTTCAGGACTTCTCGTTCCAGGCGCGCCAGCACAAAGTTGTCGACCGGATTGCGCGGCCAGCTCTTATCCTGAACCTCGGGCACGGGAGGACGTTGCGGCGCGATCCAAGCCCAGTGCCGCTCCCATTTCGCGCCTTGATCGATCCAGTCTTTGATGGTCTCGATCTGCTCCGTTGTCAGAGTGCGGTTGGCGAAAACCGGCGGCATTCGAAACGCTGGGTCGGACGAACTGATCTTCAAGTAGAGCTTGCTGTGCGCGGAGTCGCCCGGTGTGATGATCCGGTAACCGCCGCGGTCGGCAAACAGGCCCTCGGTTACGTCCAGGCGCAGATTCGCCATCCGCTGCTTTTCGTCCGGGCCGTGGCAGGCAAAGCACTTATCGGCCAGAATCGGCCTGACCTCGCGGTCGAAGTCGATCGCTCGGACGGGCGAATCCGCAGCCGGCAGAGGATGCCGCGCGCGGAAAGTAACACCCGCAGCGACTAAGGTGATCAGCAGAAAGAGATGAAGCGAGCGAGGCTTCAAGTGTCCGCCTCCAGACGGGCCACCCGCGAGCGAGCGGGTAACCGAAAGTATACACCATAGATGCTTCCGGGGAACCCGGCGGATGCCGGGCAAGTGGTAGGACGCTATTTCAGTTGGAGCATGAAAACGTCGGCGCGGCAGTTGTAGGGTGAGGTCGTGCCTGTAGCCCCTCCGGTGTTTGACCCAAGCTGACAGTTCCAGTCGGACGAAAAAGCAAACCAGTGTCCGTCTGCACTCACCGATCCGATCCCTTCACTAGCCTCGAACGATGGGTTGCCATTGCTTTGGGTTACGCCGGTGATGTAATTGCGTCCGAGGCGATACACCGTGCCCGACCCGTTGGCGCTCCACCCGAGCATCTCGTTATTCCAGGCTTGCGCCGGGACCTCGAGGTTCTGCGTGAAGGTGCTGCCAAAGATCAGGTTGGAGTCGGACGAATTGGCGTTCTGCCAGTTGGGGTGCGTATCCCAATTGGCATACTGCGGCGGATTCGCCGTCGAGCCGCAGTCCGCGAGACACGTATTGCTGCCGGGCGACGACATCGGGGCCAACTGCATACTCTGCTGGTGAGGAGATGTAGCGTCGTTCACGTTATGGTTGTATCCAAGGCCCTGGTGGCCGCTGTTCTGGATCGTCGCGGAGTAGACGTTCGTCGTTCCGATTTGCCACATATAAACGCCGTATTTGCCCCACTGACCCGAGGTAGTGCATTCCGCGCCGTCCGCGCCCGATGAACTCGTGAGCAGGCCGGTGATGCATTGCTCGCGGTCGATCCTTATCCAATTTCCGTCCAAACTAACGCGCTCATTGTGGACGTAAAAGGTTTCGATGGCGCTTGTCCCGTTGAGCGTGACGCTGCCGCTCGCTCCCCATTGCCCGCCCACGGTCCCGGTCGCCGTATTGTACCAAGTGCACCCTTTCGTCCGGTTCCAAACGATGATGATGACCCCGGTGTTCTGGCCTCCCGTAGACGATGCGGCCGTGGCGAATGTCTGGTCGTCCGCGCTCACGCCGGTGTCGTCCACCCATTCCACGCTTCCATCCAGGGTGACGCCGCTCCCTGCCAGGCAGGATGTGCTGCCCATGTCCATAAGCTGCACTGCGCTCGGAGGAGACGATTGGGTAAGATCGAGTGAATCCAGGAGCAGACTGGTGCTGTTCGCAAAGTAATAGAGGCGCCCGGCCGTGGTGTAGCTGAACTCGCCGCTGTTGCCCGAGAAGTGCGGGATTGTATAGGCCGAACTCCCGGTCGGCCATAGCAACGCCCGCTGCATCGTGGAGCCGTTCCAAGTCATGGGGATCATGGAGCCGCCGAGGTTGCAGACGTAGAAGTATCTGTCCGAGATGTCCATCCAGTTGATTTCGGCGCTGCCGCCACAATCGACCTCGAAGTTGGACTGGTTCTCGTTCGGGCTGGAGTTCCCGGTATAGTAGTCCGTGACCCGCACGCCGGTTTCCCCGGAAAAGGGATCGACGTAGGGCGTATTCGCGCCCGTTAAGCCGCCGACGTTGGGAACGACAAATGCCGGGCTGCTGAGGTCCGTTCGAGCGCATGGGAACGGCGAGTAGCCCACGCACGACGGCCTTGAAGAACTGCCGCTGCCGAACGTCATCTGCGAGCGAGAGCCTGTGAGTGCGAACGCGGCGGTCACGGATTCCGCAGTGTTCATCGTGACGGCGCATGTCCCTGTACCCGAACATCCCCCGCCGCTCCACCCGGTGAAGATTGATCCTGTGCTGGCACTAGCCGTCAAGGTCACCACTACGCCTGTGCCATAATCACCGGTGCAGTTTGTTGGGCAGTTGATGAGGCCAAGGTTGTCCGTGACGCTGCCGCTGCCCGTGCCCCCTAACGTGACTGTGAGCGCCGGGTCTGAATCCGGGTAGCACTTCGCGGCATCGAACTGCAACACGTTGTTCCAATAGGCCGTGCCACTCACCG
>JASHPE010000390.1 GCA_030038235.1 Terriglobia bacterium
AGAATGGCGCGGATGGCCGGAATAATCGTCACGTGGTTCGAGAACACCGTGAAGTTGGGAAGACCCAGCGACCTGGCCTGCATCAGCGTGAGGGCGGTGGAAGGCGCGGTAGTCTCAAAGCCGATGGCGAAGAACATTACCTGCTTGTCCGGGCTCTTCTGGGCCAGCTTGAGCGCGTCCGCGGGCGAGTAAACCACCCGCACGTCCATACCGCGCGCCTTGTGTTCGAGCGGACTGCCCTTGGTTCCGGGAACGCGCATCATATCGCCAAAAGCGGCGAAGATCACGTTGGGTTGCTCGGCGACCGAAAGCCCGTCGTCGATTCGGCCCATCGGCAGCACGCACACCGGGCATCCGGGGCCGTGAACGAACTCAATGTTCTCAGGCAATATGTCCTTCAGACCGAAACGGTAGATGGCGTGCGTATGCCCGCCGCACACTTCCATGATGCGGTAATGGCGACCGGGATCTGTAAGCCGGCGAATCTCGTCTGCGGTCTTCTGAATGACTTCGGGATCGCGGAACTCGTCAACGTACTTCATGCTGCGACTCTCGCCATGGACGGTGATTGCGACAGCGGAGGCCCGGCTCGGCCTCGAGGCTTCATGATCTCACCCTTGGTGGCAGCCCACAAGGTCAAATGAAAACTTGAGCCCGTCCTTGAGCTTGATCGCCGCCCGCGACTCGAACCAGCTTGATGTTGATAGGGACCTTTGGATTGTGGGTGAAGGTCGAGAGGAATGCGCTTGTCCGTATGGATCCGTCACCACTCCGGCTGCAGAGCCAGGGCGTATGCATTGACGCTGCCGAGGCCAGTGGCCATGTCCCACCCCGGGGTTGCGCCGAATGATGGATGATATGCCGCCAGGCTGCTCGAGGGCGTGATCACGGCGTAGCATTGCGCGCCTTTTCCGCCTCCACCCGATATGCTGCAGATCGGGACTCCGGTGTACCCCTGACCCTGGTTCGTCAGCTTCACAGAACTGACCACATGTGCTGACGGACGGGAATCGACTCTACTTCACGCAAAAAACCGGCGGGTCCAGCAGGCTGGTGCAACTGCCGCCTCAGGACCAGACCGTCCGGACGAGATCCTCAACGATGTTCGGGTCGAACTGGCGGCCTGCCCAATCTACGATTTCGCTCTGTGCCGCCCAGTATGAGATCGGGGCACGGTAGGGGCGGATTGAAGTCATTGCGTCCAGGCTGTCGGCGATGGTCAGGATACGAGCCTCCACTGGAATTTTCGCCCCGAGTAGCGCGTTGGGATACCCGCTTCCGTCGTAACATTCATGGTGTGACAGGACGATGTGGGCTACGTCCCAGGTCGTGAGAAATGCGCTGAGCAGTTCGTATCCGACGCCGGGATGCACCTGCATCGCCGCTCTCTCTTTTCTGGTCAGCTTTCCCGGTTTGAGGATGATCGACTCCGGAACCGCCAGAATCCCCACGTCACGCAAGTATGCAGCCCGCATGGTGCGCAGTACCTGCTCTCTTCGCAATCCCATCGCTTGAGCGATTTTCATAGCCAGGAGCGTCACCCGGCGCGAGTCACCCTCGGAACAAGGAGTGATGGCCGGAGTCATGGTCACGTCGCGCCAGAGTCTCTCAATCGCATGGGCTGACGAGCGCAGTTCCCGGAGTGTTTCCGTGTCCAGCACCGAGTTCGCAGCGCTTTCGACGGAACACTCCGCTCCGTCGCCACGGATATCCAATTCAAGCGACTGGGAGACCGCACGTTTTCCCGCTTCTTCTCGAGGATGTTTACGTGTCATGCCGATGCTCCTTTGGGGCTGTCGAGGCCAGAATAGCGCGCGGGCCCCCCATGAGGTTTTTCGGCAATCCTCGTTAGAAACGTTAAGGGCGCAAACCGATGGTGCCGCGGGACGGCATCCCACCGTTTTACGCCTCCCGGTTCCCTTCCAAATTCAGATAACGCGGGTGGCAGCATGACCGCCGCGTACTGTACACTACCCCATCACTTCCCCAGCTTTTGGGCGATTCGCTCACCGCAGGAGCCAGCCCGCGATGAAGACCATTACACGCGAACAGATGGAAAGGCGAAAGGCCCAGGCCGTCCGCTTCGCTCGTGACGTTCGCGAGGATGACGACTTAGCCGGCGCCATCGAAGACGAGACCCTCGAAGAATACGCAGAAAAGCGACGCATCAAGCTGTCAAATCCCACAACAGGAGCTAGGAAAATGCCAGTCAGAACAAGGCGTGAGCTATTAGATCGGATCACGGAACTCGAGGAAGAAAATCAGGAGCTGCGTGAGAAGGTTGACTCCATTGCCGAAATCGTCGGGGAGGAAGAAGACGAGGACGGCGACCGGGACTGAATCCAGCCGCGCGCGAATGCGGCGCGGCCTGGAGAAAGCCCGCAAACCAGATCACCGACCGGGCGAAGCGGTACAGGGCGCAGCACCCTGAGTGCCGCCCGCCCGGACCGGCGAAGTGCGACGAGTGCGGCTCGACTTGTTTTCTGGTGATCGATCACAGGGACGGCGACGAGTCGAACGGCGACCCGGACAATCTCCGCTGGCTGTAAGTCGTGCAACACCCGGCTGGGCCTTGCCATGGCACGCAGCCGGCCAGGGCAAGCGGACGCACCAGTACAACCCCGGAGCACGCACGCTGCGGGAATATACCGAAGCCGCCTTGCA
>JASHPE010000391.1 GCA_030038235.1 Terriglobia bacterium
GCACATCCCTTGGGGTCATCAGGCGAATACCAAAGCGCTCGGCGCCCGTGAAGTGCCTGGCGTTAAACGTTACGATGGCGCACTGAGCGCGAAACGCCAGCTCCAGAATACGATCGTCGTCGGGATCGTGCAACGCCGGTCTCCAGCGAAAGAAGATCTGAAGCAACCTGGACCTGCTACAGATGTGTCCACCGTGATCTTGGTCAGAATCGCGTCACCCTCCCGGTCCCAATCGAAGACGTGGGTCACTTGTTTGACCGTGAAGCTCCGGTCCGGCATCTTGACCGTGTCGCCCGGTCGGGGCAGCGGCCCGCGAACATCACCGACCGCGAATTGATTCCGTCTTTCAGAAACTCTAACGTCATCGGCTTATCTGGGGTGGCGACGAGTCATTGTGGAACGGTCTCCTGACCGTTCCAACCCCCACGACCGAAGGTCACCCCCCACTCTCCGGGCTGACGGCTGGAGGTCCCTCCCGCTTACCACCCAATATGCCTCAGCCTGCTACTACCTTTCGAAAGTCGGTTCGTCCCGTGAACCGTGCCAGACATGCGTGGGTGGCAACGACATCGCTGTGCATGTCGTCGCCCCGGCCACGCGCTGGGCGCGCACACGCAGTGAGTACCGACCGTCCACTAATTGTTTTTCAAGCCTCCGAGACCAAGATACGAGCCCTGCCAGAACTCTTCATAACGCATCACGCCCTCATGCCCGGAACGCCAGTACGCGTCGATACCGTCCCATCCGTTTCCTTTGAAGACGTGGCCGCACTCCGGGCACTTGCGCGGGAGTTCCTTGGGAAGGCCACGTTCGCAACACCGGCACCGAGTTTCAGCGCCCACTCGCGTCCCCAGATTGAATCGAGGTGCACTTACGACCCGGCGGCCAACATATCGCCGCGCAGAGGCAGAGTCAAGAGGATTGGTGATTGAGGGATTGGTGATTGAGTGGCTCGTGATTGAAGGGATTGAGAGTCATGGGGTGATCGGGTCAAGCCGCCACTTCGACGGTCGCGAAGAAGGCGACCTTGCGGGGGCGGATTCGCCGCACAAATCAGACCTGCTCCAAGCTGGCTGCGGTACACGAGTTATCTACAAGGGATCGCACACGACCAGCCCGGGCAGAACTCCGAAGGCGCGGTCATGGCTCCAAAGTTCCGTTGCGCCGTTTTCAAGCGCGATCAAGGCTATTTGCAGATCAAACATCCGAGCGCCTGCAATTTTCAGGTCGCTGGCCAATTGAGTCAGTCGCTCCCAGAATCCCGCGCCGGGAGTCCAAACATTCGCCCCACCATTCCCCATCAACTCGTGAAGAAAAGCGCGCGCCTCTTTGGCCGGCGATGGGCCCCCGCTGCTTGCCGGATGCGTGACCACACACCAGAATTCGGCGATGCACGACAACGGAATTCCCCAGCCTCGACGATCGGCGCTGGCGCGTTCGATGGCCCTTCGAGCCGCCCGGTGCTCGGGGGCATGCCGGCGCTGAGCGTAAACCAGGAGGTTGGTGTCAATGGCGATCATGCGCGCGCTCTTTTTGCATCCAATCCCACATCTGGCTGCGGTCGGAAAGGTCGAGCCCCGGCGGCAGACCCCCTGAGGATGTTATCCAACGAATCCGCGGGCGACGGCGCGTTCGCCGGCTGGCAGACTCTCTCAACTCGCGCCGCAAAGCGCGCTCCAGGATATCGCGTAATGTTGTCCGGGTTTCGAGCGCCTTCCGCTTCGCTTCGAGCACAAGATCCTCAGGAAGTTCAACGGTGGTTTTCATACAGCTTCCCATATTACCATATTTACGGGGAAGTATAAGAAGCTACCGTTTTTTGTTCCCTCGTGGTACCCGCCCGTCGCGGGTGGCGACGACATTGTTGTGTATGTCGTCGCCCCGCTTACCCGATGGGCGCGCACATGCGTATAGCACCGGCGACTAATTCTTTCCAACCCCTCCGTGACCAGGACACAAGCCCTGCCAGAACTCTTCATACTTCATGACGGCCTCGTGCCTGGAACGCCAGTGCGCGTCGATACCGTCCCATCCGTTCCCTTTAAAGGCGTGGCCGCACTCAGGGCACTCGCGTGGAAGTCCCTTCGGGAGCTGACGTTCGCAACACCGGCGCCGAGTTTCGGCGCCCACTCACGTCCCCAGATTGAATCGAAGTGCACTTACGACCCGGCGGCAAACATATCGCCGGGCGGAGGCGAAGTCAATATCAATCCAAATTCGACATTAAAGATTGAAGATTGCCCGGCATTGCTCAGACACAACCCCTTGAGTGAGGGCAGCCGGCACTTACTTCAGCCGCTGAAACTGCTCCACGGTCAAGCCAGGCTGGCGGAGGATTTTGAAGAAGAGCGGCGGGCGACGGCCTGAAACTCGCGCGCCGTAGCGCTAGGCATAGACAATTTCGGTGCTGTCTTGCGGAAGAGGCACGCCCTTGTCGGCGTATTCCTGGGCGATCATACCAAAGACGCTCGCGAGTTCGGCCAACGCAGCCTCTCGCGTGGGCATCAGCGCGTAGCAACCGGATATGGCGGGAATCTCGGCCACCCACGCGCCGTCCTCCTGACGGTAGAGAACCGTTTTGTAATCTTCGAGCGTCACAGGCCTTTATTCAGTGGCAGGGCCAGTATAACACGGAGGCGCGGACGCGAGGCGGGAAGGGATTGGCTGGCCGCCTGGCGCAGAACGCAGCTCTGGGATCTCTGTCGCCGCCACGCTCCTGCTCTCTCTAAACAACGCAAGGCTTCACTTACGACCCGGCGGGAAACATATCGCCGCGGTGAGGCAAAGTCAAGGGGTCGATGATTGAAGGGATTGAGCCATCGGGTCATCGCGCCATCGGGCGACCTACAGCGCGCAACTTGGTAGTGTCCTAATTTCAGACGTACGGGCGGCCCTTGTGGCCGCCCAATGCGGCGCATTCCTCGTGCGCGCCCTCAGTTGGGCGGCCACAAGGGCCGCCCGTACGTCTGAAATGAGGACACCACCCGTAACTTATTCGCTTGACAGACGCTACTGTACCGATAGTATATTAAGGCTTGCCTAAACGTGGGGGCAATGATCCGCTTGCGCCCGGCTGGGGGGCTGGCCGACGCCTTGAGGACGATTATGCCTCCCGGAAAACATCCCGCCCGCACCGCCCGGAACCTCGCAGCCAACCACGCACGGCCTAGCCTCTGCAGATCGACCTACATCGCGAAAACCAACCCCAAAATGCGGTGGGGCGCGCCCCTCCAAACCCGGAATGTCATGTGGAATCAAAAGCATGGCGAGCTTTTGGGAAAATTACCGTTAAGGGGCGCCCCCGCCTTCGTAAAATGTGAGTTTTTCGAGTATTGCATCCCGCTGATTTCCCGCGCCTTGAGTGCACATCTAGCCCACACAGCTCAACCTACAAGCGAAAAAACGCGAAAAAGCGCCCCCGCTCTAACATCCACGAACCAAAATGCATTTCTGTTTAGAATCAACAACATTCCCGGAATGAGCGGGGCTAGGGGAAATCGGGAATGTCCTTTAGAATGTGTAAAACAGGGCTACATGGCGAACAATGTTTACAATATTCCGAAAACGGGAATGTGGTTTGGAATCAGCGACATGAGCTTATTTCGAGAAATGTCGAAATGTGAAAAAAGCGCCCCCTGCGGAACGGGAATGTCGTGTAGAATCAATAACATGACAATTCGAGCTCGGCGGTCGAAAAGGCCATTTTACTTACCAGTTACTAGCGCGACGAAGAGGCCTGGAAGCGATGTGCTGTGCCGATTTCCCAGTGAAATTGCGGTTTTTCGAGCGGCGCCCGGGCCCTTAGCGGTAGCGGCGTCGCGGCACTATCCGCTTGTCGGACGTAAGCTGCTTATTCTAAACGACATTCCCGA
>JASHPE010000043.1 GCA_030038235.1 Terriglobia bacterium
AGCAAGCGATTCGCCGACGTTCCGGCGGTCCAGACCAGCGTATTAGCGGCAATCGTGGTGCCGTCACTCAGCCGAACGCTCCTGCCCGAAACCCCTTCGACTTGAGTGTTCAAACGGATCTCGACCTTGCGGCCCATGAGCTTTCGATGTGCGTAGGTGCCCAACTGTTCCCCTAGCTCTGGCAAGACCACGGACCCGGAGTGGACAAGAACCACGCGCAACATGTCTTCGCTTAGATTGGCGTACGAAGGGAGCGCCCCGCGCACAAAGTCGTTGATCCCTGCCACCGTTTCCACTCCGGCGAAGCCGCCGCCTGCGACAACAAAAGTCAGTAGCGGCCGCTTCTCCTTACAGCATTCCGTGTCCGCTTCTTCGAGGTGAGCGATCAGGTGGTTTCGAAGACGCGCCGCGTCGCCCAGGGTCTTCATGGTCAGCGCGTATTCTTGCAAGCCTGATATCCCGTTCAGATTCGTCACCGCTCCGAGGCCGATGACAAGGTAGTCGAAGTCGAACGCATGTTCGTGGTGGTCGAATCCATGGGAGACAACAACTCTTTTTTGCGCGATATCGATGTGCTCGACCTCACCGGCGAAAAACTGCGCCTTTCGAAGCAGCTTGCGCACCGGATTCACGATCGTGGTCAGGTCCAGGTCGCTGGCCGCGACCTCATGCAGCATCGGGGTGAACAAGAAGAAGTTATCGCGATTGACGAGCCTTATCTCGACACGATCATGAGCGAGCCGTCTCTCCAGCTCCATCGCAACGTACAGACCGGCAAAGCCGCCGCCCAGAATAAGGACTCGTTTTGACGGTCTATCAGTCATTCGTTAAGTCCCCAATCGAGACGCGCGAATCTTTTGCGTGATCCAGAGAGCGACGTCCGTCCGCCTTCTACGACTCGAAGTCAAGCCTCGCAGCCGATCACAATCAGGGTCTGGTCGTCTGCCTGGTTGCTTCCCGCCCCGAATTGGCGCACCGCCTCGAGCAGGGAGACGCCAAGTTCGGCCGGACGCCCGATCGGCGTGGCTCGCGCCATAGTCAGCAAGCCCTGGGAATCCAGTTCTGCACCTGACGCATTCACTGTCTCTGTTACGCCGTCCGTATAGAGCACCACAAGATCCCCGCGTACCAATTGAAACATCGTCTGGCTGTAGTGCGTGCCGGGGATCAATCCAAGAGGCAACCCGGCGAGGGTTGGTTCATAAGAACGAGCCTGCGCATCGAGGAACTGCCAGCCGCCGTCAAGAGCACTGTAGTGAAGCGGTGGCAGGTGGCCGGCGTTGGTGACGAGCAACCGCCGATGGTAGCGATAGTACCCCAGGATCGTGGAAGTGGCGAATTTGGCTCCCTCTAATGGAAGCCCGTCCTGCTGCTCCGGAAGACATCCCTGACTTGTGCCAAAAGCACGGTTCAGTTCCTGCATGAACTCTGTCTGGTCCCAGCGAGTAACGTACTTCTGCATTAACCCGCGCAGCGTCTGCGCCAGCTCGCTCGCACCGTCGCCGTGACCGCTAACGTCCGCCAGCGCGACCCTCGCGATGATCCCGGGGGAGCAGGCAGAAAAGTAGTAGACATCGCCTCCTCCCGTCGCGTCCTGGTACGGCTTCGAGTGCAGCCAGATCGCAAGGCCAGGCAAGGTAAAAGTCTCCTCGGCTGGACCGTTGCCGCCCCAGACCTCCATGCACTGTAGCGACCGGTCTGGGGTGACGTCGTCCCTCATAATGCTTCTGGCCAAAGAATGCCTCGAATTCCTCTACGACTCAAAAGCACTTCGTGATCCTGTTGCAACGTACCGTTATCGAGCGCTCTCAAGTTCTAGGGGGCCTCCGGACGCTGGTCAAAGGTACAGAAGAACTCCGCGCGGGACCTCCAGCCCGGAGAATTGCGCCATCAAAACGGATCGAGCCTTGCCACGCCGAATACGGCGTGGAATCGCTCGCAGTAGATCACGACTGCGTTGTACATCTTCAGGTCAACGGACGCGGGGAGATCGTAGTTCTGATCCCCTTGATTGCCCTTCAGGCTTCCCAGTTCAACATGGTCAAGCTCGCCTTTCACAATCTGTTGGTTCAGGCTGTCATCGTCCCCGCGCGCCAGCAGGACGTGCACATCGGGGCCATTGGAGGTTGTGAAACTGGTCAGGCGCAGATACTGCGTGCCACCGGTGGTTTCATAGATCGTTGCGCGGCCGCTCGTCGAATGCGCTTTCCCTTCCAGCGTTCCGGTATAAACCGGCCGGGGATCGGCGGTTGAAACGAAGGGCGCGGGCTCATCCACCTTCTGGTTAATCCACAGTTTCTCGGGCCGGAAGGCCCACCACGCAGCGACCAGCACCGGAACGGCGACTGCGGCCACGATCCACTTTCTGCGTAGGAGCAAGGAAACAAGAGACGCTTTCACGGGCTCTCCTTTTAGTGCGCGAACCGAGCTCGGCTCCCGTGCCCTGCCCGGTTCAGATGAAATCGCTCTCTTAGCCTTAGAACTTCGTGAGTGGGGCAGCACCGAAATTCGCGTTGAACCGCTCGCAATAGATCGAGACGGTTTTGAACTTGTCCAAATCGGTGCCGGCGGGAATGTCGTAATTCTGGTCGCCTTCGTTCCCCTTAAGCGTGCCCAGTTCGACCCGCTCGGTACCGCTGGTCAGAAAGTTGGCGTCGTCGTCAGCATCTTTCACCGCGATGAGAACGACGTGAACATCCGGTCCATTGGAAGTCTTGAAGTGAGTAAGGCGAAGGATCAGCTTTCCATCTGGCTCCTGATAAATGGTCGCGCGGCCTGAGGTGCTGTGTACCTTGCCGTGAAAAGTGCCCGTTTCCAGCGTCTTTGCACTCTCTTGCGCTCGCCCGGTGGGAGGGCCACCAAACGCACATGCCAGCGCAGCGAGTACCACAAGAGTCTTGAGGTTCCGAACCATATCAATTTCTCCTCTCTGTTTTTCTCCTCGGTGAATCGACGTTCTTCCTCAGCTCGGTCGTGCTTTGACTTATCTGTGGTTCTCGCTACAGAGAGCTGATCCCGAACATCGCCCCGCGTCGGACTCAGCCTGGCGAACTCAGCCGTCTAACGCGGCTCGACGACGCAAGCGTGGAGCCAAAGGACAAACCCGTTCGAAAAAGGCAGGTTCGGATGCAAGTCATTCTGGCAGTTGCACTGTGGAAGGAGGGAACCCGCCAGGTCTCGGAGCGTACCTGAGAAATCCGTGACGGAAATCCGTCGCCGACGGGGTTCCGTCGGATCGACTGACGCTTGCAGCTTCCTCTGACAGCGGGATGCTCAGTCGCTGGCTGCGCCGCTTGTGCCTGCCCCAGAGACCGAAGCCGGCCGATGAATACGAAGCTTCTTCATCCTGTATAGCAATGACGTTCGCTTCATTCCTAAACGTGCGGCCGCGCCACTGATCACCCAGTTGCTCGCTCCCAGCGCGCGAACGATATGATCGCGCTCAACCT
>JASHPE010000392.1 GCA_030038235.1 Terriglobia bacterium
TGGCAGGATCGGTACTGCGGCAGGATGAGGACGGCAATGAGAAGCTCTACGGCCACGCCGTGACCGCCAAGGACGTGCTGATCCGCGGCACCGAGCAGCCGCCGGAACCCGCCAAGCCTCTGGACGACATCCTCACGAAGTACTCGCCGCGCGGCGGAGAAAACCTTCCGGACATCGAGTGATTGAGCGATTGAGTGATTGCGTCAGGTCAATGGCCCGATCACTCAATCGCCCGATCGCCCAATCGCCAATCATTCAATTACTCGACCTCTCCCCCGTAGATCCCCATGATCGTCTGCAGGAACTTCACGGCGTGCTCGTGGGGACGCTGGAAAGAATTGCGGCCGATGATGGAGCCGAACCCGCCGCCGTCGCGGATGGCGCGGGCCTCGTCGAAAACGGCCTCGTCATCATCTTTCTTCGCGCCGCCGGAGAAGATCACCACGCGCCGTCCGTCAAACGAGCTTTGCACCACGTGGCGAACACGCTCGGCAAGCGTCGCGATCGGCACCTTGGCCGCGGCGTACGCCTTTGCAGCCTCGGGCTGCTCGATGTGTTCGGTCGGCAGCTTCACCTTGATAATGTGCGCTCCGAGCTGCGCCGCGATATGCGCCGCATAAGCCACCACGTCAATGGCAGTCTCGCCGTCTTTGGACATCGAGGAGCCGCGCGGATAGGACCACACCACCACGGCCAAGCCGTAGCTCCGGGCTTCCTCGGCGAGCGCGCGCAACTGCGAGTACATCTCCTGGGCGTGCGCCGAGCCGGGGTAAATCGTGTAGCCCATGGCCACGCAGCCAAGACGAAGCGCATCGCGGACGCTCGCGGTCTGCGCCGAGATCGGGTCTTTCTCATCGTGCAGCAGATCGTGATCGTTCAGCTTGAGGATCAGCGGAATCTCACCGGCGTGACGCGCCGCGGCTGCCTCAATGAATCCGAGTGGAGCCGCGTAGGCGTTACAACCCGCGGCGATCGCCAGCTCGTAATGATAATTGGGATCGTAGGCGGGGGGATTCGAGGCGAAGCTCCGCGCCGGCCCATGCTCAAATCCCTGGTCCACGGGCAGAATCACGAGCTTCCCTGTGCCCGCCAGGCGCCCGTGGGTCAGAAGCCGGGCGATGTTGGCCTTGGTGCCCGGATTATCGCTCTCGTACCAGCTCAGAATCTCGCGCACGCGGTCCGTGTAGGGACTCGAAACCGCCGGTGGCTGCACTGCTGGGGTTGCTGTCGCCATGTCTTAGACCTCCATTGACGATGCTCTGATAGATATAGTCGATTCTACCATGCGACCCGTGTAAAGCAGCAGAATAATGCCGGGACCCGTTGCCGTGGTGGTGTTATGATGTCTCCAGAAACGAAAGGGCATCCTGATGCCTGCGCAGCGCAATCCGTTCTTCCATCCTGTTCACCTCAGAGGAGGCATTCCATGGACACAATCAGTCGCCGCGAATTCGTGGGCGCCTCACTGGCCGCCACCGCGGGCGTACTCGGCACCTCAAAGCTGGCGCTCGGCGAGCCCGGGAAGCGTGCGGGATCATCGCAGATGAAGGTCGGACTCTACACGATTACGTATCTTGGCATCTGGTATCGAGGCGACGCCCTGCCGCTCAAGGATGTCATCCAGCGCGCCAAACAGTACGGCTACGACGGCGTTGAAATCGACGGGAAATGCCCGCACGGGCATCCGTTGGTGATGTCGAAAGACGGCTGCAAGGAGCTTCGCAAGGTCGCCGACGGCGAAGGCATCGAAATCTACGGTCTGGCCGGAAACAACGACTTCAGCAGCCCGGTGACCGAGCACCGCGAGGCTCAGGTGCTTTACATGCGCGAGTTGATTCGCTGCGCGTCGGAACTCGGCGCCTCGACAGTCCGCGCCTTCCTGGCCTGGCCGGGAGTCACGCAGCATCCGCAACTCGCCTCGTATGACGCGGCTAAGGCCATGTGGGAAGCCGACCACAGGGGCTACTCCGAGGAAGAAATCTGGAGTTGGTGCCGCGACGGCATGGCGAAATGCGCAGGATACGCGTCCGACTACGGCGTGACCCTGGCACTGCAGAATCACACGCCGGTGATCCGCGACCACAAAGACGTGCTGCGCATGGTTTCGGAGGTCAACTCGCCGAGCCTGAAGGTGTCGCTCGACGCCTACATCATGCCCGACAAGTCACCGCAGGCCATCCGTCAGGCTGCGCTCGACGTAGGCTCACTCCAAGCGCTATGTCATTTCGGCGGCGAGTTCAAGCGCGAGGCCGATGGATCAGTCAAAGGGCCGGATTATTACCCGCTGTTTGTGCAATCCATGCACGAGATCGGTTACACGGGTTATCTCGGCTATGAGCTTTGCCACGAGCTTCCCAAGGTGAACGGCCAGACGGTCGGGATCGAATACGCCGACCAGTGCGCCGAGGCGGCCGCGGCTTATATGCGCGGATTGATCAAGAGCTACGCGGCGTGAGGTTGTGACGGAGGGGCGTTGCAGTTGCAAGCAAGTCTCGAACCCGCCTTTCCCGGTGCCCATCTGCACCAACCTCGATGGCACCAGCGCCGGCGGAGATTACGAAAACCATCTCGGCTCATACCCTCCAAGAGTCTCGAGTCGGCCGGCTGCTCAAGGGCTGGCCGCGCTTTCGCCCGCGGGTGCTCCTGTCAGCGAGGCCACTACCGCAAAAAGAGTCCTGGCGTTGATGGGCTTGGAAACGTAGGCATCCATGCCAGCGGCCAGGCAGCGCTCGCGATCGCCCTGCATGGCGTGAGCGGTCATGGCCACGATAGGCAGGTGCCCGCCCGATGCCTCCTCCTTGCTCCGGATGGCCGCCGTCGCTTGAAAGCCATCGATTTCCGGCATCTGCACATCCATCAAAACCAGGTCGAACGCCTCGGTTTCCAAACGTTCGAGCGCCTCGCGCCCGTTGACCGCTGTGACCACGTCGTGTCCTTGCTTTTGAAGCAGGCGCGACGCCACTGCCTGGTTCACCGCATTATCTTCGGCGAGCAGGATTCGCAGGGTCTTCCCCTCGCGCAACGAGTGTCGCGTGACGAGTTCGGGGCCAGCGCCAGGCTCGATGGTTCCCCCGGCGTGCAGGATCGCGTCCAGCAGTTCATCTTCGTAAACCGGCTTGGTAAGATAGCCGTCGAGGCCCATCTCGCGGCAACGCGCCCCGTCGCCGCGCTTCCCGCTCGAAGTCAGCATGAGGACCACTGTCCGGGAGATGCCCGGCGTCTTGCGGATTTGTTCGGCGATCTGGAAGCCGTCAACTTCGGGCATATTGACGTCCACGAGCGCCAGCGGGAACGGCTGGCGGGCTTCGAGCGCCCCACTCAGTGCAGTGAACGCCTCGCTCGCGCTGGCCGCAAGCGTCGGCTTCATACCCCAGCGAGTGAGCAGGCGATTCAGGTGCCGGCGATTGGTAAAATTATCGTCGACCACCAATACTTGCATGCCGTTCAGCCGCCCCTTATCCAATGGCTCGCGACCCGGAGCGGCGTGCGAGGCGCCAAAGCGCGCTGTGAAATGGAAAGTGCTGCCGTGACCGGGCTCGCTTTCCACCCAAATCCGCCCTTGCATCATTTCGACGAGCTGGCGCGAGATGGCCAGGCCCAGGCCAGTGCCGCCGAAGCGGCGCGCCGTCGAGCCATCCACCTGGGTAAAGGGCTCGAAGATGTGCGACTGCTCTTCCCGCGGGATGCCCATACCCGTGTCTTGCACGCTGAAATGGAGGTACCCGGCTTCGCCCCGCTGAATCCTCAGATTCACCTCGCCCCGCTCAGTGAATTTCAGCGCGTTACCGATCAGGTTAACTAAGATCTGGCGCAGACGGCCGGGGTCGCCCACCAGAGCAACGGGCACGTCGGGCTCAATGGTGCAATTCAACTCCAGGCCCTTCTGGCGCCCGCGGAGGGCGAGCGATTTCAAGGTGGTGCCGATGCTGGCCCACAGCCGGAAATCGATCGACTCCATCTCGAGCTTGCCCGCTTCGATCTTGGAGAAGTCGAGGATGTCGTTGATGACCGTGAGCAGCGAGTCTGCGGACGCCTTCACCATTTCGCCGTATTCGCGCTGCTCACTATTCAAATCGGTTTCTAGCAGCAGGTCCGTCATGCCCACTACGCCGTTCATGGGCGTGCGGATCTCGTGGCTCATGTTGGCGAGGAATTCACTCTTGGCCCGATTGGCCGCCTCAGCCGCTTGCTCGGCACGCCGCCGCTCGGCCATTTCAACGCGCAACTCCTCCTCGGCGCGCTTCCGTTCGGTTATGTCGATGGCCGTGCCTTCAATCAGTTTCTCCCCCTGCGCCCCATCCACAATTAGGGCCCGCTCCAGAACCCAGAGCGGGGTACCGTCTTTCTTGTGCTGCTGATATTCGTAATCGAGCACCTTGCCGCCGGTTTCCATCTCTCGAACAAGCGCCCGGCGACGCTCCGGATTGCTGTGTGGCGGAAATGTGAGCCGCGCCCGAGCCCCTTCTTTGGAATCGAACCCGTATATCTCAAGAAAGGCCCGGTTGCAGTCCAGCAGTTCCCCCTGAAGTGTGGACAGATAGACGCCTGCCAGACTGCCCTCGAACAGGTCACGGTACTGACGTGCGGCACGACCGGCGATCTCCGCCTGATTCTCGAACAGCGTCAGAATCATGCCGAAGGCGACCACGTACTTGGGGATGTCCCAAAGCACGCTGTCGTTGGGGATGACAACGTGGAGCGCCGCCACGACCTCGCCAATCGGAAAGACCAGTCCCCAGGCCATAAAGGCGACGGAAGTCACCACAATGCCGGGCGTGAAACGCCGATACTGAAGCCAGTAGAGACATCCGGTAACAGCGAACACCTCAAAGAGGAAAAAGTCGACGCCATAACCGGGGTGAGTGCGGGCGGCCCCCACTGCGTATACACCGGGAACTACCCAGACGACGCCCAGCAGAATTGTGACTAGAGGACTCCTCTGGGAATGGACGACGAACCGGCAGCCGGTCGCGACTATGATCGCCAGGAGCGCCCGGTACGCCCAGGGCTGCTCAATGCTTAAGACCACGCAGGTCCAGTACAGCACCGACGGCACGGCGATGAGCGCGATATAGATGGCGCGTTCGCGGGAAGCCTGGCAGACCTTCGAAACCGAAAAGAAGAAGCTGCTGCCGGCAACTACCAGGGTAGTCACCGCTAACCAGTCGCCCCAACTCGGGGAGATCACGGCGAATGTGGCGAGCAGAGACGCGCCAAAGTGGACGAGGATGGCAACCCAGCCCATCATCCACAGGCGTATCCCCGGCTGGCGGTCGCGATGGTAGAGCCAGGCAAACAACACGACCAGCAGCGTCATTACGGAGACGACGAGAACGTGGGCAAGATGTGGCGGCATTCCGCGGGCTTGCTCCTCCAGACTGTCCCATCGGCCGAACTGCCACGATTCTTGAGCCCGACCTCGCGGGCTTGATGTCGTCGTCATCAATCTGATTCAGAACAGATATTTCTCCGCCACCCTCCGAAACTCCATCGCATGACGTTCCACGGACTCCGCATCGTCACGAATGGTGACGCCGTAGCCCGAACTCAGCCCTGGATCCGACACTCCGATGCTGATGTTGAGCGCGCGCTCCAACAGCGCGTCCGTCTTCGGCAGCATTCCCTGCCAGTAGCGAATTTCCCGGTCTTCGCCGGCATATCGGCCAAAGCAACTGAACGGGCATGGCACGGTAGTCGGCGTCCGCAGATTCATCAGTTGTTCCATGTTGTTGTAAACGTGCCAGCCGGCTCGCGCCACCACTTTCGTGCCCAGTTCAGCCGCGATATCCCGTGCGATCTTTGCGCTCGGCAGAATCAGCGTGAGCATGGTGGCGCACTCGCCCTACTCGTCCGTGATCTCGCGAAACTGCACTCCTGGCAGATCGCCCAGCAACGCTTTGTAGCGCTTCTTATTCTCCCGCAGACGTTCCAGCAGACGCGGCAGCTTGTGGAACTGCGCGATCAGCACCGCGGCCTGCAGCTCGGTGAATCGGAAGTCGAGGCCGAAGAAGGGACGCTCGCCGATCTCCACGCCGGTACGCAGCGGCGAGTGGCCCTGATCGTGGAAAGCGAAGGCGCGCCGATAGAGTTCTTCGTCGTCGGTCACCACCATGCCGCCATCGCCGGAAGTGATGGTCTTGTACACGTTGAAGCTGTACGTGCCCACCTTGCCGATCGACCCGGCCACGCGCCCGCGGTACGTGGCGCCGAACGCCTGCGCGCAGTCTTCGATGAGGGCCACGCCGCGATCGTCCGCAATTTTCTTGAGTTCATCGAGCCGCGCGGGATTGCCCATCATGTGAACCGCCATAATCGCCTTGGTGTGCCGCGTGATCTTCGCCTTCACGTCTTCGGGGTCGAGATTGAACGTGCGATCGATTTCCGCCAGTACGGGAATCGCCCGCGCATAGACGATCGACGAGATGCTGGCGATATAGGTGAAGCCCGGCACGATGACTTCGTCGCCCGGCCCGATCCCGAGCGCCGCGAGCGCCGTCAACAACGCCGACGTCCCGGAATTCACTGCCACGCCATATCGGACACCCGCGTAGTGGGCAATCTCCTGCTCACACTGGCAGACTTTGGCGCGAAAGCGCGGATCGGCGTCAGGGCCGACGGTCGAGCCGTACCGAAACAGATATCCGCCGCGAAGCACGCCGAGCACTTCCTGGATTTCCTCTTCGCCGATCAACTCCATACCGGGGCCTGGCATTCTCACAACCTCCGTTAGCTCTGATGACCCGTGCGCAGTTCTTGCATGACGCTCCCCGCATACCCGGCTTCATCGAACATCCGGGGTTTGGAGCAAGGTCATGTTCAAAATAGCATTCCACAAGATCATGTTCATCGCCGCCATTCACACCTTGGCCTTTGTCGACGCCTACACCACCCATCGTGCCCTCGACGCCAGCCGTCTCAATCCGCCTGCAGGGCAGTATTTCTGGGCGGTGAACGGCTTGCGTTATTTGTCGCCCGGCCCGTTGCATGAAATGAACCCGCTGTTGGGCCGCGAGCCCGGACCGGCTCGACTCTATCTGCAGATCAATGCTCAAGACCTGGTAGCCGATTGGCTGGTCCTCCGGACAAAACGGCTGAAGCCTCCGGCCGCTTTTGCCTCCGACGCCTCCGTGCACGCCTACGGCATCACCAAGAACTTGCGTGAGATGCACCGATATGCGCTGCCGGCGCCCGACCTGTTGCATCCGTGTGTGGGTGGTTGCCAGCACGTCCCGCAGCCGACCCACTAAGCCACTTAGCCGGCCGGCGAACGATTCAGAATAGCGATCGCCTCCGAAACCTCGGAAGCCGTCGCCGAAGCTCAACTGCCTTAGAATCATAGTAAGTTATTTGGCGCCCAGGCCAAAAAAATTAAGTCCCTTGTTTTCAATGACCTGCAGGTTTCGCGTCAGGCCAAAATTTAAGTCATTTGTTTTCAGTAACCTGACGGTTTCGTTTCGTAATTTGAGGATTTCGTTTGAATGGGCCTTCATTCTAAAGGAGATTCCGGCTTTGGTCGTAGGAATTTTTGAAAACTCTTGCGCTCCTCCTACGGCGGTCGCCGATACTCGTCGCTCGCCTGATCCCCATCTCCCAGATTTCCTCCCAAGCCCGGATATGGCTAGCGGAAAACGGGTGCTCCAGCTGCTCTGGAGTCAGGATGGTGGCGGCGGTGGCCCGAATATCGGCGGGCGCGCACCACGCCAGCGCCTGGTTGAGACGCCAGAGCTCCTTCGATCTGCTCCCGGTGTGCAAGCCGTTCAATCGTGAACGAGTTTTGCCTCGAGCGGTTTTCGGGCCGGTGGATTTTTGAGCGTTTCGGCGATTGGCGGCGAACAAAGCGAGCGTCAGGCGAGGGGAGCGAGGAACAGACATAGGACAATGCTCCGGTTTGTCAGGCGCGCAGACGCCTGCCGGTAATTGCCCTCCCGTCCCAAAGCGAGCTTGGCACAGGATCAGGTAATTGCCAAGTAAATTCTGAGGCGGGGATGAACGATTCGCGAGCGACAGTTTAGAGTGCTCCTGCCCTTCGCTGCGCTCAAGGGCAGGCTTGTTGCCGCCTTTTCTCACACCAGCTTGCTCGCGGCGTTAGGCATGACGCCATCGAATCTGCGTTGTCCTGGCCACGGCCCCGAAAGGGCCTGACCGTGAATAGGCACAGGTGGAACCTGCGGATAAAGGTACAGGCGACCCTTGTACCAACCCCGCCGGGTTGACCTGTCCATCTGTTCGGCCTCTCCCACGGCCGACGGAGCTGGAACGTGCGTTCACCGGGCCTCGGAGGGCGACTTCGCGCCCCAAACGACACCAAAATATCTGCACGTATCTGCACCACGAGCTGCTCGGCAGCGTGACCGGGTCAGTCGCTCGGTATGGCGCAGCAGCGCTAATTGCGATTCGGTGTCCCCTGACCATGAAAAAACCGCTTGACATTCTTCCTGCCTTACAGTATAGCTACCCTCACGCGTCATTAACCGATTAGATAGGTCGGCACTTTCGATTTCAGTGGCTGTCGTTTCAGTGATGGCCGCGCAGCCGCTAGCAAGGTCGAACGATGCGACTCCGCAGGCAGAAACTGAGGGCACCCACAGCCGATTTCATGCCCGCGGACGGTCGGTCGCCGGTGGGCACATAACGCTAAGCGGGGCTTGGCCGCATTAGTCGGCGGACCGCCGCCGGCGAGGAGACTCGTTATGAATAAGCGTCAGGGTTTCGCACTGGGAACGATCGTTGCGGCGAGCCTCCTGTTTAGGCCTGTCGGCTCAACCGCTCCGCCACGGAGTAGCCCACCCACTGGCGACACCGGCTCGTCGGCCCTCTCGGCTGTACCGAACGCCGAAGGCGACGGCCCTTGGGTCGCATCCTGCAACTACTGGGCTCCCATGCGAAAGCCCGAGTGGCCCGATGACGCTTCAGAGGTCCGCAGCGCCATCGACGCAGAGCGAGGCGGAGTCGATCTTAGTCTGCAAGTGCAAGAAGCGCCTCAAGCGCGGAATCTCGGATGCCCCAACCAATCGGGAGAGCGTTGGGGCTTGCCGGACAATCTCCACTCCCTAGAGGTCACGGCCATCGTTGCCACGGTCCCCGACCCGGTTCATACCCACGCGGCCATGGATTTTGATCGCGCCATTGATGCATTGCTTCAAGCCGCTCAAGACGACTACTACGTTGGAAGCTATTACTGGCTGCCCTGGAAGAATCGCCAGATTTCGAGGGCCGCTGAGTCGGATGGGAATGCTGAGCCGGGTCACGATCCTGTGCGCGAGCGAGAGCCGGGTTTGATAGTTCTACGATACATCCCGGACAACGTCAAGACCCCGGAGGACAAAGAGGACAAAGACCCCAAGGTCCCGAAGAAAAAAGAGTCCGAGGCAAGCTACCAGAAGGTGATCTACGTCTTTCTTCTGGCAGAAACCCCGACGCTGGGTATTGACGGTTTTCAACTCCAGCGCGCCTTATACTACGAAACCGAATTGAAATCGGCCACCATCTCGAAGAACGGCAGGTTTTCGAGAGGCAATGCGGGCTCCAACGATGCGGCGGCAATTATCGGACCTCAGTACTCCGGCTCCGCGGCCTCCCTCCGAGCTGCCATTGAAGCCGCGTGGCAGACATCTGGCGTCACCGAATTCAAGGTCGCGGGAAGTACCGGAACCGGGCTCGCGGCCGACCTGCTGACGTCGGACGGCGAGCCAAAGATCAGTTACTATTCCTTCGAGCGGGACAATTATTACGAAGACCGCGCGCTAAATGCGCGGCTTAATGCTGATTACGACCCGCAAAGGACCACACTGCTCATCGAGGATGACACTACGGCCGGAGTGGACGATAAATTCGTCGTTCCGGCTAAGAGCCGGATCATCAGGTTTCCCAGAGACATTTCGCTGTTGCGCAACGCGCACGCCATCGAAGATCAGTACAACACTGAGGCAACTCGTTCCACAGGCGTACGCAGCCCTTACCTTCGCTTCTCTCTACGCGATCCTAGTCCGCAAGATAGCGTTCCCGACTTTTCTCGGGAGAACATGCCTTTTTCTCAAGAGGCGGAATTGATGACTATCGCCCGCGAATTGCATCGGTACCGATCGGAGTTTATCGGCATCATGGCATCCAACGTTCTCGATCAGGTGTTCCTCGCACAGTTTTTGCATCGCGCCTGCCCCGATGCCAGGCTGTTGTTCTTTGGCAGCGACCTGCTGATGGTCCGGGAGGTCGACGACGTGCCGTTCATCGGTTCGGTTACGATCACGGCATATCCCCTGATGGACCTCGGACGCCTTGGCGGGCGAATCTACCCAAGCTACA
>JASHPE010000393.1 GCA_030038235.1 Terriglobia bacterium
GACGGGATTTTGGCAATTCCTACAGCACCGGATTGCAAACGCACGGCAACCTGAATCGTCGGATTCCCCCTAGAATCCAAAATATCCAACGCTTCCAGCTTGCTAATTTTCGGCATGTCGGTTACAGGCCTCCTTTGCCCGAGGAATGCTTCCGGTTCTAAGAATCTCGCTCAACTCATGGCGAAGACTGCCGGCGATGGGCAGCTCCGCCACCGTCGCCACCACGGACTCCACTGGATAAGCCAAGGACTTGAGCTCGATCGCCCCGTCTCGCCACACGGCGTATCGGGCTTCCGGCCCGCCCCCTTTCGGCTGGCCAAGGCTGCCAGGGTTGAGGACGACACAAGACCCGATGGTCCGGATGGCTGGCACATGAGTGTGACCAACGAAAACGAAGTCGGTCCCGATCGTGACAACCTCAGCGTCCCACTGTGCTGAAACCGCTTCACAGTAACCAAACAGGGGGTCTGAGGGTATGGCGTGACACAAGTAAAACCGCGCGCCGGCCCGCTCGGTTTCTAAATGCAAAGGGAGTTGGCGAAGAAAGTGCTTTTGACCAAATGTGAGCACCGAATCCGTGTACCGGCGGGTCGCCTCGGCCATGTCTTTGAAAGGAGCGGAACACCGAGGGTCCTCATTGAACCCAATCGAGTGATCGTGATTTCCCCGCACGACGATATCGGCCTTCTCCCTTACGTAGTCGACAACGCTTCCTGGCTCTGGGCCATAGTTCACCAAATCTCCCAGCACCCAGAGCTCATCCCATGTTTCGTGCAGCGCTGAGAGTGCGTCGAAGTTGCCGTGAATGTCAGAAATAACGACTATTTTCATCCAGTCAAGCCTTTCCAAGCTGTGCGACCACGCCCGCCCGACTTGGGTGGTAGCTTATTTCGTTGCCGGCTGCTTCGGCCGATACAAGATCACGTGCGCTTTCTCCAAGGTGATCAAGCCACCATCCAACATCTCGTCCAGCTTTGGAAGAACCTTCTCGATGCGCTCCGCGTATTCGACGACCTCGATGATGATCGGGAGGTCCTGCGACAGCCGAAGGATCGCGTCAGTGTGGTAGCGGCTGGAAGAGCCATATCCGCCACATCCACGAAGAACCGTGGCGCCATAGAAACCCTCGCGCCGCAGCATCTCAATGATTGCCTCGTATAAGAGCTTGCCATGCCATCGATCACCTTCACCGATGTGGACTCGCATCAACGTACGATCGCCTTCGAATCTCTGGTGCTCCATACCGGCTCCTTGAGTGGCAAGCGAGGCAATTAAGTGCCCCCCAAAAAAACAAAAAACTCCTGAACGCCTCCGCGGCGGTCAGGAGTCATCAACCCGCTTCTGCGGGTGCCCTCTAGGCGAACTCCATCACCTTACTCAGCCATATGATATCACATACGACCCTGATCAGCGTCCACCGCCGCTGCGCTGTCCGCCGCGTTCCCTCTTGCAGGAGTTATCTTCATTTTACAACCAGCACATTGCAGGGGGCCGACCGCATCAGGTCTCGGGAAGCCCTGCCCCACAGATGCTCGTTCAACCGCGAGTGCCCGCTGAATCCTACGACCAGAAGATCAAAACCGCCTTCGTCAGCGACCTGCACAATGGTTTTCACCCTATGCCCTCGTACGAGGGTACATTCGAGATATACCGACCGCCGGGCAGCAAGGCGTTTGGCCTCCTCTGCCACCTGCTCAAAGTAAAGACCTTCGATTTCTTGGACGTCGACAATCTCACTGAGGGGCTGAGTTTGACGGGGAAGTCTTTCCTGCACGCTGATCATGTGCAGCTCGGCGTCTGAGCGCGCCGCGATTTCGACAGCAGCCTCAAGGGCTTTCTGCGCCCCCTTTGAACCGTCATGTGCCACGAGAATCTTTTCAAACACGCGACGCTCCGGCGGATTTGACTCGCATCGTCTTAACGTCGCTGACCGTGATAAGCCCTTTGTCCATCATGCTCTCGATGATCGGCAATAGGCGCTCAATGTTCTCGACCGTGTCGATGATATTGATCACCAGTGGAAGATCGTGCTTAAGAAGACGAGCGCGATGAATTTCGCTGGTTTCTCCGTAACCCTCCCAGCCTCGAAACACCGTTGCACCGGCCATCTTCAGCTCCTGGCACTTCGCAACGATGACTTCGTGGAGAGGCTTACCCTCGTAGCGATCGTGCTCGGAAAGGTGCAAGCCCAGCAGCCTAGCCGGCTGGTAGTTTTGCATTTGATCCCTCCAAAGGCTTGGGATGGACTAGCCGGATCATGCGTTCGTCCGATAACACGATCAGTCCGTCCGTAAGCATTCCTTCCACCGCTTCTGCCGCACGAAGGATCTTCTCCTCTTCATCGACCACAAAAATCATGACGGGGAGATCGTGTGAAAGGTGCAAGAACCTCTCTTTGTGCGTGTGGCCCTTCGATCCGTAACCTAAGATTCCCCGATATACCGTCCCCCCGGCGATCTCCATCATGCGCAACCGCTTCAAGACGGCTTCGTAAAGGGGTTCGCCATGCCAGCGATCCGCCTCGCCCATGAAGATGCGCATCAGCTTCGCCCTGCTCTCCCTGATTTCGTGCGGTTCTCGTGGTTCACTTCTCTTCTTTTCTTTTACGACGTGCTTCACGATGGTTGTGTCCTGAACATCTATTAGGCCGTCGGTCACCATGTCGTAGAGTGTCACCAGGAGTTCGTCGGTCTTTTCGGCAGTCTCCACAAACTCAATCCGGATGGGCAGATGGTCAGCCAGGAGTTCAACCTTAGCCGTGTGCATCCGCCGATGGGCCCCAAATCCGGCCATGCCCCGAATCACGGTGGCGCCGGCAACTCCCTTGTTGAAGAGGAAAGTTAGAATCGCCTCGTAGAGCGGCCCCACATGATAATGAGTATCTTCATTGAGATAGATCGTTACCTTTTTTGCCGGGCCCTTTTGCAACATCCGACCTCTCTTATTCAGCGCTTGCTGGCGAGCATGGCCCCTGCCCATACACCCAAATAACCTAGAGCGACGCTTCCCACCAGGTTTCCCAGGCCGATCCAGCCTCCGCCATCGTGCACCGCCCGGAAGCTTTCGTACTCGAAGCTCGAAAACGTAGTGTAGCCACCCAAAAAGCCCACCACCAGCAGGAGCCGCCAATTGGGGTGTGGGTGAAATCGCTCCGTAAGCAGGGTCATCAGCACGCCAATCAGGAAGGAACCGCTAACGTTGATCACAAACGTGCTAAGAGGGAAGCGGCCCCCGAACCGGCTCGTGACCGCAGAGCCCGTGACGTACCGAGTTAACGAACCGATGGCCCCTCCGACCATCACCATAATATAGCGAGCCAATAACAACGCCTCCTGCCGGGCGCGAGGTCCGAGTCAAATGGGTAGCCGGAACTGCGCAACGCCCTGCGTTTTTGCCGAATGATAACATGCAGCGCGACTCGCCCCTGACGGCAAGTTCACGATCCGACTTCAGACCTCGGTGTCCCGGTCGCTTCCCCGCACTCGACGCAGTTATCGAGTCTCCACCGCCTTCACAGCAGCCGTCCTAACACGAGGACAGCAAGCAGCGAGAGGAGTACGTAGCCGATGTAAGCATTGAGCCTTCCGTGATGCATTCGGGCCAAAAGTCGCGCAATCCCTGTGACGCCGGCCTCGACAGGGCGGAAGAGAAGGCGGTCCAGGATATGTACCTCCTCTACCAATTGCCGGATGGCCATGCGAAAGTGCTGGGCCACCATCGGGCTGCTGTCTTCAATCTCGGTCGGGTGAAAAATCGAAAGAAA
>JASHPE010000394.1 GCA_030038235.1 Terriglobia bacterium
AGTTCTACTTCCGGACGACGGACGTGACGGGAGTGGCGACGCTGCCGGGCGGGACGGAGATGGTGATGCCGGGGGATAACGTGAACCTGGAGATCGAGCTGATCACGCCGATCGCGATGGAGAAGGGACTGCGCTTCGCGATCCGGGAAGGCGGCCACACGGTGGGCGCCGGCACGGTAACGGAAGTGATCCAGTAAGCGGGGGCCGATGCTACACGAAAAAATCAGAATCCGGTTGAAGGCTTACGACCACCGCGTACTCGATCAGGCGGCGGCCGAGATCGTCTCCACGGCCAAGCGCAACGGCGCGGAAGTTGCCGGTCCGGTGCCGCTGCCGACCGCGAAGAACAAATACACGGTGCTGCGCTCGCCGCACACCGACAAGAAGTCGCGCGAGCAGTTCGAAATCCGGACGCACAAGCGGCTGGTTGACATCCTCGAGCCCACGCCGGAGACAATCAGCGCGCTTACCAAGCTCGATCTCCCGTCGGGCGTGGATATCGAGATCAAGGCCTTTGGCAAGGATCACACGGTGAAGGCGTAGGACACAAAAATGGTCAGGGCAATTCTCGGCAAAAAGCTCGGCATGACGCAGGTTTTCGACGCCAATGGCGACGTGATTCCGGCCACGGTCCTGAAGGCGGGGCCGTGCATCGTCATCCAGCGCAAGACGGTGGCCAAGGACGGCTACGAGGCGGCGCAACTGGGTCTGGTGGAAATTCCAGGACCGAGGCGCGTGAACGGGGCGAAGGAAGGACACTTCAAAAAGACGGGCGCGGGCGCGAATCCCACGCGCGTTCTGCGCGAGGTGCGTCTGGGCCCCGATGCCGGCGAAGTCAACGTCGGCGACAAGGTTTTGGTGGATCAGTTTGCCGTCGACGAGCGCGTGGATGTGATCGGCATCTCCAAAGGACGCGGTTTCGCCGGATTCCACAAGCGGCACCATTTCGGCGGCGGCGGCGGGGCGCATGGATCCATGTTCCATCGCGCTCCGGGCTCGATCGGCGCATCGGCATTTCCGTCGCGTGTGCTCAAGGGGATGCGGGCGGCCGGGCACATGGGCGTGGACAGGGTCACGATTCGCAATTTGAAAGTCGTGAAAGTGATGCCGGACGAGAATGCGTTAGTGGTTCGCGGCGCCGTTCCGGGCCCGATGGGCGCGTACGTGATGGTTCGCAAGGCGAAAGCGCCGCATCGTCAGCCGAAGCCGGTGCAGCAGCCGGAAGGGAAGAAGAAGAAGTAGAGGCCGGTCGCGAATAGCGACCAGGGAGTAGGAGTGGGGCTGAAGGCTGAGAGCTGAGAGCTGAGAGCTGAGAGCTGAGAGCTGAGAGCTGAGAGCTGAGAGCTGAATGCAATAGACGATCGAAGGGGGCGGAACGCCCGAACTAACATGGCTAAAGTAGATGTCAAGAATCTGGAAGGCACGACGCTGCGGGAATTTGATCTTGCCGATGAGGTCTTTGCCGCGCCTCCGAACGAGCATCTGATGTGGGAGGCGGTGCAGGCCTATCTCGCGAGCCAGCGCAGCGGCACGCACAAGACGAAGAGCCGCGGCGAAGTCAGCGGCGGCGGCAAGAAGCCCTGGCGCCAGAAGGGAACCGGACGCGCGCGCGTGGGCAGCATCCGCAGTTCTTTGTGGCGGCACGGTTCGATCGCTCACGGCCCGGTGCCTCGGGATTACTCCTACGAGCTGCCGAAAAAGATGCTGCGCGGAGCGCTGCGTTCGGCACTGGCGGCCAAGTTCCAAGAGCAGAAAATGACGGTAGTCGAGGCGCTCGCTCCGGCGGAAGCGCGCACCAAGCCGTTCAGCGAGGCGCTGAAGAAGCTGGGGGCGGGGAAATCGGTCTTGCTCGTGAATGATGCGGCCAATCGGAATCTCGAGCTCTCGTCGCGGAACATCGCGCGCTGCGATCTGATGCGCCATCACGCTATCCACCCCTATCACATCCTCAGCCATGACGGCCTGGTGATTTCAGAAGGGGCCCTGAAGCGCTTGCAGGAGTCGCTGCGATGATCAAGAGTCCGTACGAGATTATCGAGAAGCCGATCATCACGGAAAAAGGCCTGGACGTGAAAGAGCGTGCGCGCACGCTGGTATTTCGCGTGAATCCGCACGCCAACAAAGTGGAAATCAAGTCCGCGATCGAAACTGTTTTCAAAGTGAAAGTGGAATCGGTCCACACGGCGACGTTTCACGGCAAGATTCGCCGGCGCGGCCGCACCATGGGCCAGCGCGCCGATTGGAAGAAGGCGTATGTGAAGCTGCAGGAAGGCGAGAAGATGCCGGAGTACGCCGAAACGATCTAGGAGCAGTGGCGAGTGACAAGTGACGAGTGACGAGTTTGCTGAGAGCTTCGATCACTCACCGCTGAATTTCAGATATGGGTATAAAGACATACCGGCCCTACACGGAGACGCGGCGGTTCCAGACCGGGCTCACGTTCGACGAAATCACGGTAAATCGGCCGTACAAGCCGCTGGTAGAGCCCAAGCAGCGAATTTCGGGACGCAACAACCAGGGTGAATTGACCATCTGGCGGCGCGGCGGCGGTCACAAGCGCCAGTATCGCGTGATCGACTTCAAGCGCGATAAGACCGGGGTTCCGGCGCGCGTGGCGACGGTCGAGTACGATCCGAACCGGTCGGCGTTCATCTCGCTGCTGCACTACGCGGACGGCGACAAGCGCTACATTCTCTATCCGACCGGGCTCAAGGTTGGGGACAAAGTTGTTTCCGGCCCCGAAGCCGACATCGTGGTGGGCAACGCTCTGCCACTGCGGAATATCCCGGCCGGGACCGTGGTTCATAACCTGGAATTGCGACTCGGCAAGGGCGGTCAACTGGTCCGCAGCGCGGGCGGCTCGGCGCAGTTGCTTTCCAAAGAAGGCGATTACGCCCTGGTCCGGCTGCCCTCGGGCGAAGTTCGCAAGATACATGTGGATTGCATGGCGTCGATCGGCCAGGTGGGCAACGTCGATCACGAAAACGTCGCCATCGGCAAGGCGGGACGCCGCCGCTGGATGGGAATCCGGCCGACGGTGCGCGGCGTGGCCAAGAACCCGGTCGATCACCCGCATGGCGGCGGCGAAGGGCGCACTTCGGGAGGGCGTCACCCGGTGACTCCGTTCGGACAGCCGACGCGCGGGTACAAGACGCGCAACAACAAGCAGACCGATCGTTTCATCGTCAAACGGCGGGAGAAGAAGTAGAAGCAAGAAGTCAGAAGCAAGAAGCAGCAGGCGTTGTCGGGTTTGGAGGAGGAATTCTTGGGCCGTTCGTTAAAAAAAGGGCCGTTCGTTGACGGTCACTTGATGAAGAAGATCGAGCTCCTGAACCGCCGGTTCGAGAAGAAGGTAATCCGGACGTGGTCGCGGCGCTCGACGATCTTCCCGGAAATGGTGGGTCACACTATCGCCGTGCACAACGGCAAGAAGTTCATTCCGGTGTACGTGACCGAGAACATGGTCGGGCACAAGCTGGGAGAATTCGCGCCCACGCGCACCTTCAAGGGGCACGGCATGAAGGCCGCGGCCGAGAAAACAACCACGGCGGCGCCGCCGCCCGGAGCGCGTCCGGCTGCCCCTGCCGCTGCGCCGGCCGCGCCGAGCGCCTGAGGATTGAGAGCCACTTATGGAAGCGCTAGCATCGTCCAAGTACCTCCGCATGTCGCCCCAGAAGGTGCGGCTGGTGGTCGACCTGATTCGCGGGCAGAATGCGGGCCAGGCTTTGAACATTCTGCGGTTCACCAAGAAGCGCGCCACGCACGAGGTGGAGAAGGTGTTGCGCTCGGCCATCGCGAACGCCGAGCAGAAGAACGAGAACGTGGACGTGGACCGGCTCGTGGTGTCGAAGGCTTACGTGGACGACGGGCCGCGCGCCAAGCGCATCCGTCCGGCGCCGATGGGCCGCGCCTATCGCTATCAACGTCGCATGTGCCATGTCACGGTGGTGGTCGAGGAGAAGGGAAGAGATTGAGAGTTGCCGATTGCCGATTGAAGATTGCCGATTGGTCAGAGGGCGATCTTTGAGCGGCAACGCGAAGAAGGACACTTTATGGGTCAAAAGGTTCATCCGTACGGGTTGCGGCTCGGGTACACCAAGACGTGGAAGTCACGTTGGTTTGCCAAGAAGGACTACTCCGCCCTGCTGCACGAAGACCTCATGATCAAGAAGAAGCTCAAGGAGGATCTGAAGAGCGCAGGCGTGGCCTCAATCGAGGTCGAGCGGCCCGGCAACAAGTTGCGAATCACCATCCAGACGGCGCGTCCGGGAATCATCATCGGGCGCAAGGGCGCGGAGATCGACCGGCTGCGCCAACAGGTGCAGAAACAGACCGGGCGCGAAGTGCTGCCCATCAATATCCAGGAAGTGCGCCGTCCGGAACTGAACGCGCAACTGGTGGCGGAGTCGATCGCCATGCAACTCGAGAAGCGCGTCGCCTTCCGCCGCGCCATGCGCAAGGCCGTGGATTCGGCACAGCGCTTCGGCTGCAAGGGAATCAAGGTGCGGTGCGGAGGACGGCTGAACGGCGCCGAAATCGCGCGGACCGAGTGGTACCTGCAGGGACGTTTGCCGCTGCACACGTTGCGCGCAGACATCGACTACGGGTTGGCCGAGGCGCGGACCACTTACGGCGTGATCGGTGTGAAGTGCTGGATCTATAACGGCGAGATTCTGGAGCAGAAGAAGCGGCGTGCGCAGCCGGAAGCGTCGGCAGCGGTTGCGTGAGCCAAGTTGTCAGTTGGCGAGCGCGATGCGGCCTCCCCACTATGGCTGGAATCGACGGAATTGGGGACCTGAAAACTGACTGACTGACAAACTGAGAACTAATCATGTTGATGCCAAGCAAAGTGAAGTACCGCAAGCAACAGCGCGGGCGGCGCCGGGGAAAGGCCTGGCGGGGCTCCGATCTGTCTTTTGGGGATTATGGTCTCAAGGTGCTGGAGACGGGTTGGATCAGCGCCCGCCAGATCGAGGCCAGCCGCGTGGCGATCACGCGTTTCATCAAGCGCGGCGGCAAGCTGTGGATTCGGATCTTCCCCGATAAGCCGGTCACCAAGAAGCCGGCCGAAACCCGCATGGGCAAAGGCAAGGGCGCACCGGAGTTCTGGGTGGCAGTGGTGAAGCCCGGCAGGATCCTGTTCGAGATGGAAGGCGTCAGCGAGGCCGATGCCCGTCAGGCGATGCGTCTGGCAAGCCACAAGCTATCGCTGCCCACGCAGTTCGTGGCTCGGCCGCGTGCCGGGGCAGCCTAGGAAGAGGAGAATCATGGCAGGACCAAAGCGGCGCGCGGCGCAGATCAAAGAGTTCAAAGAACACCTGAGAGAAGAGGCGATCGATGAAGTGCGCACCAAGGAGCGCGAGTTGCGCGATCAACTCTTCCGGTTGAAGTTCCAGTTCGCGAGCGGCCAGAACGACGTGCTCACGAAGATGCGCCAGATTCGCAGGGATATTGCCCGGGTAAAGACTGTTGCGCGGGAGCGCGAGACAGCAGCCAAGGCCTGAGGCCGACGGGAGTGGGAGTAGAGATGGAAAGCAATCGCCAGCAGAAGATCGGCCGAGTGAGCAGCAGCAAGATGCAGAAGACCGTGGTGGTCACGGTCGACCGCCAGATCAATCATCCGCTCTACCACCGCGTGGTACGACGATCGGCGAAGTTCATGGCCCACGACGAGTCCGGAAAATGCCGCGTGGGTGACTGGGTACGGATCGAGGAAACGCGTCCGCTCTCGGCGCGCAAGCGCTGGCGCGTGGTGGACGTGATCAGCCGCGCCGAGCAGGTGGCCCCGGTGCCGGAGGTGACCATATGATCGGCATGCGAACCATTCTGCGGGTGGCCGACAATTCCGGCGCCCGCAAGCTTTCCTGTATTCTGCCGCTCGGGAACGATGTCGGCTTGCAGGCCGGCCTTGGCGACGTGGTGACGGCGAACGTGAAGGAAGCGGCGCCCGACAGCCAGGTGCCCAAGGGCAAAGTGGTGAAATGCGTGATCGTGCGCATGCGCAAAGAGCAGCGGCGCCGCGACGGCAGCTACATCCGCTTCGACGAGAACGCGGCCGTGCTG
>JASHPE010000395.1 GCA_030038235.1 Terriglobia bacterium
GTTGAAAACAGGATGGTGGAGGCGGGGGGAGTCGAACCCCCGTCCGAAAAGCTTTGCTCTTAGAAGCCTACATGCTTGTCCCGTTCGCTTGATGCTTTCGCCGGCGGCCCTAAGGAGCGGGCAACAACGAGCCGTCAGCTAGCCTGATCCCCTCGCTTGCGCGAGAGTCTCGTCCCGGGCTTTCAGGCGGGAAGCCCCGGACCAGCCCGCTAAAATGACATTTCGTTCCGCGCGGCGGGCCGCGCGGAGGAAACGTCGCTACCTAAGATTAGGCAGCGAGAGCAAACTGCGTGTTGGCAGTTGTATGTTCCACGCCGATTACGGGTGGTATGGACCCCCGGCATGCCTTCTAAGCACAAAGGGCTTCCGTCGAAACCGGTACGCCCCCATCTATGTCTACAGCCCTATGATAGCACGTCACGGCTGCTGCGGGACCGCAGACGGCGGAGCAGGCTTGATGTCATCCATGCGAATGACGTCGCGCTCCAGAGTGCCTGTCACCCTCACGTTCTGCGCAGCGAACGCCGCTGCCTTCGCTTGGGGTTCGAGCACATACACTTTGTTGCCCGTCCAGAGTCCGTACTTGGAACCCTGCTTGACACACCGCCTCACGCAACCGAGGTCCGGCTTCATCGTGGAGGTTACCTGGCAATGCGTGCCGCAGTGGGTGTCGGTGACGTAGCCGGTCCACGTCTGTTGCGCAGCGGCGAAAGTGCAGCCACAAAGCGCGCTGAGAAGCATAGTTAACAACGCGTTTCGCATGGCAGAATCTCCGAAAACCGGTTGCCCGCGCTCCCAAGCGCACACTTCCTTTGGGAATTGGGGTGAGCGACGGGATTCGAACCCGCGACGTCCAGATCCACAGTCTGGCGCTCTACCAAGCTGAGCTACGCTCACCGCATTGACCGATTTTAACACAAGCTGTGGACCACGACTTCGGCGGGCTCTCCTGGTGTTACAAATCTCCAAACTTCTTCCGGCGCGTGACGAAAAAAGGTTCAACACAGTGCTCGCAGATCTATACATGGAGGTCACTGAGAAGACGAAGAACCCGGAAAGAGTGGCCACCGAGTGCACGATCTTCAGGCACTTTTCTCCGGACCTGCCCCAGGAAAAATCCCCCTTTCCGAAGGCGTCACACATTCGTTCTCACATGGCCGCCACAGCCCCAGGGGTCTCCTGGCAATGTAGCCTACAAGTCAGGGCTCAGAAATATCTTGACAAAAAACCCGCGACGCGCTATCTTGTTACTGTCCCTTGAGAAATCGAGGAGCGCGCCATGATTCTGCGCCGCTCTCTACCGCCGATTGCCTGTCTGGGAGTGCCGATTAATCCGCAGCGCAGGCGGCCGTGTAATATTTGCACAAAGCCACCAAACCCATTGCGACTAACTACCTTGTTATCAAAGAGATACGCCCGAAGCGATGTCCACCAAACCCATTGTGCTTATCACGCTTGTTTTCAGGGAGTTACAGAGGAAAACAGGCCGTTTTTTCGAAAAGATAAGTGGTCAAGGTGTTTGTCGTGTCCAAAGTCAGATGGCGCGGGGCTGCCACGATCCTGGCATCCAGGATCCTGCGGTAACCAGGTGCGGATCCGAATAAAACATGTACCCAAGGGAAGCTGGAATGTTGCCTCGAATCAGCGATTTGTCTGGAAAAATCGGAAAACGGCGGCCACGTTACACGTTACTTTTCCACTGTAACGCCAGGCTTCGACCGTGGGCAGCCCTACGGCGCCCTGTCGACTGCAGCCTGTCGACTGTCAACTGTCGACCGTGAACTGGCGGAGTGTTTGCCACTGGCCACTCGTCACTTGTCACTGCCCCTTAAGGGACGAGAACCATGTCGTCCGTGACCTGGCTGACCGGAATCTCCTCGAGATCCGTCCAGCGCTGGCAGCAGACGCACGGTCCGGGTTCAGTGGCGGGAATGTTGCAAACGTGGCAATAGAATCGCAGCCTGAAGAGCTTGCTATCATGGACGGTGAACACATGGGCGACGTTCAGCGACTTGGCGTCGCCGGGCGAGCTTTCGGCTCGGCCTTCGAGCCGCACTTCGCGACCGTTCATGCGCGGGTCCCCGAGCGTGTGCAGGATGGAAGCGTCGGTCGACGTGACCACGACTTCGCCGGACGCCGCCGCCACGTGAAGCGACCCTTGCGGGCCGATCACGAGCTTGCCCTGAACCGTGTCCGATGCGGACTGCGAAGCGGAACTCGACGCGGACTGCCGAGATGGGCTTGCCGCGGCCCAAGCTGTCGCGCCGGGCAGGCACGCGAGGCACACTGCCACGATGAGTATGGCGCGCGTGGAGAAGGGAAATCTCATGGCTTACTGTTCGCCGCTCTGTGCTCCGGGAACGATCACCAGCGCCACCGGAACAGGGCTGGCCGCACCCTGTTCGGTCAGATCGAACTGCACCACCTGATCGCCGGAATCGTCGCTGAACGCGCCGGGCACCGTCTTCACGCTCGAGCTCGCGGGAATCAGGCTCATCACTGCCGGATGTCCGGTGCCGGCCGTCTTGCGGCTCAGGGCCACGAGGTCGTCGAACCCGAGCGTGGTGTCGAGCTTGGTATCGGCGCCGACGGGGCACAGCAGCAGAAAGTCGCGATACTGGCTTACGCCCATGTGGTTGCCGTCCTGCGGAATCTGGCCGTAGCGCAGCGTGTAAACGCCGGCCGGCACCTTCTGATGGCGAAAGTCCTGCGCGGGCGCGAGAATCTGCATCACTCCCACGAGTTCGCCGATCTGCAGGTTTCCGTAAAGTATGTCCGGCGAGCTGTCAGTCGACTTGACGGTCGGAACGGATTTCAGCAGCCACAAGTCGCACAGCGGACTGCCGCCCGAGAGGATCTGCGCGCCTTGCGGATCGAGATTGCCGGCGAGCGCCGCCGGAACGGCGCCGGCAGCCCGCGGCGCGGGCTGCACCGTGAGATTGGCGGGCGCAGCGGAAGCCCTGGTCGCCGCACCCGGCGTCATCAGCACTGCGAGAACAAGAATGGCGGTCGAAAGCGGCAATACTCCGCGCTTACGGTTCATCAAGAGTGCTCCCGAGGCCGAAGCCACGTTGCCGAATTACAGATCCCGGATTCCGGATCACAGCATTACCGATCCGGATCACAGCGCGAAGCTGCCAACGTAGGCGCTGCGCGTATCCATGCGAGTCCATTTCATACCGAGGCCGCTGCCATGGAAAGCATCTTCGAGCGTGAAGGCAGGCATAGCGTGCGACGTGCTCACCAGCGGCGGATAGTAGATCTCCTCGTTGCCGCAGATGTGATCGCCGGCGCAAAGGCTCCGCGTGCGGATGCTCACAAGTTGTCCCGCTTCCAGGCTGATGCTGCCGTGATTCTCACCCTCGCCCACCGCGAGACGAATCGGAGCGCTTTCCACGCCCACCACGTGTCCCACGAGCTTTCCGGCTTGCGCGCGCGCCAGACTTTCGAGCGCGTGACGCTGCGCGGCGTTGGCATGATCGTCAACGATCAGCACGGACTTCGCCGGATAAGGATTGTGGTAGGGATCGCCGAGCGTGGCGTTGGCGTCCACCACAGCCAGAACGCTGAGGCCGCTCAGGTCAACGCCCTGCCAGCTCCCCTGGCGCACGCGCCAGGCAAGAATGGCTTGCTTGCCTTCGAGATCCACCTGGGAATTGGCGAAGCACGGGCCGGTGTAGACGTCGGCGCTGCGCACCTCAACGTAGTCGCCCGTGATGCCGGCCGCCGCGAAGGCCGATGGCACGGCCGCCACGCAAATGGCGCCGACGACCGCAATCAAGATTCTCTTCATAGTCGAAGCCTCCTCACAGCGTCTCCCCGGACGCTTTCAGGATTGTACCGCCCGGTTGCAGGCATCTCAAGGCAACGCAGGAGGTCTATACCTAGTAGATGCTCCAGGCGAGCGGGGGGTCACTCAAGGAATAGCGATTGGGGATTATTTGGTTGCGGCGAGCGAGCCGTCGCCGGGATCGTGGCGTGGAGCGTATCCGCGACCCCGGGGTTTCCGCGAACTGCGATCGCCGAGTCGGCGTCAGTTCTGCAGCCGGAAATCGACATCGATCGTGGTGACCACTTCCACGGGGTCGCCATTCAGCAAGGTGGGCTGGTATCGCCACTGTTTCACGGCTTCCAGCGCGGCCTTAGACAGGCTATCGTCAGGCGAACTCACCACCTTCAGATCGGTCGGCGTGCCGTCCGCCGAGATCGTGGCCTCAAGAACCACAAGTCCCTCGATTCCGTTCGCTTTCGACGACTCCGGATATTGCGGCGGGACCCTTGTGCCCTGCACGAGTTTGGCGTCCTCAACAGCGCCGCCGACGCGAATCTTACGCGGACCCACCTTGGACGCCTTCTGATCTGCCGCTCCCTGGCCCGTCACCACAACGGATTCCGTAAGGTCGCCGGGATGCAGCACGAAGGGAAAGTACGGAGGCTCGCCCTCGGCTTTGAACTCAAAGGATCGAAAGGCTCCGCCCATGCCCGGGCTCGTCACCTCGAGCGAGTAGCGGCCGGCGGGAACGCTGTCAAACGAGAAATTGCCCGTCTCGTCCGTCTCGGCTCTTTGCTCGAGGCTGGTGTTGCGGCCGACCAGCCGAACCTCAGCCTTGGGAATCCGCGCGCCGCTGCTGTCGACGACGATTCCGGACAGACTGCCGGTCTTTTCGGAGTCGCTGGACGCTTGCGCGCCGCGAGTCGCGACCCGCTCGGAGACGGCTCCGCCGATGCCGCCGCTGACTCCCTTCGGTACGCCACCGATGGTCCCGCCGTTGGCGCCCTGGGACACGCCGCCCGGCACGCCCCCGACAACGCCGCCCGCCACTCCGCCGGGCAGGCCGCCGGACATCGACGAGTTCGGGCTGATCTGATTGCTTTCGGTCTGGCCGTTCTGGGCCACCGCCATGCTGAAAGACGCCGCTGCCACGCACAATATCGCGATCAGCAGCAGGCCGCCAAACAACGAGCACTTCGCCAGACGCATGCCGGCGCCAGGTCTCATGAGTCTCATAACACGTTCCTCCAGAATGTCGGCGTCGAAGACGCCCAGAGTGTAGTCCGGCCTTGGTGCGGCCGGCAATGCGAATTGAGAGATTTGATCGGCCATGCGGACGAGCGCGCGCGCATAGCCCGCGGGACTGAGCTCGCTCGCCGCCAGCTCATCGCAAGCAAGCTCCCGGGTTTCGCCGAGGCGCCGCTTGATGATCGAGCTCAGCGGATGAAATGCCACCGGCAGCAGAAGCAGCTCGCAAATCAGATTGCAGAGGTAATCACGGCGCCGCACATGCGCGATTTCGTGGACGAGCGCGGCCTTCAAGTCGTCCTCAGCAGCGGGTTCGAGCAAGCGCAAGGGCAGGATAATCGCGGGATGCCTCGCGCCGGCCGAAACCGGACCGGCAAGTTGCGCCGACCACAGAATCGTGACGGCCGCCGGTTTCGCCTCGCGACCCTTTCTGGCGGCAGCCGCGCTCCCGGCGCGCCCATAACGATCGAGAATAGCGGCAAGACTGCCGGGCAGCGGCAGATCGGAAGCGAGCCTGCGAATCTCGCGCGTGCGCAGCCACGCGCGCACGAAGCGCGCGAGCACCACCATAAGAAAGGACAGATAGAGGATGAACGTGACACGCGCCACCGATCGGGGGATTAAAATTCCAGGGTGCGATCCCGCCATGGCCCTTCGCAAAAGCTCCCGAGCGGATGCTGTCCGGGACAGCCTCGCCGTAGCGTCAACCACCGACGAGCCGCGGACGGTATTGCTCGCGGCTTCAGCGCTTGAGACAGACGTTGCTCGTGGCGTGATCGCTCCAGCCGAGCGGCGCGTGCTCAAGGCGGGCAGGGAAATCGCCGCCACGAGTGCCATCATCCACAGCAGATGCCGATACCGGGCCGGTGCGCGTCGCAGCCGGCGATCGAGGAGCATCGTGGTTCCCGTCACGAGCGTGATCTGCCAGGCCGCGTTCAGAAGAAAGATCGCCGTCAAGGCGCTAAGCGTGTCCACGGTCGTCCTCCTTCGCGCCTGCCGGTGTGATTCCCGCTACCAGGCGGTTCAACTCGGCAAGCTTGGCGGGAGTCAGATGACGCTGCTCGATCAGGCTCATTACCAGGCTCTCGGCCGAGCCGCCGAACAGTCGATCGATCATGTCGCGCACGGCAGCCTTGGCGGCGCGCTGGCGGCTCACCGCTGGAGTGTATTCGAAGGCGCGTCCCTTCAGGGTGCGTTTCACCTTGCCCTTGCGGTGCAGGATATTGAGCATCGTTTGAACGGTGGTGTAAGCGAGCCGGGGTTCGCCGGGCAGCGCTTCTTGCACACCCGCCACCGTGGCCGGACCCTTAGCCCAGAGCGCTTTCATGATTTCGAGTTCGAGGGGAGTGAATTCCTGCCGCTTCCGGCGCATATCATCTCCTAAAGCCTTCGGAGATGAATCTACGCCGGTTGCGGCGAGCTTGTCAACTAAATATTTAGGAGCCCGGGGCGGACTCTGCGACGTGGCGCTAAATGCGCTGTGCCTTCCACGTCCCGCGTCGGAACAATATGGCGCTGGCGGCCGCGATCGCCGACTCGGCGATCAGGATGGAGAGAAACGCGCCCTTCGACTGCAGCCCCGCGGGAACCGCGAGCAGGTACGCCACCGGAATCTCCAGCAGCCAGTAACCGAAGAAGAAGACGATGGTCGGCGTGCGCGTGTCGCCGGCGCCGTTGAACGCCTGGAGCATCACCATGCCGAAAGCGTACGCCATGTTGCCGTAGCTCAGGATGCGCAGGCAGTTCGCCGCCAGCGGCACGACGGCGGGATCGTGGGTGAACACGTGGATCACGGGCACCGTCCAGAGCACAAATGCCACGCCGATGCTGCCCAGGAAGATCATGTTGTAGAGGCCCGTTCGCCACACAGACTTCTCCGCGCGCTCGGGATGCCCCGCGCCGAGGTTCTGACCCACCAGCGTGGCGGCGGCGTTGCTCAGTCCCCACGAAGGCAGGATGGCGAAGATCACAATGCGAATCGCGACCGTGTAGCCCGCGAGGGCCGCGCTGCCGAACAAGCTGATGATCCGCACCAGGCCGATCCAGCCCGCATGCGCAATCAGGAATTGCAGAATGCCGGTCAGCGAGACGCGCACCAGCCGCCGCATTACGTCCAGGTTGAGGCGAATCTGCCGCGTCAGCACCCGGATGCGCTCCGTGCCCTTGAGCAGCCGGTAGAATTGGTAGAGCACACCGATGCTGCGTCCTGTGAACGTTGCCAGCGCCGCGCCGGTCACGCCCAGCCTGGGAAACGGGCCCACGCCGAAGATCAGGCAGGGATCGAGGATCAGGTTGATGATGTTCGATACCCAGAGCAACCGCATGGCGATGGCGGCGTCGCCGGCGCCGCGGAAGATGGCGTTGTTCAGGAACAGCAGCATGATGACGCCGCTCCCGCCGAGATAGATCCGCGCATAGCCGGAGCCGGTCGCGATAATGGCCGGCGAAGCTCCCATCAGCGCCAGCAGCCTGGGCGCGAGGAACAGGCAAGGCAGACCGATCACGAGCGATGCCGCGATGCCGAGCAGGATCGCCTGCACGCCTGCCACGGCGGCGCCTTCTGGGTCTTTCTCGCCGATGCGCCGCGCGACCATGGCGGTGGTCGAGAGGCTCAAGCCCATGGCAATGGAGAAGATCATGAGCGTCATCGATTCAGTCAGGCCGACAGTCGCGACGGCGTCGGAACCGAGGCGCGCGACCCAGAACACGTCGACCACCGCGAAGAGCGACTCCAGCACCATCTCGAGCACCATGGGAATGGCGAGCAGGAAGATGGCGCGGTTCAGATTGCCGGCGGTGAAGTCCTGATGCGATCCGCGCAAGGCTTCGCGGACGGAGGCCCAGAAGCGCGGCTGCGTCTGCGTTTGGGGCTGCAATACGGTTGCGGTTGTGTCCATGTCGGCCATGGGAACCTCGCAATCTCAGGTCTTACTGGTCTCAAGCTGAATGCTGAAAGTGGATAACCCGCGTTGACGCTGCGTGCAGAGCGCGCGGATCGGAAGCGCGACTAGCTAAGGAAGGACGGGATGATCATTTTCATAGGCTCATCCTCACATCGTTGCCGGAATTGTGTGGCAACCGTGATGTTCGGACTATACACGATTCCGGACGGCGCGTCCAGTGGAATCCGACCCTGATCCCTATCTTCAAATCGGCACCACAAAGCGGTAAACTGGCCCATTCGGACGGGTGGGGACCGCGTCGCGGGAAAGGAGACAAGCTATGCACGCACGTCCAAGCATCCGCTCTGGACTTCTTCCGATCCTTGTCGCTCTGTCATTGCCGCTCTTAGCCGCGGGACCACTCGCAGCCCAGCGGCAAGCGCTTCCCACCCGATTAGCCGCGCCGTCGAACGCGCGTCCGCTCGGGGCGCTGCCCGGTAACCAGCGTCTGAATCTCGCGCTCACGCTTCAACTCCGCAACGAATCCGGACTACAAAGTCTGCTGAAACAACTCCATGATCCCGCTAGTCCCATGTATCATCACTTCCTCACCGTACAGCAATTCACGAACGAGTACGGTCCAACCGCGACCGACGATGCGCTGGTCGCGGAGTTTCTCGAATCGTACGGCTTGACCGTGACGCGCACCGCGCCCAATCGCCTCGTAATCGACGCCAGCGGCACCGTGGCCGAGATCGAATCCGCGTTCAACATCAAGATGCAGGTGTATCAGCACCCGACGGAGCATCGCACCTATTACGCTCCCAACGTCGAACCCTCGGTCGAGCCCGGTGTTCCGCTCGAGGGCATCGCCGGACTCAACAACTTCGAGCCGCCGCGTCCCATCGGCCTGGACCGGCACCCCCGCAGCACGAAAGTGAAGACCAACACCACGGGCTCCGGTCCCGGCGGAGACTTCCTCGGCAGCGACATGCGCGCCGCTTACGCGCCCGGCGTCACCCTGAACGGCGCGGGCCAGGCGCTTGGACTGTTTGAGTTCGGGCCTTACAACCTGAGCGACGTCCAGGCGTATTTCAGCACTGTCAATCAATCGCTCAACGTGCCCATCGTGAACGAACTGCTGGACGGCGTGAACGGCATCTGCGGCGCAGGCTGCGATGACGGCGAAGAAGTGATCGACATGGAGCAGAGCATCTCCATGGCGCCCGGCCTTGGGGTCGTGATCGTCTACGAAGGCAACTACGACGTGGACATGTTCAACCAGATGGCGACGGACAACCTCGCCAGGCAATTGAGCTGCTCATTCGGATGGCTTCCCGCCGATCCTTCGTCCGACGAGCCGATTTTCGAGGAGTTCGCGGCGCAGGGCCAGAATCTTTTCGTCGCTTCCGGCGACGGCGGCGCTTACTACGGCGATCCCACCGATTGCCAGAACTTCAGCGACCTCAACGGCTGCGTCTTCTATCCCGCCGACGATCCTGACATCACCGCGGCCGGCGGCACCGATCTCACCACCAACGGCCCCGGCGGCACCTGGGCGTCGGAGACCGGCTGGAACGGCAGCGGCGGCGGATACAGCACCAACGGTTTCACGATTCCCAGCTATCAGGTGCCGGTGATCAACGGATCGAATCAGGGATCGACGACCCTGCGCAACATTCCCGACCTCGCCGCCGAAGCCAATACCGACAATTATTACTGCGCGAACGGCGGATGTTTTGAGGGCGTGGGCGGCACCAGCCTCTCCGCGCCGCGCTGGGCGGGATTTCTCGCCATGGCCAATGAGCAGATCAACGGCCCGCTGATCGGCTTCCTGAATCCGACCATCTATACCATCGGTCAAGGCTCGAATTACAACAACGATTTCCACGACATCACGTCCGGCAACAACTTCAACAGCGGCAGTCCCAACATGTTTTCGGACGTCGTCGGCTACGACCTCGTCACCGGTTGGGGATCGCCGAACGGACAGGATCTGCTGAACGCGCTCGGCCCGGCATTCACCGGCGCGAACTACAGCATGAGCGCCTCGCCGGGCACCATCAGCATCACGCAAGGCCAGATGGGAACCAGCACGATCAGCGTAGGCGCCTCGAACGGATTCACCGGCACCGTCGATCTCAGCGTGACGGTTCCCGGTTCGCCAACCGGTATCACGGCCTCCGTGTCTCCGACCACGATCACGGGGTCCGGTACGGCGACATTGACCGTGAATACTACCGACCAGTCGCCGGGCGGCAATTTCGTGGTGGTGGTGACAGGCACGTCGGAAGGGCTCACGCACGCGGCTTACGTCACGCTTGCCCTGCCCGGATTCAGCATCACCGCGCCCATCAACGCCTTCGTGGATCAGGGCGGACGCGCTCTCGGCACCATCACCATTAACGACATCAACGGCTTCACCAGCAGCGTGAATCTTACAGCTACCGGCGCGCCCAACGGCGTGTTCACGGTCTTGAGCCCGCCCAGCACCAGCACCACCAGCACTCTCGGGTTCAAAGCCACCGAGACGGCGCCCACCGGATATTCGAGCGTGACCATCACGGGCACGTCAGGCAATCTGACGCAAACCGCGACGGTCGATCTGGCCGTGAGCGCCGCGCTCGGCACCGGAGGGCAGGGAACGCCGGTCGATCTCAGCGCCGCTTTCAACGTGACCGGTATCTACACCGACGGCTCCATGTTCTCTTCGACGGGGGGCCTTGACGGTGATGGCAGCGCCTACTCGGAGAAGCAGCTCACGGAATTCCGCATCCTTACCGGAACCCAGTTCAACTTCGGGCCGCCCAATTCACCGGACGCGATCAGCGGCACCGGCGAGCCTATTGCGCTAACCGAGGGAAAGTTCTCCAAGCTGCGCATGATGGCCACCGGCGTCAACGGCGATCAGGAGAGCCAGATCATCACCGTGACCTACACCGACGGCTCCACCACCGAACACGACCAGAGCTTCAGCGACTGGTACACGCCCGGCAACTTCCCCGGCGAGAAGGAAGGCGTGGCCATGCCCTATCGCGATCTCTACGACGGCACCATGGACGATCGCACGTTCAACCTTTACAACTACACGTTCGATCTCAACAAGTCGAAGACCATTCAAAGCATCACGCTGCCGGATAATCGCAA
>JASHPE010000396.1 GCA_030038235.1 Terriglobia bacterium
TGAGCTGCCATCGGTTCCGCTCGAACGAGGTGCGGCTGTGGCTGAGCGTGATCGCCTACAACCTGGGAAACCTCTGGCGGCGGATGGTTCTGCCGCGACGGATTGGGAACTGGTCGCTGACCAGCTTGCAGCAGCGGCTGGTGAAGACGGGCGGCCGGCTAGTAAAGCACGCGCGCTACTACTGGCTGCTGTTGGCGGAGAGCCACCTGACGCGCCGACTGTTTGGAGCCATGGTCCGGCGAATCGAGTTGCTGCCTTTGCCTGCCGGGTAGACGGGCCGACGACCGGATCCGATTTCCGTGAGCAGAAAAGGCAGGAGGGCGGCAAAGGTGTCGGAAAACACGCGTCAAAAGAGGGGCGGTTGCGCCCTTTGGGGTCCTCGCGAGAGGCCCGAAGGGAGCCTTCCGAGCCGGCGAGAGCACCTTGCACTGCAAACCCAACTCACAGTTGCATTGGGCGGCGGCGAGGAGTATCTTATTCGCCGGACCGGAGATCGATAATGGAAATCCCGGCTTAGAGTTTGCCCGTGAGGTCCTCACCGTATTATCACAACGCCGATCGAAAGGGCAAGCCGTAGACAGCGTTTAGGCTTCAACGAACGTATGGGTCGCATTACAGATATCCATCCCGTGGCGGAACAGAAACGCGGTGTCCCAATTGCGCCCGTCTGGCACACAGTTGCGTTGCTGGCGGTGTTCGCCGCAGTGACTTTTGTTGGCTGGGTCGCTCAACAGCGTCACCAGACGCGCCTACCCTCCCCAGCTCCGGTTCATCTTATGCCGCTTCAGATTCAGACCATTATCTTCGAATGGACCACGGTGGCGTGGGTGTGTCTTGGCATTCGCTTGAAAGGTGCAAAGCTTCGCGACCTAGTGGGTGGGCGCTGGCCGAATGCCAAGTCCGTCGCACGAGACATTCTGATCGGAGCAGCACTGTGGCTGTTGTGGACCGCCATTTCCCGAGCTGTGATCTTCTTCGTCGGCCAGAACCACGCAGGCGGAGCGATTCCTTATCCTGCTAGCTTGCTGGAAGGCATTCTCGCGATTGCAGTTGCCGTCTCGGCAGGGATTTGTGAGGAGATCGTCTTCCGCGGCTATTTTCAAAGGCAGTTTCTGGCGCTAACGAGGAGTGCTGTTGCGGCAGTTCTGCTGCAGGCGGCAATCTTTGGCATACCTCACGTCTATGAGGGCGTGAGGCTGGCGGCGATGGCAGGACTTTACGGCATACTCTTTGGCGTCCTCGCCATCTGGCGTCGCAGTTTGCGTCCCGGTATCGTGGCGCACGCTTGGTCCGACGTTGCGGCTCGCTTCTTTCGGATTTAGGGCTCGTCATTCGTTTCGCGTTGAGCCATGTCCAACGCCTCATTCGGCACTCGGCAATATTGAAGTTGAGTTTCTACGAACCGGTCATCGGACGTCGAGAGATTCAATCTGTCCGGCAGCTGAACTACAGGCGTTTTCACTACAGGTGCGGTTAGGCTGATCATGGACCTCCATCGGAGATTTCCGAATGGAGGTTTTTTCATGCTCGAAGATTATTACGTCTAATCGATAAAACACATTATCGCGCCTAAAGTCAGGCGCTTGCGATCACGCCAAATGGCAGCCTGTAAGTCTCCATTAAGTAGGTTTCGGTAACGCTTAGGAGTTCCAACTGTTCGCGCGTGGCCTGAGCTTTCGAGAGCCCCGGTTGCACAATGTTGATCTTGAGAGATACCGGACAAAGGCGGCTCATTTCGCGTATCGTGAGCAGCAGTTCTCCATCTCCTTCTTCATAGCGACTGGGCCCTTCGGCCTCCTGGCATCGCGCCTCCCGACGAAGCAGGTGCGTGAACATGTCCGTGCGTTTGTCGTGCGATGACATCCAGGCGATGCTCTTCTGTGCCTGCCCGCACACTTCGTAGAGATCTTTACTCCAATCTTTTAAGTACTAGCGGGCACCAATACTGACATTACCGCGTGAATGGAGGTTGGCTGGTCCAGCCGGATGGACCTTCCCAGCTCGCTCACGGAGTGATCGTTATGGTTATTTTGTTGGATTTGACCACGCCAGGCTTCTCGTCGGTAGCCGAGATGGGCCGCGACACCCGGACGGTGTAAACCCCGGGGCGAGTCATGTCGTAAATTCGGTCTAGCTCTTGGTACTCGCTCCGCGTCTCCCCGGGCCCCACGGTGCAGTTGATAGGATGCCCAGTCGTAAGCTCCGGGTGTGGGTACACCCGTTTTGGTACCAAACGGCCTCGGTCGTCGCGGACCTCGAACGTCAGATAGGGATCCTGATGGGTGAGGCCGCTGATGCTCCCACTGCAATCCACGGGCTGCGTGGACGTGTTGCTCAGAACGACTCCTATACCCACGGTCGAGCCGGCCTTTACCGTAGGCGACGTAGCGGTGATCTGAATGGTGAAGGGCGGCTTGGCCGGCTGGCTATTGGCTTGCCACAACCCAAGCCAGGCTGCACCCAGGAGCAAAGTCAAAGTCTTCATCCTGCCCTCCCCAAGGCTCAATTGCACGAAGACGTCACTATGCTACTCCACGTCGGATAAGCGCCGTTAGGGGCGGAGAACCCCACCAACCGGAGATCGTTCAGTGTCACGCCCAAGGGTGATCTGAATCACGGCAGTTCGTAACTGTTCTAATATGTCATCAACGCACTTCCCACCCACTACCTGTTCCGCCCACAGGCTGTCCAGCAGCCAACGAGCTGTTACAATGCGGGTTTCGGCCCACGATGTAGGGAAATGCCTGAGATTGCCGGTCACCAGATAATCGGCCCTGGCAGCCTGAGCGCACTCCACAAAAATATCATCGTCTGGATCGGCGCACACGGTCACGCGCCCCGTGGGCTGAACCCACAACCCCTGCTCGCGAATGGCATGAAGCGCAGCGGCGATGATGTCTTCGCTGCGTTCGAATCGCGGACGCCTGAGAACCTCTTCGTACTCTGCATAAACACTTCCACTGACGCAGAGTCGAATTGGATGGATACCTGAGCCGGCGGACCGAGGGGCTGTAGCAAGGCTGAGACAATGATGTTCGTGTCGAGAACGGCTCGGATCATGAGGCCGGTTGCAGTCCTGCTTCACGCCGTGCCTTTCGAGCGGCGCTAATCTCCGCGTCGATTTCCTCGGCAGAAAGTCGGTCGAGGCCGACTGCGTTAGCGGTTTCCCAGGACTTCTGGAGCCATTCCGGGACCAGGTCGCGTTCGAGCACTTCGCGAGCGTATTGCTCGGCTGAAAGGCCCTTCGCGCGCGCTTTGGCCGTGAGCGCGGCGTTCTGCCCTTCCGGTAGCTCGATGGTCAATGAACTCATGGTGCTGCTCCATGCTGATACCGCCAGTCTACGCCACAAAGCCCTGACAGGCAAACTGCGTTCTTGGCCCTCTTCGGCTCGCGCTGGCCAATCAGCAGGTCTGCAAGGCAGGCGGCAAAGCCGCACGCTTTCATACGGACTCCACAGCCCAGGGAATATTCCGGCGACGTAGCCTACAACTCAGGGCTCAGAAACAGCTTGACAAATACGCCGCAGTATGGTAGGTTCTCATAGTCCCTTGAGAAATCGAGGAGCCATGTCATGATTCTACGTTGCTCTCGACCGCCCGTTGCCCATCGGCGAGTGCCGGCCAATCGAGACTGCCGGTTGGGGCCTGGAGGCTAATCATGCCGGTGCGCAAAGGTTCCGCTCGCACCGTCCGGAACCTCGCAGCCAACCAAGCACGTACTAGCCTCTGCACATCAGCCTACATCGCGAAGATCAGCCCGAAAAACTCAACCAAGGCGCCCCGCCAAAGCCGGAATGTCTTGTGGAATCAGAAAGATGACGGCATTTTGGGAAAATGCACCGTAAGGGGCGCACCTGTATTCGCAAGACCGGGACTTTTGGAACTTCGCACCTCGCTGATTCCGGTAATCTTAAGTGACGCTCTAGCCGACACAACTCAACCTACAAGCCAAAAAACACGAAAAAACGCCCCCACTCTAACATCCACGACCGAAAATGGCCATGGCTTGGAATCAATAACATTCCGGGTTTGTGTCGCAGGCGAAAAACGGGAATCTTCTTTAGAATCAGTAAAACGGGATTGCATGGCGAACAATGTTTACAAAAAGGTCCAAACGGGAATGTCGTTTGGAATCAGCGAGATGAACTTAATTCGAGAAATGTGGAAATATCAAAAACGCGCCCCCTGTGCAACGGGAATGTCCCCTATAATCAATAAGATGTCAATTTGGGCTCAGCGATCGAAAAGCCCTTTTTACTTAACAGTAACGAGTGCGGTGGAAAGCGTGGAAGCGATGGTTTGTGCCGATTTCCCAGGAAAATCGCGGTTTTCGAAACGCTGTGATCGTCTTAGCCGGCACCCGCCTCGCGCCACTGTCCCTGCACCGGCTATAACTTACTTAATCCAGACGAGATTCCCGATTTCGATGAGCACGTATGCGGGCAAAACGGCACGATCCCGGGCGAGCGGGGCATCAAATCGGCGTGGAGGGAATCCGCCGGGCATCGGGCCCCTTGCGGACCTCGTCAGGAAGGAGGTGCGGCATGGCGTCGACAGCTTGGAGAGGATATCTCACCTTCGGCCTGGTCTCGATTCCGCTGAGGCTCTACCCGGCGGCGCGGCCCACGTCGATCCAATTCCACCAGGTCCACAAGGTCTGCCGGACGCGGCTGCGGCGTCCCCTTTATTGCCCCACGTGCAAGCGGCTGGTGGAGCAGAACGAAGTGGCCAAGGGATACGAATATGAGAAGGGCCAGTACCTGATACTGGACGACAGCGAGATCAAGAAACTGGCGCCGGAGACCAGCGGAACCATGGAGATTGCCGAGTTTGTGAACCTTTCCGAGATCGATCCGCTTTACTTCGAAACCTCCTATTTCGCGGTGCCGGATAGTTCAGGCGCGAAGCCGTACCGGTTGCTCGTCGAGGCGCTCGAAAAGACCGGTAAAGCCGGGCTTGCCAAAGTCGCCATGCACCGGCGGGAGTATCTGGTGGCCATACGCGCGCACGACAATGGATTGACGCTTCACACCATGTACTTCAACAACGAGATCCGTCGGGTGGCGGAGTATGGGCGGGACAATGTCGAAGTGAAGCCGCAAGAGATCAAGCTCGCTACCGAATTGGTGGGAAGTCTCACGGCCAAGTTCAAGCCGGATAAGTATCGCGACGAGTATCAAGCCAGAGTGCAAGCGCTCCTCGATGCCAGGATGAAGGGCCGAAAGCTCAAAGTTGCGAGTGAGCGAAAGCCTGCGCCGGTAATTGACATGATGGAGGCGCTCAAGAAGAGCCTGGCAAAACGCGAACAGGAGAAGCATCGGATTGCGCAGCACGCGCCGTCGCGGAGCGCGAGGGTCCGCCGCAAGGCAAGTTGAGTGAGCGATGGGTCCAGATCGCAGACGTACGGGCGGCCCTTGTGGCCGCACGTACGTCTGCGATTAGAACACTATCGGTCTTGGGCAGGAGAGCGAAATGATTAGAAAAGTGAAAGAAGGCTACAAGGTTGTCTCTGAGAAGACGGGAAAGAACCTTGGCGGTCCCTACAAAACGAAGGAAGCGGCGAAGAAGCGTCTTCAGCAGGTTGAGTTTTTCAAGCGCAAGAAAGGCTGAGCGGGCACAGGGGTCAGAGATCAGGGGTCGGGGACTCGAAACTTGGGTTATGTGCTATTGGGCGGGACGAAGTGAGGGACTACGAGGAACTGGGTGGTTGGCTGAAACGGAGTCGCCGATCCCTAGCCCGCGGCCCCTCTACGGGCTTTGCAGCTTGCCCTCGCGGTATCGATCGGCGATCTCTTTGCGCAGCGCGCCGGCCACCGCGTCCCGCTGTGACGCTTTCTCGACGGGCAGCTTCAGGGAGAACTGCCAGAAAGGATCGCCGAAGCTGGAATTGAATGAGATTTCGGGATTCGGCAGGGCCCCAGCTCCGTTGAATTGCGTGGCGACGCTTCGCGCCGTGTCGGCCAGGATCTTTTCCACCTCGGCGATGTCGCCCCCGGGCTTGACTTTGACGGTGACGGAAGCCGAGGCACGAAGACCCGGCAATGAATAGTTCGTGATGTTGGCGCTGGCCATGGTCGAATTGGGTACAAGGGTGATCTCATCTCCGGCGGTACGCAGCTCGGTAGCCCGCCATCCGATCCGCACCACTTCTCCCTCCACGCCGGTGCTGAGCTTGATGTGGTCGCCCGGACTAACGGCGCGATCGGCCAGGATATTGAGTCCCGCGAAGAAATTGCTCAAGGTCGCCTGCAGCGCCAGGCCGATGGCGACGCTTCCCACGCCCAGCGTGGTCCACACGGCAGTCAAGGACACGCCGATGTTCTCGAGGAAAATGATGAGTGCCAGAAAGCCAAAGACGATGCGGATGAAAAGCGTGGCCGGCTGCGTGATGCGGAGGAAACCCGGATCCCGGCTGCTCACGCTGCGAAAAAGCAGGGCGACCATGCGGGACAGAAAATTGAACACCACCCCGAGCACGATGGCGAAGACGAGCCGGCCGGCAAAGTGATCGTAGCGTGGCGGGAGAGAAAGGGTTTCGAGAGCGAGGTCAAACGCGCCGACAATCAGCAGAGGCAGCGCCAGGGACTCGAGGAGTTCGACAGCCATCTCACTCCATGTTCCCTGCAGACGCCGCGCCCAGCGATGAAAGACCCTATGAAGAATGAACCCTGCGATCAGGCATCCGAGCGCGAGCGCGCCCAGAACGATGATGTAGCACAGGACCGGCGGCAGGTGGAGTGTGCGCGTCAGGTAAAGGAGCATCTTTTTGCACCGGCGGCGTGGGCGTTGTCTCGCCCCCGCCGGGCAGCCGCGACAGTCCCCCGGTCAACTCGCGCTGATTTTCGGGAGCACGATCGTCAGCGTCTGTCCGTCGGTGCTGGCGGCGGCTCGCGCCGGATCAACCTCGGCCGGCAGATCGATCGACGTGGCGGCGCGGATCGAGCCCGCCGGCGTCGCTTCGGTTCGCTTCAGCGTCGGAGCCGATCGAGCCGTCACCACGACGTGGCTGTAGTCGACCCCTACTTGAAGGCCGGTCCCGGCCAGATCACCGAGCGGGATCTCGATATCGATCTCACCATTCGATTCACTCATCCGCGCATCGATGCCGGTCAACTCGCTCTCCGCGCGCAACCAGTCTGCGAGATCCTGGCCATCCTGCCTGCCTCGAGCCTCGTAGAATTCGTACGCGCGCCGTCCGACGGATTCCGTGACCTCCCGCGCGAGGTCGCCGAGCGCCGCGCCCGTCCTGATCGGCACCGACGTGCGCAGGTCCTCGGCCTTCTTCCTGACCGTGAGTCCACTCATAATTGGCCTGTCCTCCGCAGATCCCTCGGGTTGTTTGATGCCGCGAGTGCGGTTAGGCGATTCGCGCTCGTCTCAGGCGCTCGCGTAGTGGGCGCATTCTGCAGCCTGTGCCGGTCATCACACACACCCTTAGGCAAATCGAGCTACCGTCAGTCCATTCTCTTCTCCGTGTCTCTCGCCTTTGTATTTAATAGACGACGTCAATCTCAGAATCATAGAACCGGTGCTGGAGGCCGGGAAAATGGTCGAAGTAGGTAGATGCCAAGTTGTTGTAGACGTCGCGCGGATTCGTGTGATTCGTGAGATTGAAGACCGTCAGCGAGCCGCGCAGCAGATGACCCTTCAGCAGCG
>JASHPE010000044.1 GCA_030038235.1 Terriglobia bacterium
GCGCCGCCTTCTGGATGGCGGCGGCGCGGGGCAAGACAGGATTCGACACGCTGAAGTCGCTTGCGCACGAGGACGACGACGACCACTTTCGCGAGAAGCTGATGTTCGATCTCTCGATCAGCAAGCAGCCCGAAGCGATCGATACGCTGATCGATTCCGCGCATCATGATCCGAACGATTCTGTCCGCGCTCAGGCCATCTTCTGGCTGGGGCAGAAGGCGGGCAAGAAGGCCGAAGGGGCGATTACGGAGGCGATCGAGCGCGACCCCGCAACCGAGGTGAAGAAAAAGGCGGTCTTCGCGCTCAGCCAGCTTCCGAAGGACGAAGGCGTGCCGCTGCTCATCCAAACCGCGCGGTCGAACCCTAATCCCGTGGTGCGCAAGGACGCCATGTTCTGGCTGGGCCAGTCGCACGATCCTCGGGCGCTGGAGTTCTTCGAACAAGTCCTCGGCCGGTAGGACGCCCCGTGGCAGGTGGCGCCGGCGCCGGACTCGGCGTTCTCTGCGTCCGAAAGAAGCCTCAACACAGAGGGCACGGAGACTCCGTGGACTCTGTGTTGAAGCGTTTCAAGCCGCAGAGGGCACAGAGAGCCTTAGAGACGCAACGGGGATGGCAAAAACCCTGGAACCCGCAGCCCGGCTCTTGCGTTTCAAGTCATGGAGACGCAGGCCGATTAGCCTGATATTCCGCGGGGACCGGAGTGGTCATGTCGAATGAATCTCAGCGTGACAAGAGCGGCTTGCCGTCGCTGGACGTTCTGAAGCAGGACCTGCGCTACACATTTCGCACCATGCGACGCGATCGGGCGTTCACGCTCATCGCTGTGCTCATCCTCGGTCTCGGCATTGGCGCCAATGTGGCCGTATTCAGCGTGGTGAACACGATTCTGCTGCGGCCTCTGCCTTTTCGTGATGCCAAGGAGCTGGTATGGATCCAAGGGCCACCCAAAACGTGCGGCCTGTCCTGCGTCACGTACTCGGTGGATGCCTTTGAAAGCTATCAGCAGCGCCAGCGGTCCCTCGAGAGCGTAACGGCTTACATGCCTTTTTACGGCGCCGCGGATTACAAATTAAGCGGCTACGGGGATCCGAAACCCGTCTCCGGAGTCTGGGTGGCCTGCAATTTCTTTCAGACATTGGGCGTCCGGCCCGCACTTGGGCGCCTGTTCGCGCCTGAAGAGTGCCGGAAGAACGCTTCGCATACGGTGCTGTTGAGTTACTTGTATTGGAAGCACCAATTCGGCGCGAGCCAATCGATCGTGGGGCAGGCGATCACGCTCAACAACGAGTCCGTGACGGTGGTTGGGGTGCTACCCCCGACCTTCGATTTCGGCTCCGTATTCGCGCCCGGGACGAAGATGGACATCCTCGTCCCGGCACCGATGGACGACATGCGGTACTGGGGAAATACTTTGCTCCTCATCGGCCGTATGAAGCCCGGAATGACGGTGGCGCAGACCCAGGCGGAAGCCAACCTGCTGTTTCCAACCTTCTATTTCAGCCTGGCGCATCCGGAATACGGTACAGGTTACCAGGGCGAGGTGCAGCCCTTGAAGGATCACGTCAGCGGCAAGCTGCGGCGATCCCTCATCGTGCTGTGGTCGGCGGTTGCCTTGATCCTGCTGATTGTGTGCGTGAATCTCTCGAACCTCTCGCTGGCGCGCGCCGCTGCGCGGAGCAAGGAATTCGCCATGCGTAGCGCTCTGGGCGCGGCACGAGGCCGCTTGATCCGCCAGTTGCTGACCGAGAGCATGGTGCTCGCCGTGGGAGGCGCGATTCTGGGCCTGGGATTCGCCTTCCTGATGACCTACTATCTCGCGCATCAGGGATCCATTGCCCTGCCGCTGCTGACCAGTCTCCATGTGGACGCGCCGGCCCTGGGATGGACCTTGCTGGTCGCCGTAGTCAGCGCTCCGCTCTTCGGCATCGCGCCCGCGTTCAGAATGTCGGGCAAGGACGTGCAAGAAGCGCTGAAAGACTCCGCGCATGGCACCACCGCAGGCCACAAGCACGAGCGCATGCGCTCGGTGCTGGTTGTATCTGAAGTTGCTCTCGCCTGTGTGCTGCTGATCGGGGCGGGCCTGCTGCTTCGAAGTTTCCTGCGCGTCCTCGACGTCGACCTGGGATTCCAAGCTGACCGCGCCGCGACCGTCAGAGTGGAGTATGACGACGGCGGCAGCAAGGACGCACCAGCCCGGCGCGGCGCGATCCTTCAAGAAATGCTTCGGCGGGTTAAGGCGATTCCCGGCATCCAGGAGGCCGGCGTCTCAGACATGTTGCCGCTCGACCGTAACCGGAGCTGGGGCTTGGGTGCCAAAGGGGTGACCTACCGGGAGAATGAATCTCCCGATGCCTTCGTCTACGTCGTCACGCCGGGGTACCTCGACGCCATGGGTATGCCGTTGCGTGCCGGACGCGATGTGTCCTGGTCGGACGGCCCCGGCACCCTTCCAGTCGTGATTATCAATGAGGCGGCTGCGAAGAGACTTTGGCCGGGCCAGGACCCGTTGGGCCGAATCGCCGTGATCGATGGGAACGACACGACGGTGATCGGCGTGGTATCCGACGTTCGCGAAACCAGCGTCGAGGATTCCTCGGGCCTCGACATCTACCTCCCGGTCACGCAAGCGGGTCCGGTGGGCGCGGAACTCGTCATCCGCACCAGCCTGCCGCCCGACGCGCTAGCCTCAAGCGTCATGAAGACGCTGCGCGAACAGAACCCCGGACAGCCGTCCTCCGAATTTCGCCCGCTGCGCCAAATTGTGGATCACGCGGTCTCTCCACGGCGATTCTTCGTGGTGCTGGTCTCGGCGTTCGCCGCGCTGGGACTGACCCTGGCGTCGCTCGGAATCTACGGCGTCATCTCGTACTCGGTCGCACGTCAGACCCAGGAGATCGGTATCCGCATGGCACTCGGCGCCACCGCCGGAAGGGTCCAGCGGGCTGTCGTCGCGAACACGCTGCGGTTGGCCGCCGCAGGAATTCTGCTCGGTACTGTTGCCGCGCTCGTCGTTTCGAGGGCAATCGCGTCCCTGCTGTTCGATACCGCACCCACCGATCCGGCGACGTTCGCGGGCATGATCCTGCTCGTATGCGCGGTCGCCCTGGTCGCGGGTTATCTCCCGGCACGACGGGCGTCCCGCATCGATCCCATGATCGCGTTGCGGAGCAATTGAAACGAGTGGCGAGTGGTTAGTCGCTAGAGACGAGAGATGAGGGACGAGAGGCAAGTAATTCTCATCTAGCGTCTGTCGCGTCTCGTCGCCGGTCACCCCTCCGTGGCGTGGTTTCTCGTCTCTCACCGTCCTTAGTGTCGTGCGCCGAAAATGCCGCAACGTTGTGAGGACCGTAGCGCCGGGCTCTACGGGAGTCCGTGAAGGTCGCAATTTGTGTGACCTGCCACACGGGTGCGCCTGAGAACGGGCTCCAGTTGGAGAGGCGGAAGTCCGACTGCTCATGAGAGCCTCTTATACTAGGCTCCACATTGTTTCTCGGGCAGATCGAAGGAAACGAAAGTCTGCCGGGATTCGTCTTTTGTTCGCCGCGCAATTCAACGCGAAATTACGAAACGAAACCGTCAGGTTATTGAAAATAAAGGAAGTTCCCATTTTGGGACTGACAGGTCTGGGCTAACGAGCTCGATTCGGGCCGTGTTGGGGTGGGCCGGCTTGCTGGCGTAGTGCGCCGAGAATACCGCGACGTCGTCAGGGTCGTAGCGCCGGGCTTTAGCCCGGGGGGAACAAGGAGCCACTCAGCACTCGTCTCTCGTCGTGTTTTTCCTATTGCAATGCCATATGAACCGGGGTATCTTGTTATGGGAATCCCATAGGAGGCATATGCGGGAGAAAGCGGATGTCTGGCAGGGAACGTTGGCGTTGATGATCCTGAAGACGCTGGAGGGCATGGGCGCGCTGCACGGCTACGGAATCGCGCGGCGCATCGAGCAGACCAGCGGCGATCGCTTGTCGGTCAATTACGGAACGATCTACCCCGCGCTGCTGAAGCTCGAGCAGGAAGGGTACATCGGCTCCGAGTGGGGCGTGTCAGATAACAAGCGCAAGGCGAAGTATTACCATCTGACGCGCGCCGGGCGGAAGCAGGTTGAGCGCGAAGCGAGGGATTGGCAGCGGACCACCGCGATTCTGGACCGATTTCTCGCGCCCGAGGAGCAATCATGAGACAGCTGCGAGCCTGGTTGTTGCGTTTGGGTGGGCTATTCACGGGTAGAGGTCGCGAGCGGGATCTGGCCGCTGAGATGGAAAGCCATCTCGCGCTGCACATCGAAGACAACATGCGCCGCGGCATGCTTCCGGACGAGGCGCGGCGCCAGGCGCTGATCAGCCTGGGCGGCGTGGAGCAGACCAAAGAGAGGTATCGCGACCGGCGCGGCCTGCCCGCACTCGAGACTCTGCTGCAGGATACGCGCTACGGCTGGCGCGTTCTGCGCAAGAATCCGGGATTCACTATGCTCGCCGTTCTCACGCTCGCTCTCGGCATCGGCGCTAATACTACGATCTTCAGTTGGATAGACTCCACTCTGCTGAATCCCATTCCCGGAGCGGCGCAGACGGGCGATATCGTTTCCATCACGCGCGGCGGCACCGTCGACGATCCTGGCGAGTTTTCCTGGCCTGATTATCTCGATCTGAGGGCAGGCACTCGAAGCTTTTCCGGCCTGGCGGCGTTCCAGTTCCGCCCTCTCGACCTGACAGGAACAAACAAGCCAGAGCGCCTCTGGGGGGCAGACGTTTCCGCGAACTATTTCGACGTGTTCCGGGTCCGCCCGTTTCTCGGCCGCGGCTTTGTGGCCGCCGAAGACGAGAAACCCGGCGGCGCGCCCGTGGCGGTCCTGAACTACGGCCTCTGGCAGCGGCGCTTTGGAGGTGATCCGCACATCATCGGCCGGACGATTTTCCTGAACCGCCATCCCTTCACGGTGGTCGGCGTGGCGCCCCGGGCGTTTCACGGCACGATGACTGGTCTGCAGACGGACATTTGGGTTCCGTTCATGATGCAACAGCAGGTGGCGAGCGGCGCAGACTGGATTCACGATCGCGGCGACAACGAATTGATGATGCAAGGCAGGCTCGCGCCCGGCGTATCGATCGAACAGGCTCGCGGAGAGATGAACCTGCTGATGCAGCACCTTGCCCAGCAGTTCCCGGATTCGCACTTCGGACAGAATCAGGTGGGAATTTACCCGCTGTGGCGCTCGCCGAACGGCGCCAACGGCCACTTTTACATCGTGCTGCCCATGCTGATGGCGATTGCCGGCCTGGTGCTGCTGCTGGCGTGCGCCAACGTGGCGAATCTGCTGCTGGTGCGGTCGGTCTCACGCCGGCGCGAAATCGCGATTCGGCTCTCGATGGGCGCCGGCCGCGGGCGCGTGATGCGGCAGCTTCTGGTGGAGAGCATACAGCTCGCGCTCGCAGGCGGCGGCGTTGCGCTGCTGATCACGGCCTGGTCCACTGGTACTTTGGCGGACTTCATCCCGCCCACCAGTTTTCCGGTATCGCTCGCCATACACCCCGATCGGACGGTGCTTCTGGCCGGGCTCGCGATTTCGATCGTCACGGGCCTGATTTTTGGAATCCTGCCGGCGTCCCGGTCGGCGAGTCTGGATCCCATGGCGATTTTGAAGGAAGAGACGGGCAGCATTTCCGGCGGACGCCGCAAGGCGCGCCTGACCAGCGCGCTCGTGGTCGCGCAGCTTGCCATGTCGTTGCTATTGCTGGTGGCCGCGGGCCTTTTCATCCGCGCGTTCCAGCGTGCGCAGCAAACCAATCCCGGTTTCAATCCCGAGCACGTGCTGGTGGCGTCATTCGATCTTTTCCCGGCCGGATATACATCGGAGCAGGGACGCGAATTCGACCGGCAGCTCCTCGCCAAACTCACGGCGCTGCCGGGCATTCAGTCGGCGAGCATGGCTGACGTCATGCCGCTCGGTTTGACCAGGAACACCGAGATGGTGAAGCTCGAAGGCTATGTGCCCCAGCTTCACGAAGCCATGGATATCCGCAGTGCGGCAGTGGGTCCGGGTTTTCTCCACATGATGCAGATTCCACTGGTTGCGGGAAGAGAATTCACTGCGAACGATCGGGAGGACACCCAGCAGGTAGCGATGGTCAATCAAACCCTCGCTGATCGCTACTGGCCGAATGAGGATCCCCTCGGAAAGCGCATCTGGGCAGAGGGTCACTGGTCCACGGTTGTGGGCGTCGCACGCACCTGCGACTATGACCGCCTGGATGAGAAGCCGCAGCCCTTTCTCTATTTGCCGCTGCTTCAGGACTACACCAGCCACCCGATTGTTCTGGCGCGGGTCGCCGGCGATCCTTTGAGTTTCGCCCCCGCGCTGGAGAAGGCGATCCATGAGCTGAATGCGGATTTGCCCGTTTTCGACCAGGACAGCCTGGCGGTGCGCGTCGAGATCGCCAGCACCCTGCAGCGCCTGGCAGGCACGTTTGTGGGCGCATTCGGCCTGCTGGCGCTGATTCTGGCCACGGTCGGGATCTATGGAGTGATAGCCTACAGCGCTCGGCAGCGCACGCGCGAGATCGGGATCCGCATGGCTTTGGGAGCCGATCGCCGCGACGTCATGCGGCTGGTGCTCGGACAAGGCCTGCGCCTGACCCTCGCGGGACTCGCGCTGGGACTCGCGCTCTCGCTGGTCCTCACCCGTTTCCTGAGCAGCGCGCTTTTCGGCATCAGCGCTACCGATCCACTGACGTTCGGCACGGTTGCGGCCTGCCTGGGATTCGTGGCGCTGGGCGCCTGCTATCTGCCGGCACGGCGCGCGATGGGCGTTGAGCCGAACGTGGCTCTGCGGCTGCAATAACTGGAGTCCGGCCGCAAGTTTGCCGGCTCTTACGCGATTCCCGGTTTCCGCGGCGAAGATCGCCACGAGGAGATCAGCGCCATGCCCGCCACGATCACGTTTGCCGCAATCACAGGCAGTGCGTGGATCAGGGCGCCGTATAGGATCCACAGCAAAGCTGCGCCCGCCTGTACGAGCCTCAACTTTGCAGGATCTTTGAAGAGATACGACAGGCCAAAGACCGCGGTCGCGGTCCAGCCGAGGCCTTCAGGAAAGATTGACATTGGTCATCCCTCCTGTGCGGATTGCGTCGTGCGGCGGATTGTTGGGCGCGATGGTAAGCCAGTCCGCGCGCACGCGGTCCCATTCCTGGATGAGCAGACCCTGCGCTTCGAAGAAGACGCGAATGCGCGCCGCGTCCCAGCCCACGATTTCTTCGAGGACGGGAATCAGCACGCTGAGCGCGTCGTCGCTCAATACCGTGCGTTTGGCGATCTGGGCGATGTGCCGCGCCTGCGACACCGCGATGGTGAATCCGTCACGCCTGTTCACGTGCAGCATCACATGAATGTCCGAGCTGCCGTCACCCACGTAGATGATGCGTTCGGCGCCGACCTGAAATAATCGCTGCAGATCGTCGAGCACCGCCACCTTGCCATAGCCGGCGTTGACGCGCACCACCGATTCCACCGCACCCGAGGCGTCGTAAGCGAGCTGCGTTCCGTGGATGTTCGACGAAGGGATGACGTCCTCGAGCGCCGACTCGATCACTTCCTGCGGCGACGCCGAGATCACGTGCAGCTCAAAACGGTAGCCCTCTATGGCGTGGCCCAGAATATCCGAGAGTTGCCGGATGTTCTTCTTCAACCGCACCTCCTTGCCGGCTTCAAGCAGGTGTTCCCTGCGGACTCGCGAGCGATACTCGGGATCGTGCAGCAACAGGTAGGTCAGCTCGCCGCCCTGCTGCACCAGATTTTGCGCGGCCAGGGTGGCCACCTTGCCTTCGAATGTCTTCGCGGGAATCCCTGCCAGCTCGCTCAACACCAGGCCGGAATCGTTAAAGCTCAAAGTCTGATCGAAGTCACTCGCCAGCAGGTACTGCTTGATCGGTTGTACCGTCGTTTGCATGTCGTCCTCCTTGCGATCATAAAAAGAGGGGCTGATCGATTTTGTGGCTATTTTGTTAAGATTCTGCGATTAGGTGTTCGGTGCCGCAGATTCGCAACCGTTGCGGAAGCTGGTGGGCGCCGCATCGCTTGCAGGGAAGGTGGCCGAAGCTGGTGAAGAAGTGCTCATCCGTCGTCCAGTCTCAGACCCAGTGTGCCGCGGGATCCCGGTGGAGTCCAATCGATTCGCTTTATCACAGCGATAATCGCGCGGTCCGCGCCGCTAACTCATGATGGCCACGCTCGCGGCGGCGCTGGCTGCGCCATCGGTTTCCATCTGCGCCCTCGCAGCGGGCAGCGAACTCTGTCCGGCTAGACCGATGGTCACAAAACCGTAGCCGAGTCCTTTCAGTTCGTTTTTCCAGCGAATCGTCCCGCTGGCGGCGCTCAGGCAGAACAATTTGCCAAAGGTGCCGGCATACACAGCGTCGCCGTCCACGACGACGTTGACGAAGTACGAACCCTCGAGCTTGGTTCGCCACACTTCGGCGCCACTCGATGTTTCCAGGGCCAGGACCATGCCGCGGATGCCGACGAAAATCATGCTCGATTGTTGCTGGGCCACGAGAGACCTCCTTGCATCATGCTTGCGTCACTCTTCGACCTCAGCGGGCGTCTGCAGGCGCTTCACACGCCCCGATCCCGACGCGGCCGGCCTGCGGGACCGGCGTTCCCCAGTAGTCACGATTCCCCACCTCGATGCCGAACTCGCGGGCAAGATCGAGCCCGGCGTTGATCAGCGGCGAGCCTGGCGTGAGACGGTAGGCCGTCAGATTCGAAAGCGGGCCCTTGCCGGCCACGGTTTCGCCCGCATTTATTCCGGTCAACTTCGGATCAGCGACCAGGCCCGTCGGTTTCCCCCGCAAGCGCTCGCGGCCCGTGGCCGCACGCCACTGATCGAGAGTGCTGTAAGGCTCCCCGCTATCCACGAAGAGGAACCTCCCGTCGCTTGCCCAGTACGCGTTGCCCTGAAACGTTACGTCCTGCCTCGGCTCGATTTCCACCAGCGGCAGGCCGCCGTCGGAAATCAGCAGGTTGTTCCAGAACTTGATCCGCTTGTTCGGCTCGCTGCCGCCCACCCAGACGTCGCATGGCTGCGCGTCGCTTGCGCCCGCCATGAAAACGGTATTGTTGTAGACCTCGATGTCTTCCACCACGCCGCCGCTCGTGCCGATGTGGATTCCGCCGTATCGATGTTTGCGGCCGTCGTTCTCGCTGATGTTGTAGCGGATGAGGTTGTGCGCGAGCGGGTGCACTGCGCCCCCGTAACTCCACACCAGGTATCCGGCGCCGTCGTTGCCGTGGCTGTAGTTGTACTGCAGCACGGAGTTCGTCACGCCGCCGTCAACATCGAATCCGCCGCCGTCAGCCGCGCCGCCGGTCCGATTGTTATACGATTCGCAGAACTGAATGGTCACAGCGTTCGACTCATCGGTCCAGATTCCGACGGGACCGCCTTGCGTGCTGCCGTTGGCGGCGCCGTTATGCCAGGCGGTGCAGCGATCGATCAGGCCGCCATCCGTATCGTCAAGCAGGATGCCGTTGCCGCTGTGATTTTCTTTGTACGCCGGATCGCCGGGATTGTCGTAGGCCAGGGAGTCTGAGATCGTCACGTGCTCGTTGGCGTAGCCGGTCTTCCCCACCCACCACGGCCCGCTCACCCAGATCCCGTAGTACATGTTGCCGTGCGCGGTGCAATGCGAAATCTGCACGTCGCGGAATCCGTAACGACGGCCCGCCGGCGCCTGCTGCGAGCCTGGCGTCGAAGGCACGCCGCCCACGTAAATGCCGGACCAGTGAAATCCGCTCGCGGTGATGTTGTCGAGCCGGATGGAATCGAGACGGGCCGCGCCGTTTTCGTTCAGCACTTCGACGCCGTATCCGCGATTCGTGTCGCCGCCATCACCGCGCACCTCGAGATCGCGCAGGGTCACTCCGCCGATGTTCAGTACCAGAACCGCCGTGCCGAACCCGCTGTGAATGA
>JASHPE010000397.1 GCA_030038235.1 Terriglobia bacterium
ACGCCGTTCGTCGATTCTGCATATTACAAGCCGGGGCCGCTCGGCGAGGCCGATCGCGCGGCAGTGAATCGATGGATACGCGTGCCAGGGCATTTCGACGCTGTGATTGACTTTGACAAGGCGCTGCGCGATCCGCAGCAGCCGGATAAGCTGCTGCCGGCGTACGATTCCGGCGACCATCTGCATCCGTCGCCTGCGGGATACCGCGCCATGGCCGACGCTATTCCTCTTGCGGATTTCACGCAGTGATCGGGACATTTATTGAACCTGGAGCGGATTGGCCGCGACCAAACCGAATTCTCCGTGACCCCTGTGTTGAGGTCTTCGGGGCACAGAGGACACGGAGATGCAGAGGTACGTTTTTTCAGCGGAGGACGCGATGAAGTCCATATTTCGATCGCCTGTGGCCGCGAGCGTGCTGCTTGCGCTTGCCGGCGCATTTTCAGGCGGCCTTCTGCGTGGCCAGAGCGCTTCTGCCGGCACGGCCACGTCCCAGGCCCAGTTGCCTCAGCCGGTGAATTTCACGGCGCAGCAGGATCAGCGGAACATGATGGAGCAGCTTGGAATCAAGGCGCTGCGTCCGGGGCCGAGCGGGAACGAGAAGGCGCCGAATCATGCCAACTATGATGAATCGGAGGCTAATCCGTTTCCCGATCTGCCCGACCCGCTGACGCTGAAGAACGGCCAGAAAGTGACGACGGCGGAAGTGTGGTGGAAAGAGCGCCGTCCGGAGATCGTGGAGGATTTCGAGCGCGAGGTCTACGGCCGCGTTCCGAAGGACGTGCCGAAGGTGACGTGGTCGGTGAAGGCGACGGACAAAGAATGGATCGGCTTCCACCCCGTGATCGCCAAGGAGCTGATTGGGAATGTCGACAACTCAGCCTATCCACTCATCGACGTGAGTATCAGGATGACACTGGTTACGCCCGCCAACGCCAGGGGACCGGTCCCTGTGCTGATGATGTTCGGCCCCAGCCACTTTCCTGCGCCCGCGCAACCGTCCGCCGAAGAGCTGGAGCGTATCAACGCGGCGCTGAAGGCGCTGCTGGTCCGGCAGGACCCAGCGCTCAGCGAGATATTCGAGCAGCATCCGGCTTACGAGCTGCAAGTTGCGCCGCCGTTTCAGATGCCGCAGCTCAATGCCGACGGCGATCCGCCCTCGGAGTGGGAAATCATCGCCGACGGCTGGGGATTTGCCACCATCGATCCGGTTAGTATTCAGGCCGATAATGGCGCCGGACTTACGCGGGGAATTATTGGGCTTGTCAATAAGGGTCAGCCTCGTAAACCCGACGACTGGGGAGCGCTGCGCGCGTGGGCGTGGGGCGCGGGCTGCGGACTCGACTACCTGGAAACCGATCCGGCGGTGGACGCGAAGCACGTCGGGATTGAAGGCGTTTCGCGCTATGGCAAGGCGGCGCTGGTCACGCAGGCGTTTGATCAGCGCTTTGCCATGGTTCTTGTAGGTTCCTCTGGAAAAGGCGGCGCTACCCTTTTGCGCCGCAACTTCGGAGAAGCGGTGGAAAATCTCACCGGGGGCGAATACTACTGGATGGCGGGCAATTTCATGAAGTACGGCACGTCGGACGCCACGTTCGGCAGCAAGAACGCGAGCGATCTGCCGGTGGATTCGCACGAGTTGATCGCGCTGTGCGCGCCGCGGCTGACTTTCATCAGCTATGGATTGCCGGAGAAAGGCGACGCCAAGTGGTTGGATCATCAGGGAAGCTTCATGGCGGCGGTGGCGGCAAGCCCGGTGTTCACGTTGCTCGGCGCCAAGGGACTCGGCATCTCCGAGGATTACCACGCCGCCAAAATGCCGGCCGTGAATGTCGGGCTGCTCGACGGGCAGCTAGCCTGGCGCCAGGACGACGGCGGACACACCGACGCGCCCAACATGAAGTATTTTCTGAAATGGGCCGACGGATTTATTGGACACACGCCGCCCGAATAGCGATTGCGAAATCACATACGGCCGAGAAGTCGCGCCACCTGGTCCGGTAGCTCAGTAATCGTGGGAATGTCGAACGTTTCGGGCGTCGGGCCACTTGAAGCGGACATGACGTGGCCGGATGGCGTCGCGGGAATGACGAAAATGCTCCGGCAGCCGGCAGCCTGAGCCGCTTCGATGTCGCTGGTTGTGTCTCCCACCGTGACGCTTGCGCCCAGATCGAGCCGCCAGTCGCGCGCCGCCTTCAGCAGCAAGCCGGGTTTCGGCTTTCGGCACGCGCAACCCTCGTCCGGCCGGTGCGGGCAGTAATACACGCCATCGATACGGCCACGGCGGCGTTCGATCGCAGCTACAAATCGCCGCGTGATTTGTTCGAGCGCCCTTCGGGTCACCAGACCCTTACCTACTCCAGACTGGTTCGAAACGACCAGAATCGGCAGGCGCAGCCGGCCGAGATCGCGGAGCGCGTGTTCTGCTCCATCAATGAACCGAAACTGAAGCCAGTTGGTGACGTAGCCGTTGATGATCCGCTCGTTGATCACGCCATCGCGGTCGAGAAAGATCGCGGGGCGGCGGCGTCCTCCGGTCGGCGGCGTTGCAAAGAAGAAGCGGATGGGTTGAGTAATTGAGTGATTGGGTGATTGAGCGGTCGGGTGATTGAGTGATTGGTGATTTGTGATTGGTAAGCCGTTCTCAACCCCAAATTGCCACTGCAAATCGCCAATCGCCATTCGCCCAATCACCAATCACCATCACTCAATCACGAAATCACTCAATCACTTCAGCCTGTCAGCGAACAGTTCCTTCAGCTTCTCAAACGCTCGCTCGGCCTGCGGCTGATTGTAGGCGGGATTGTCGGGCACCGTCCAACCGTGGCGCGCGCCTTCGTAGATCTCGCTTTCGTAGCGGCCGCCCCAGCTCTCGAGTGCGTCGTCGAGTTTTCCGATCACCTCCTGCGGCATGCTCCTGTCATCGGTGGCGTGTCCAAAATACAGACGCGCCTTGACGTGAGGCAAGACCAGGTGCGGGCTGCTGGGATCGTCCGCGTAGAGCCTGCCGCCGTGGAACGAGGCCGCGGCCGCGATCCGGTCCGGCCGTGCCGCGGCTGTGCGCACCGCCAGCGCGCCGGAGAAGCAGAGTCCGACCACGCCCATGGGAGCGTTGCCGACCGATTCGTGTCCGGCGAGAAAATCCACATAAGCCCCGGCGTCGCGCTCGATCGCATCCGGCGTCAAGGGGCCTGTGAGTTCCCCGAATCGCTGCATCGTTGCCGGCTCACCGAATCTCAAGGGGAAGTGCCACACCGGGGGTTTATCGGTGCGGTAGAAGATATTGGGCAGCAGGACGGCATAGCCCTCGGCAGCCAGGCGTCCGCCCATCTGGTGCTGCGAGGCGCGAATGCCTCCAACGTCGGTCAAAAAGATCACGCCCGGCAAGCGACGTCCGTCTTCCGAGGCGAATAAGACTCCATTAGCAGTTCCGTCAGGAGTGCGGATCGCCACTTCGTGTTCGGGCAAGACAGCCTCCTGGATCAAGATGAACAATAAGTAATGAACCGGGAACCGCGATCCGCTGCTCATTGTTCATCATTCATCTTTCATCGTTCGTTTCGATGATATCTTGTCCTGCGCCGGGCGCAAGGGTAGAATCGGGACAGTCCTCAGCATGAGACCCATGAAGCGGCAGACCGTGATGATCATCGTGCTGCTCGCGGCTGCGCTCGCCTGGTCCGGCGCGACGCCGCCCGCCTTGGCGCAATCGAGTGGAGGCCGTTGGACTCTGGCCGCCGTTCACGCGACCGGATCCGAGCGCTTCAAAGAGCAGAGGATCGCGCAAGCTGCCGGTCTCAAGACCGGCTCGACCGTCTCCAAGGAGGACCTCGACGCAGCCGCTCAGCGGCTGGTTGCGTCCGGAGCCTTCGCGCACGTCGGATTTCGCTATGGCCCGGCTGGCGGCGGAGTCGCCGTCACGTTTCAAGTGACCGATGCCGGACAATTCCTGGACTGCCGCTTTGCGAACTTCATCTGGGTTCCGGAGAGCCAGCTTCTAGCGGATTTGAAGGCGCGAGTTCCGCTGTTCGAAGGTCGGGTGTCGACTGCCGGCGAGATGGCCGACCGCATCGACCGCGCTCTCGAAGGGATCCTGCGCGAGCACGGCCTGATCGCCAGTGTGGACCACGTGTACTTTCAAAGTTCGACCCGGGCGCCCATCAGCGCGGAAGTGTTCACCGCACACGGGCCCAGCCTGCCGATCCGCGAGGTCGTATTCACCGGCAACCGCGTGGTGGATTCCGCCGCGCTCGCCAGGTCCGTCCAGCCGCTGATCGGACACGAGCTTGACGAGGTCTTCGAAGAGGACTTTTTCAAAGGCGACCCGGCCGATCTCTACGCGGAGCGGGGATATCTCCGTGTGTCGTTCGGGCGGCCGCAGACAGCGCTGATCAATCCGGGAGGGATCGGTGGACCGGTGCGCACCACCGTGCCCGTGACCGAAGGCCTGCAATACAATCTCGGCGAGGTGGCTTTCTCAGGCAACACGGCGCTGACCGGCGAGCAACTCGCGGGTCAGATCCACATCGAGACCGGCAAGACCGCCAATGGCGTCGAGCTTGAGCGCGATCTCGGCGACATGGCGGACCTGTACGCCACGCATGGGTACTTGACAGCGCACGCCGAAGCCACGCCGTCTTTCAATGACGCGTCGCGTACCGTCAATTACCAGATTGTGGTGACCGAAGGCGACCAATACCACATGGGCCTGCTTATGGTGATCGGCCTCGACGGCGGGCATGTCGACATGCTGAAGCACGACTGCAAGGTGCGGCGTGGCGATCCTTTCGACCAGAGTTACTGGAAGGACTTCCTCGCTCTGAATGCCAAAGACCTCCCACCCGAGGCCAGCAGGTCCAAGAAATCGGTGAAAACTGAGATTCATCAGGACACAAAGACCGTGGACGTGACTTTGACCTTTAATCCGCCCGTCATTCTCAGCCAGCCGGTGACTCCGTGAGCGCGAGCGCACACAACCGGCTGCGAGGGGCGGCACTCGCCATCCCCAGCCTGATGCTGCTCTCCGCCGGGCTTTCAGCGCCGGGCGCCTCGTCCGATTCGGCGGATGTCGAGCGGCTGAGGCAGAGCTACGTGGGCAAGAGCGCGTTGCTGCGCGGCTTTTATCGCGGCGACCAGCTCGACTATGATGCGCAGGGGAACTTCATGGAAGGCGGCGTCCCCGGCGCCTGGACTCTGGATGGCATCGTCACCTTCACGGACTTCAAGGTGCGCGGGGACCGCCTGGAGATTGCCGCGGACCGCACCGTGGTCGGCTTCGCCTACAAGCATAAGCACCTGTATGCGCTGCCCGACAAGCCCGTGGAAATCGTCATCCATCTCGGGCCATCCATGCCAGGACGCGACGCCCTGCAGCAGATTTTCTCCCGGATCTTCGTGCTGGACGCGAGCAAGCTGCTGCAGTACTCTCCACTGTATTGGAAGCCGATCGTAGACGATGCCGGCTGGGCGCGGTACGCAAAGAATCCACGGCATCCGCCGGACAGCCTGACGTTGTTCGACCCGGTCAAGGCGCCAGACGGTGAGCTAGTCTATTTCACCGACGGTGAGCCGCACAACGGGCTCGAACCTCCGAATCCTGTCGAAGAGAACCCGCCGTACTATCCAGAGGCTGCCCGTTACTTCAACAAACAGGGTACGGTTTTGATCGCGGTGCTGATTGACCGGACAGGGGCGGTGCGCGACGCGCTGCTGCTCGGCGAACCGCTGGGCGAAGGGCTCGATCAAAGCTCCGTCAACACCGTGCGCCGCTGGAAATATCGTCCTGCGATGCGCGATGGCGTAGCGGTGAACGTGATCAAGCCCGAGGCTGTCACCTTCTCGATGAGCAGGCATTGAGTCACGGCGGACCGCTGATGAAACCCGAATGCGAACGCTTAGCAAACTTCTCTGGCTGGCGATAGCGTGCCTCGGCGCGCTCGGGCTCGGCCTGATCGCCACCGCGCGCGGCGAGCCGCTGAACGCGCTCTGGCTCGTGGCCGCCGCGGCCTGCATTTACGCGCTCGGCTACCGGTTCTACAGCCGCTTTGTAGCCTATCGGGTGCTCGGCCTCGACGATCGCCGCGCCACGCCCGCCGAGCGCCTGGAGGACGGCCGCGATTATCTCCCTACCCACAAGTGGGTGCTGTTTGGCCACCACTTCGCGGCGATCGCCGGACCGGGTCCACTGGTCGGTCCGATCCTTGCCGCGCAATTCGGATATCTTCCGGGCACGCTTTGGATCGTGATCGGCGGCTTGCTGGGCGGCTGTGTGCAGGACTTCGTCACGCTGTTCGCTTCCGTTCGTCGCGACGGGCGCTCGCTCGCGCAGATGGCCAAATCGGAGATCAGCGAATTCGGCGGTTGGACCGTGCTCTTCGCGGTCGTCGCCATTATGGTGATCCTGATCGCGGTGGTGGCGCTCGTGGTGGTGAACGCTCTCAAGGCCAGCCCTTGGGGACTATTTACGATCGCCGTAATCCTGCCCATAGCGCTGCTGCTCGGCATCTACCTGCGCTATCTCCGCCCCGGACGCGTGCTCGAAGCCTCGATCCTGGGTTTCGCGCTGGTGATGGTGGCGGTGGTCAGCGGGCGCTACGTGGCCGAATCGCCGCACTGGGCGCCGTACTTCACGTACGGCAGCGTGACGCTCGCCTGGATGATCATCGTCTATGGCGTCATCGCTTCCGTGCTGCCGGTGTGGCTGCTGCTCGCGCCGCGCGACTATCTGGCGACGTTCATCAAGCTCGGCACCATCGGCCTGCTGGCCGCAGGAATCCTGCTGGCACATCCACCTATGCTGCTGCCGGCGTTGACGCGCTTCACCGACGGCACCGGACCGATCTTCGCCGGCAAAATTTTTCCGTTCTGCTTTATCACCATCGCGTGCGGCGCTATTTCGGGATTCCATTCACTCATCGCTTCCGGCACCACGCCCAAGCTCCTCAGCAAGGAATCGCAGGCGCGCCTGATCGGTTACGGCAGCATGATGATGGAGTCGTTCGTAGCCGTAATGGCGATGGTTGCGGCCACGGTGCTGCGGCCAGGCATCTATTTCGCCATCAACAGTCCCGCCGGCGTGGTGGGCGCGCAGGCGAATCGCGCGGCGGCGACAATCTCGAACTGGGGATTTCCCGTGACCGGCGCCGAGATGACGGACCTCGCGCATCGCGTGGGCGAAATCGCGCTCTTCAACCGCACAGGCGGCGCGCCATCGCTTGCGGTCGGGATGGCGCAGATCTTCTCGCATACGCTCGGCATGATCGGTCTCGAAGCCATCTGGTATCACTTCGCTATCATGTTCGAAGCGCTCTTTATTCTTACTGTGCTCGATGCGGGCACGCGGGTTGGCCGCTTCATCCTGCAGGACCTGCTAGGGCGCGTCTATAAGCCGCTCGGGCGCACGAGTTCGTATCCCGCGGTCATGGTGGCGAGCGCGCTGATGGTGGCGGCGTGGGGCTACTTCCTGCTCGAAGGCGTGCGCGATCCGCTCGGCGGTATCAACAGCCTGTGGCCGCTGTTCGGCATCGCCAACCAGCTTCTGGCCACCATCGCGTTGTGCGTCGCCACCACGATCCTGCTGAAGATGGGCAAGCAGCGATATCTCGCGGTCACGCTGGCGCCGCTCACGTGGCTCGTTGCGGTCACCATGACGGCGAGTTATCAGAAGATCTGGTCGATTGACCCGCGCCTTGGATTCCTGGCGCACGCGAGCATGCTCGCCAACCAGCTTGCCGCCGGTGGAATTACCGCCGCGCACGCGAGTGAGCTCGGACGGCTGATGTTCAACGACCGGCTCGACGCCACGGTTACGCTGATCTTCGCCGCGCTGGTATTGACGATCCTCGCGGAGTCGGTCCGCAATTGGGTGCTCTACGCTTGGGGTCGCAAGGCAGCGGTGTTGAATGAGGCGCCGATCGTGGAGTCGCGGTTGGAAGTGAGGGAGTAACCGGCGAGTAGCGAATTTGGAGTCGGGAGTGGGGTGTAGGGACGCGGATGTCGGCACAACTGACGGACAACGGATTGAGGGTCCCTCATGATCATTACGTTCCTAAGAACCGCCTGGCGCCTGCTTCTCGAAGCAATCGGTGAGAACGACTATGACCGCTACCGCGCGCGTATGCGCGGGCGCGGTGATACGCCGGTCGCGCCCGACGCATTCTACCTTTCAAACCTGGAACGTAAGTACTCGCGGCCGAATCGCTGCTGCTGACCTGCGTGGCGGGTGCGGCTTCCGGAGCAATCTCCGATGGCTGCGCCGGGTCCCTGATCCCTAGCCCCTGACTCCTGACCCCTGAGCTGCACCTACTTCGCGTCGATGTCAGCCTGCAGCACAGTATCAAGTGAAGAGATCAAGCCCTCATGATGCGCGCGTATCGTGCCATTTCCGTCCACGACAAAGAGCGCGGGGATGCCCTCCACGTTGTAGCCCGCAGCCACGCGCTTGGTGCCGTCATAGAGTACGGGGAAGGGAAGATGCTTGTAATGCGCGTAATCCTTCGCGTCCTGCTCGCCGTCGTCGATGCTCACGGCGAGCAGTTCCACCTTTCCGCCTTGTTCTTGATAGAACTTGAGCAGCTCCGGCATCTCGTGGATGCAAGGTCCGCACCAGGTGGCCCAAAATGCGACAATCACCGGGCGCCCGCGATAGTCGGAGAGCTTGGTCTCGCGGCCGTCAGTGCTTTTCAGCCTGAAATCGGGCGCAACCTCACCCACAGGCCTGAGGCTGAGCTGCCCGTCGATGATGGCCTCGGTGGATCTTACGTGGCGTTCCGTGAGCCAGCCGGAAAAGACCACGATCAGGATCAGGCCGAGGGCGAGAAGAAGGATCTTGCGCGGAGTCAGCTTGCGGGCTCCCGCCTGGCGATCTTCGGGAAGGGAACTCTCCGTGGTGGGCGCTGGAAGCGGATCGGGTGCAACAATGGGCTCGACTGCCTCTTCCGGAACTGGCGATTCAGTCGGCTTCATGGCACGACCGTCCCGCCTGGCAGTTCTCGGGCTCTGCCACTTGGCCGTCCGGACCGAGGCAGTTCTGCGTGTGCATGCACCAGAAGATTCCGCTTGACGATTGGCTGATGTCCCAGTCCGGCTCGTCCTGATGCAGGAACAGCTCCTTGGATCGCAGGCAGCGGCAAACCTGGGCAGTGGCGGTCGGGTTCATGCTCATAAACGGCTCCTTAGGGTCGCTGTAGCGCCGGTGTTGCTGTAGCGCCGGTGTCCTCACCGGCGGCCATCCTACAGAGAAAAGCTCTGTTGCGCGGAGACGCCGGTGAGGATACGGGCGCTACAGCAACTTCTGTCCATTTCACGCGGACTCCACGCCGGCGGCGCGCAGCACCGCGCGTTTCACCGCGACTCGAGCCAGCGTAATCTTGTACGCATTCTTGCTGAGCGGTGTCGCCTTGGCCACGGCCGCCTTGCCTGCTTCATCAGCCGTGCCGGCGCTGATCGTCTTCCCGGCGAGCGCTTGTTCGGCCTCCGGCGACCGCCAGGGAATCGGAGCAACCTGACCCATGACCACATGCGCAGTCCGTACGGTATTACCGTTCATCCGCAGGGCGACCGCCGCTGTGGCCAACGGCCAATCGAAATTGGCTTTCTGCCGCACTTCGTAGAACGCGCTCGGACCTGGCGCTGGCGGCACCAGCACTTCGGTGATGATCTCGCCCGGCTTCAGCGAGAATTCGGAGTCGCTTTCGGCGTGCGGTGTCACGTAAAGGTCGGAAAGTGGAATCTCACGCGCGCCCGAGGCTCCGAGCAGGCGGACTTTGGCATCGAGCGCGATCAGCGCCGGAGCCAGGTTCGACGGGCTCACGAAATACGCCGGTCCGCTGTTGCCCAGAATCGCATGATATTGATTCTCGCCGTTCGGGATCAGCGAACTGCCATCCTGCATCGCCAGCAGACCGAACCCGGCGCGATAGTACCAGCAGCGCGGACGTTGGCACAGGTTCCCTCCGACAGTGCCCACGTTGCGAATCTGGGGGCTCGCGGCTTTCTCCGCCGCCTGCGCGATCGCGCGGTAGTGCTGGTGGACTTCCGGCTGCGACGCCAACTCAATCAGCGTTACCATGGCGCCGATGCGCAGTCCTTTGGCGGGCGTGTACTCGATTCCGCGCAGGTCGCGCGCGTCGCGCAGACTCACCAGCCGGTTGGGAGTGGAAATGGAATCTTTCATCCGCGCCAGCAGATCGCTTCCTCCGGCCAGCACTTCGGCGTTGCCCGAAGCCAGCATTTTGACCGCTTCCCGCGAACTCGTGGGCCGTGCATATTCGAAGGCTTCCATCAGGCCGTTGCTCCTTTCTCGCTCCCGTTGAGCGCCGCCAGCACCTTGTCCGGCGTGATGGGAATGGTGGGCACGCGCACGCCGGTGGCATTGGCCACGGCGTTCGATATGGCGGCGCCGGGCGAGACCGTGGGCGGCTCAGCGAGTCCGACTGGGCCACGCTCGTCGTAGCCCGGCCCAGTCATCATGTGGACCCTGAGATCGGGGATGTCGCCGATTCCGGCGAGCCTGTACGCTTCCATGTTGGCATTGAGCGTCTTTCCGGTTTGCGGGTCCACCACTTTTTCTTCGAAAAGCGCGTAGGTGATGCCCATGATCTGCGCGCCGAATACCTGGCTTTCCGCAGTCTTGAGATCGATCACGAGGCCGCAGTCTTGCACGGCCGTCATGCGGTTCACTTTCACAATGCCGGTTTCCGTATCCACGGAGACGTCTGCGATCTGCACACCGCCCACGCCGCTGGAGGTCAGATTGCAGTCGCCCGGATTCTTGCCCATCACCTGAATCGGCTTCGTGCCGAGCTTGGCGCAGGCTTGTTTCCACGTGAGCGATTTGCTTGCGTCGCTTTTCGCCTGAATGCGGCCATTAACCGATTCCAGTTGATCCGCCGAGACGCCGAGCGCCGGTGCGACGGCGGCAAATAACGCGTCGCGCGCGTCCACGGCCCCTCGCCGTGTGGACGATGAGACGCCGCCGACCGTCGTGCTGCCGCCCGATGCGCCGGAGAAAGGATAGCGGCTGTCTCCGAGCTTCACCGTGACGGCTTCGAGCGGAAGTCCCAGAGTTTCCGCGGCCACAATGTTGATCACGGTGCGCGTCCCGACGCCAAGGTCCTGGCTGCCCAGCGCCACTTCAACCGATCCGTCCGGATTGATGGTCACGTTGCAGGTGCTGTTGTGGCCGCGTCCGCCCCAGGTATGTATTGACACACCGAGGCCGCGCTTCACCGGGCCGCTCCCGCTCTGCCCGCGCGGATGCCAGTACTTGTCCCATTCCGACAGTTGCCGAGCGATGGGGAACTCATCGAGATAGATTTTCTGCAGAGGCTCCGGCGCGAGATGGATGTTCTTCGTCAGAAACACGATCGGGTCCATATTCAGCTTCGCGGCCAGATCGTCCAGCGCGCCCATGGTGAGCACTGCCGACTGCGGATGATTGGGAGCGCGCCAGGCGCGGGCGCCGCCCGTGTTGGTTGAGACCGCGGTGTACTTGACCTTCTGGTTGGGAATGCCCGTCAAGACGTAGGGCAGCGGAGGCACACCCGCGCCAGCCACGCCGCCGGTTCCCCACGAGTCTGACTGCCACGCCGTCAGCGTTCCGTCTCTCTTCGCCGCCACCTTGATGTGGCCGTAAAGCGACGGCCGGGTGCCGGCCACCTGCAGTTCGGCTGCGCGCTCCAGCATGATCTTCACCGGCGCGCCGCCGGCGTCGTGCGAAAGCCGGGCGCACTCAATGCCCCAGCGGTCCACCTGAAACTTGCTGCCGAATCCGCCGCCCATGTTCTGGCAGACCAGTTCCACGCTCGAGGCCGGAATCTTCAGCACCTCGGCGTATTGGCCCGGATTGTTGGAAACGGCCTGCGTGGATTGCCACACTTTCAGGCTCGGAGTGTCGTTGAACGCCGTCACCTGGCCGTGCGCTTCAAGGCAGCAATGGCAGATGACCGGCTGGCCGTAGAATCCTTCGCTGATCACGGCGTCAGGGTCCTGGAAAGCCTTGGCGATGTCGCCCTGCTGATCGTCCTTCGTGACCTTGGTGCGTCCGGCCTGCTCGGCGGCAGAGAGATCGGCATCGGCGACGAAGACGGGCAGGTGCGTGTACTCGATCTTCACCCGGCGAGCCGCGTCTTCGGCGATCTCCTCGCTGGTGGCGGCGATGCCCACAATCTCGTCGCCTTCCCACTGGATCTCGGTGCCCTCTTTCTGGATCAGGCGGACGGCCTTCACGCCCGGCAGTTTCTCCGCCCCCGAAATGTCGATCGACGTGATGCGAACGTGCGCGTACGGCGAGCGCACGATCTTGCCGAAGAGCAGCCCGGGCGGGTTGGTGTCGTACGTGTACTTGGCTCGCCCGCTCGCCTTCGCAGGGCCATCCACACGGCTGATGCGCTTGCCGATCAGTTTCCGTTCGCTGGCCGCAGGCCAGTCGTACTTGCAAGGCGTCGTCCCCATCGTTCACTCCTTAGAACGTCCCCCAAAAACGTTTCCATCGCTACCGCGATTGTCCCTAAGCGCTGGTCTCGCGATGCACCGCCTTCGCCGCCTGCAACGCCGCCGCCTTCTGCCCATGATACGTCCCGCAGCGGCACAGGTTGCCGCTGAGCGCGAGGTCCACCTCGGCCGGCGTCGGATTGGGATTGTGCTTCACGAGCGCTGTCATCGCCATCACGAAACCCGGCGTGCAGAAGCCGCACTGTTGCGCGTCGTTGTCCACAAACGCCTGCATCACGGGCGTGAGCTTGCCC
>JASHPE010000398.1 GCA_030038235.1 Terriglobia bacterium
GCCAGGGCGAGTAGAAGTGGAACGAGGTGACTCGGACTCGCCGGGGCCGTTGCCGAGACAGTCGCGGACACAGCCGAAGACGTGATCGCTCTCGCGGGATGTGCGAAGGGCTGGCTGGCCTCCTCGAGTACAACATACAATCCAGACTGGATCTCCGCCGTGCCGCGAGTCCTCGCCAGATAGCTTCCGGCGCCGACAAGCAGCGAGAACGGAACGAGAAATTTCATCGACGCGGCCAGCCAGAGCCAGTACCGCGCCCGCGCATGGTTCTTGCGCAGCGTCAGCGCGAGGAGGCCGGCGGCGAGTGCGAAGATTGTCGATTGCCACAAGTGGTTACCCAGCGCCGGTGCAATCGACGCCGCTATGATGGACAAATCTCTCGAGGTCATTGTGATGTGTCCTTTCTCTCCAGCTTGCGAAGAGCTTTTTCGGCTTCCTTCACATCCTTCAGGGTCAGCTTGCCGGATTCAACAAGGCGCGCCATGACCGGCTGCGTGTGCCCGCCGAACAGCGATAGCAGCTCGTCGATCAGCCTTCGCTGAGCCGCGTCGCGGGAGATCGCGGCGCCGAAAATGTGAAAGTTGCCGACCTTCTTCACCCGGCGCACCGCGCCTTTCTCCTCCAACCGATAGACGATGGTCTGAACCGTTGTGTAAGCAGGCCTCTTCGGCTCCGGAAAACTTTCTTGGATATCGCGAATGGAGCGCTCTCCCCGTGTCCAGAGCGCCTCCATTATCTGAAGTTCGAGTCTCGTGAGCTTGGGTTCGGTCATGTCCGATCTCCTACGCATGTTTGGGATGCTACTACATCGGTAGGTGGTTGTCAAGCGTCTTGTGCCTGTCAAACGGATGTATCGCAATTCCGCGCCTGAGGGAGCCTCGGCGCAGTATCATAGGGCGGCCACCGCTCGTCTCCGGGGAGGATAAATGCGACGCTCGATGCTTGTTCTGTTGTTCCTGCTAAGCGCTTCGATTTACGCCCAACAGCCGCCCACGATCCGGTACGAGTCTGTTCCCGATTTTCTGAAACTGCCATCCGACATCTATCTCGGCGAAGTCGCGGGCGTGGCGGTGAACTCCAAGGGACACGTCTTCGTCTTCTCGCGTGGCGACACCACCGGTCCGGCCTACGGAGCGGCCGCCGCGCAACTTCTGGAGTTCGACGCCGAGGGTAAATTCACTCGCGAGATCGGACATCATTTGTACGCGTGGTCGTTCGCGCACTCCGTGAAGATCGATAAGGACGACGACATCTGGGTGGCGGACAAGGGGTCCGACATGGTGATCAAGTTCAACCCGGAAGGCCGAGTAGTCATGGTCTTTGGACGCAAACAGGAAGCCGCCGACGAGAGCACCGGGCCGATCCGCCATCCCAAGCCACCGCTGCCTCCGGTGGATGGAATGTTCCGGCAAGTCACCGACATGGCCTGGGACTCGGCCGGGAACACGTATATCAGTGACGGCTACATCAACTCCCGCGTCGCCAAAATCGATAAAGACGGGAATTGGCTGAAGTCGTGGGGCGAACCCGGCGACGGTCCCGGACAGTTTAACACTCCCCACAGCATTGCCGTCGACGCACAGGACCGCGTTTACGTGGCGGACCGCGGCAACCGCCGCATCCAGGTGTTCGACGCCGACGGCAAGCTTCTGCGCCAGATCACCATCGACGTGCCCGTTAAACCGAACGCGCGTCCGGCGATCGGCAACAAGCCCACCGCCACCACGGGCGCGATGGCGCCGGGCGCGCCCTGGACGGTCTGCATCACGCCGGGGCCAAATCAAGTGCTGTTCAGCTCCGACGGCTATCCGGGCCGGATCTATAAAATGACCCTGGATGGGAAGATTCTGGGCGTGCTGGGGGAATCGGGCAAACAACTCAAGCAATTCGGCTGGATTCACGAAATCGCGTGCCCATCTGAAACCGAACTCTACGTCGCCGAATTGTTGAATTGGCGCGTGCAGAAGTTGATCCTCGAAACCGCGCGGTAGTTCGGCCGCGCGACTCGCCGCTGCCGCTGTATCCAATCAGATAGTCCAAGCGGACTCGCCGCCGGTTTGGATATACCCCGGCCTTGCCGACGACGCACCCGCTGCGATGTATTCGGTCCACCTTCTACTCTTTTCGCTCAGCTAGTTCCGGACTGTCAGGCTTCAATCCGCTTACTTGTTCCGGACTTGGCCATCAGACTGCGATAGAGAAGGCAACTCGAAAACGAAAGACTTCGAGCCAAAGGGTGAGCGGGGAGCAAAGCGGACTAATTCCTGCTGCTCGACGGATCCGGCGACCGAAGCTGACTTCAGCCGGCGCCTAAAATGAAAAGGAGAGGACATGAACAGGAGAGTGTTTTCGATCATGGCGGCGGTGGTTCTGATGACAGTGACCGGAGCGGCCTCCGTCTATGCGCAGGAAAGAGGAGTGAAGGCGAACATCCCATTCACGTTTGCGGCGGGCGATTCGATGCTTCCGGCAGGCGATTACAGCTTGGCGCCGCTTTCCCAGAACACTTGGGTGATCCGGAACGACGAGGGTCGCCCGGCAGTCGCGGCCCTGGCGCGGCCCAACGGGACCAACGAAGAAAGGAACTCTGCCAAGCTGGTTTTCGTACGTTGCGGCGACCGTTACATCCTCTCTGAGGTGCGGTGTATCGGACAAACCACGTCGATCCCAGCGTCAAAGGCAGAGCGGGCGCTCGAGCGTGAAATGGCGCGCAACGGTTCGAAGCCCGAGACGCTTTACGTCCTGGCCAGCGTTCGCTAAGGGGGGTGAATGAGGCAGCTGGCTTTGCAAACGGCAATCCCGTCAATCGACGGGGTTGCCGTTTTCCTTTGTAGACACCGTTTCGGCCGCCGCGGCAAGATCACAGGAGGGCAGTGAGCAGTAAGCAATAGACGGTAACCGTGAGCAGCGTACAGCACTGCGGGACGATGTGCTTGGTAGAGTGGGTGCTGCAGGCTTCAGGCGGCGCATCGGGGGAGCGGAAGGGCCGCTGCCCGGCTAGTCATGAACCAATCGGCAGGGGCGATATCGCCGAACTCCGCTGTTTCTGGCCCCCCCTCCGTCCTCACAGACCGTCGGCTTTGGCAAGGACCCAGAACCCCTGTTCACCGGCGGGCTCGCTCAAAGACGAACCACCGTAGATAATCATTTTGTCTAGTACCGGATCGTAAACCGCGCTCACCCCGGCGCGCGGGTTGGGGTAAACCTTTAGCGACTGGCCGGCCTGGATCCACATAGGGGTTCCACTCAGGCCGTTGGCGCCTGAGAGGATCCAGATATCGCCAAGGTAACCACCCGGGTTCGAACCCCCGTAGATTATCATGCGGGTTGGGTTGTCGGTTTGGTTGTACACCGCACTAGAATTGGCCCTTGGCGCTGGCGGCCCGCCGGACGGAGACAGCTCCGTCCACACCGGGGCGCCTCCGGTCCCGTTTGCGTTTGAGAGTGTCCAAACGTCGTTTGTAACCTTAGTGGTCATGACGTTATAGCCGCCAAAAACGATCATGATGTGGTTCGTGGAATCGTAGACGGCGGCATAGTCTGTGTTGACGGAGGGTGGCGTTCCCGAGGGCGTAAGCTCGGTCCAGGCGGGAGTTCCGTTCTCACCGTTGGCGTTGCTCAGAACCCAGACATCGGATAGGCCCGCCCCAGCGCCGCCGGAGCAATTCTCTCCTCCGAAGATAGTCATGGTGTTGGCGGTGGAATCGTAGACCGCCACAAAATTCTGCCGTGCCGGTGGGGGGCCTCCGGTGGGCGAGAGCTGAACCCAGGCCGAAGTTCCGCCGGTACCGTTGGCGTTGGTCAGCGCCCACACGTCGTTGTCGCAACCCAAGCTCCCGCTGTTCCCGCCGAAAATAATCGCACGGTTACTAACAGGATCATAAACCATCCCCCCGGCCTCCCTTCCCGCAGGGGTGGGCGTTCCGGTGTTAACCAGTGTCCATGTAACACCGTATGTTGGCACCGTGCTACGCCAGACGTCATTGAGATACCCATTGCCGGGATCTGTCAGGTTTTCGTTTCCATTAGTTTCACCGCCGAAAAGAATCATCATGCCCGAGACTGGGTCGAGGACCATATTCTGGCCGACCCGCTGGACAGGTCCTGAGGGCGTCCATGCCTGTGCCCCTAAAGGGACCACCGGCGCGAGCGAGAGAACGCCAACGGCAATCAAAATGTCCCTCATCAACTTAGTCTTCATCATTTGTCTCTTGCCTCCTTGGCTTGTCCCGCTCGTTCTTCCGAATTCCCCGGAATCCATGCCTCGGGGATCGGCCCGTTTGTCTGGCTTCTCGTCCTGCCTCTCGCGTTTTCATCGGCGTCTGTGCCTCGCAATCTTCATCAAGGGATGAACTCGAACACCGTTCCGTAGGCTGTAGTGCTACCGGGCATCCCGGAAGAAGCAATGCCGCCGAAGTGACCCTTCTCCAGAATCAACCCTCCGTCCGGATACCCCCCTTGCGTCGAAGGGTTAAGGCTGTACGACACCGTTTCCTTGCCTGCCTGACTCACTTCGAACAGTGTTCCGTAGCCGTACTCGCCGCCGCCGTACGCGGTGCCGTAAACATTGTCCTCAGCGTCCAGCGCCAAACCGCCTATAGGCTCGTTGCCGTCGTTGGTCACGCTGCCGAACTTGTATAACACGCTCTCGCTGCCGGCCACATCGAGCTTGAACACTGTTCCGCATCCGACGAGGACGAGGCATTCCTCACCGGCGCCACCCGAGCTGGTGATGCCGTAGAGGTTGCCCGCCGTGTCCTGGACCAGACCTGACTCTGGAGTCGCGCCGTCTGGGTACCCCTTAAAGCTGTAAAGCACCGTTTCTTTGTTGTTGGTCGTATCGAGGTTGAACACGGTTCCCAACTCGGAAGTCCCACCGCCCTGGGTAGTGCCGTAAAGGTACGCCCCGTCCGCAATCAGAACTGCGGAAGGATATAACCCGTCGCCGGTAAATTCACCGAAGCTGTAGAGCGGGGTCTCTTTGCCGGTGGTAGTCAGCTCGAATATCATCCCCTTGCCGTAAGCGCCGCCTTTGAAGGTGGTGCCGTAAAGGTTGCCGGCGTCCAGGAGCAAACCAGCTTCCGGATACTCCCCGTCCGCCGGCCCGGTGAAACTGTGCAGGACGGTTTCTGTGCCGGTCGCA
>JASHPE010000399.1 GCA_030038235.1 Terriglobia bacterium
CCCTATCGATACGACAGCAACCTGGCTCCCGTCATCGGTGCTCGTTTCGCCTTCTGATCGTTTCCGCAGCGGGGCCAACCGAGAGCCCCTCAAAGAGTAGTGTCGTAAGTTCGGACGTAGGGGCGGCCCTTGTGGCCGCCCAACTGCTCGGGTACAAAGGACGTGCCGTAATGGGGCGGCCACAAGGGCCGCCCGTACGTCCGAATTTAGGACACTACCTGGCAAGGAGATCGCCAGGTGACATCGATGTTGCGTCTGAAATCCCGTAGATTCGCCCCCGCCGCGCTGATCGCATGCGCCTGGCTCGCGCTTGCCACGTTCGCCAACGCGCAGGAAATCACCGTGCAGAATGAAGCGGGCGCGACCGTCAAGCTGACGGCGGCCGACATCGCCGCGCTGCCGCATCAGGACGTGTCCGTTGACGATCACGGGAAGACCGTAAAGTTTTCCGGGGTTCCGCTGACGTTGGTGCTTGAGAAGGGAGGCGTCAGCCTTGGCGGTGATTCGCTGCGCGGCAAGCGCATGGCGACCTGCCTTCTGGTCGGAGCGGCCGACCAGTACCATGTAGTCTTCGCGCTGCCGGAACTGGACCCTGGATTCACGGATCGCGTGATCCTGCTGGCCGACAAAACCGACGGTCATCCGCTGGATTCGAAAGAGGGTGCGTTTCGCATTGTCGTTCCCGGCGAGAAAAGAATGGCGCGCTGGGTCCGCCAGGTCACGAGCCTCAAGATCGTGCCCGTGCAGTAGGGAAGTGCAGTGATGGCATACGTCATCGTCACCGTGACCTTTCGATGTCCGGGTTGCGATCAGAGCAACGTGGAGCAGTTGATCGCCGAAACCGAGAGATTTGACTCCGAAGAAATGGCTCGCATTCTGAGCCGGCAGCGATTCTGCTGTCAATTGTGCTCGCGAGCGCTGCCGGACGGCACGCCGGCGAATGCCCACGCCGAACTCGCGACGCCGGACCGGCTGGAGCATCTGGGCTTTCCATTCTCGCGCCCCAACTGAAGCTGACGCCTTGACCGGGGATCCTCCGATCTGGTGGGAGTGGTCCAGTTTGCTGTAGCGCCGGTGTCCCCACCGGCGCGATCGAGCTGAAAAACCGCCGGTGAGGACACCGGCGCGATTGAGCCGAAAAACCGCCGGTGAGGACACCGGCGCGATCGAGCTGAAAAACCGCCGGTGAGGACACCGGCGTGATTGAGCCGAAAAACCGCCGGTGAGGACACCGGCGCTACAGCAAACCGGCCGTCATCGTGGTAGAATTCGGAGCTTGCGGCAGAGAGAACAGTGCTTTACCGGGGATGGCACATGAGTTTCCGCGTCTCACTAGCCACAGTATTCGGTAGTGTCCTAAATTCAGACGTACGGGCGGCCCTCGTGGCCGCCCCATTTGCAGCACAGCCTCTGCGGGCGCGAGTAGTTGGGCGGCCACAAGGGCCGCCCGCACGTCTGAATTTAAGACACCACTCAGCATTCCAACCAGACGGGGAGGGGATCACATGGTCAGTTTGAGCGATGCGCGCAGGGTGATTGCGGCCGCTGAGAAAAAGGCCGCCGAAATCGGTCAGCCCATGAATATCGCGGTGGCGGACGGCGGCGGCAACCTCGTGGCCCACGTTCGCATGGATGGAGCGTGGATCGGCAGCATCGATATCTCGATCAAGAAGGCCTACACGTCGCGCGCCTTCGACATCGCCACCAAAGACCTGGCGACGCACAGCCAGTCCGGCGGCCAGTTCTTCGGTATTTACGCTTCGAACGATGGGAAGATCATGATCTTTGCCGGCGGCATTCCGCTGAAGCGCGAGGGCAAAGTGGTGGGAGCCATCGGCGTGAGCGGCGGCTCCGGTGACCAGGACCATGCTGTGGCGGAGGCCGGCGCGGCGGCATTCTGAGGCCGCCACAATCCAATCAGGAGGCGAATCATGGCGGGCAATCGTGGCTTGGCGTACATGGGAACCAGACACGTAGAGGTGAAGAGCATCGATTATCCCAAGCTTGCTCTCGGCGACCGCAAGTGCGAGCACGGCGTGATCCTGAAGATCGTCTCCACGAACATCTGTGGAAGCGACCAGCACATGGTCCGCGGACGGACGACGGCGCCGAAGGGCTTGATCCTCGGCCATGAGATTACGGGCGAAGTGATCGAGAAGGGCCGCGACGTGGAATTCATCAACGTAGGCGATCTCGTATCCGTGCCGTTCAACATTGCCTGTGGGCGCTGCCGCAACTGCAAGGAGCGCAACACGGGCGTTTGCCTGAACGTGAATCCGTCGCGGCCGGGCGCGGCTTACGGCTACGTCGACATGGGCGGATGGGTCGGCGGCCAGGCGGAATATGTGATGGTGCCGTACGCGGATTGGAATCTCCTCAAATTCCCGGACAAGGCGCAGGCCATGGAGAAGATCCGCGACTTGACGTGTCTTTCGGACATTCTGCCGACGGGTTATCACGGCGCCGTCACGGCGGGTGTGACCACCGGCTCGACCGTCTACGTCGCCGGCGCGGGACCGGTGGGACTCGCGTGCGCCGCAGCGTGCCATCTGCTGGGCGCGGCAGTGGTAATCGTCGGCGACATGAACGCCGAGCGTCTGGCGCAGGCCCGAAGCTTCAGATGTGAGACCGTCGATCTGTCCAAGAGCGACAAGCTCGGCGAGCATATCGAGCAGATCCTGGGCGTGCCGGAAGTGGACTGCGCGGTGGATTGCGTCGGTTTCGAAGCGCGAGGCCACGGCGCGGGGTCGCAGAAGGAAGCGCCGGCCACGGTGCTGAACTCACTCATGCAGATTGCGCGCGCGGCAGGCGGCGTGGGCATTCCCGGGCTCTACGTCACCGACGACCCCGGCGGAATCGATGAGAACGCCAAGACCGGTAACCTCAGCATTCGCATCGGGCTGGGCTGGGCCAAGTCGCTTCACTTTATGACCGGCCAGTGCCCGGTGATGAAGTATAACCGCGGGCTGATGATGGCCATCCTCCACGACAAGATCAAGATCGCCAAGGCGGTGAACGTCCAGGTGATCACGCTGGACAACGGACCGAAGGGCTACCAGGACTTCGACAAGGGCGCCGCCAAGAAGTTCGTGATCGATCCGCACCACGGCATCGCCGCGTAGGTGGGCAGCAAGGGCGCGGGCATTCTGGCCTGCGCGTCGACACATGGTCCAGTAATGACCCGATGGACTCCTCGTTTCTGTTGGTTCCGTCTCCCCCGAGGAGGTTCCGGCCTCAAACCGGCCGACGGCTTCGTTTGGTGAAAGTCAGGGAACTCCCATTTTTTGGGCAGAAGCCGCCCCGCCAAGGGAACCCCAAACTGCAATTGGAGCCAGCGCGTAGACGTACGATTTGCCGAAAACATCCCCTTTTTGGCGCGTAATAGTCTGAAAACAAGGCAGATAATTGTGTCGGGTTCGCTCGGGTTCGCTCGCTCGCGTCTTGTCGGCCTTTACGCCCGCCCCCGGCGATGATTCAATTTGAAGGGTACACCTCGCGTTTGGGACAGTGGGCAAAATTCAGAAAAATAGCAGAATTTATTTTTACACTTTGGCATCAATAGCTTATCCTGTTGAAAACTCGGGAAGTAACCCGCAAACATCGATCGGATTCAAGACTTGGGCAGTCTCCTGCAGAAGGGTTACGGCCTCAAGTTTTTGATAAATATAGGCTTATAGATCAAAGCTGCCTGTATTTCGAGGAACGGGATATGGTGCGGTCGTTGCGGCGCTTTATGATCCCGCGGCCTGACTACTCCTGGCGGGTATCTCGCGGCTTGCGGAGGCCTCGAGCTTCCGTCGGGCGAGGCTGGCGCGGGCGAGACACATTTGAGCCCTCTCGAGACACTCCGAGCGCCGGTCTGGATTTTCAGAGAGCTGAGCCAGATCCTTCCAAATCTCGGCGAACTGGATCCAGAAGGCAAGCTCGCGTTCGAGCGGATTCACGCTGCCCGTCAAGGAGGGGTGCCCTTGAGAGGGCACCATCCGGTTTTTCACACCGGTGGTCACAACTGCGTGTCTCCCAGATCGTTATTCTCAGGACGGTTGGGGATCACTCTCCGGAACCGGTACTACAGGAAGTGCGGCAGGCTGTGTTTCCTCAGCCGCGGGTTGCTTTTTTTGGGTTAACAGGCTTTCCAGCGCGCCGATCAATTGTTCCGGCGCGGACCCCTTGTTGATTACGTCGCGGACACCGCATTTTCTGGCTTCTATCTTAGCTTCCGGGGAGATCGAGTAATCGGTGTAGAGCAGGATCGGCACTTCCGGAAAGCGGGAAGACACCTCGCGCGCGGTCTGAAGGCCGTCCATTTCGGGCATGGCGAAATCGAGAATGATCATGTCCGGCTTGAGTTCGGCGGTCTGGTCCACTGCCTCTCGGCCATTCGTCGCCTCGCCACAAACCTGCCACTCCGCGCAACTCTCGATTACTGCCCTCAGCGTGCGTCGTACGACGGCGTTATCGTCGGCAATCATAATTCGAAACGGCACACATTCCTCGAAAGCCCTCCGTCGTGGGCCTTTCGCCCCTGGTAGTCTATCCTACACAAGTCAGATTATGTGCCGTCAATACCGGGATTCACCTAAGTGCCTAAGAATTCACGCTGATGGTCGGGCATCCTACCGACCATCGTATCCACTCTGCCCTATTCTTTCAATTGATTCTTTACGATACAAACGATTGAGCCCAATGAGCTTGTGACTGCAGGAACGATGTTTTTCGAGACCGAGGAGGGGCTTTGATGCGGCAGATTCAGGCGGCGCGAGCCGGCGAACGGACCAATGCCGACGGCAGGCCGGTCGGCAATAAGATCCTGTTGGCGCTCTCGGATGCCGAGTACCGGCGGATCCGTCCGCATCTCGAATTCGTCGACTTGCCGGGCCATTTCAGCCTTTATGAGCCGGGCAAGAAGCTGCAATTTGCCTACTTTCTTAACCGTGGCTTGGCGTCTATTGTGGTGGCGATGGCCGAGGGCAGAGTCGTGGAAGCGGGCGTTGTCGGATTTGAAGGCGTGGTGGGAACCGGGATCGCAGTAGGGCTGTTGAGCAGCCCTCTCCGGACAGTGATCCAGATCGCGGGCGACGCGTTCAGGATCACGGCCGCGGCCTTGCAGACCACGTTGCAGCGCACGCCTGACCTTCAGATGCTCTTGAGCCGCTATGCGGTGCTGCAGGGGGAGCAAGTGGCGCAGACGGCGGCGTGTAATCGATTGCACGACGTCGGACAGCGGCTGGCACGCTGGCTGCTGATGGCCCAGGACCGCGTGGACGCCGGCACGCTGCCCATCACGCACGATTTTCTCGCCAACATGCTCGGCACCGACCGTCCTAGCGTCAGCGTGGCGGCCGCCGCGCTGCAGCGCCGCGATCTGATCCGCTACAGCCGCGGCGCGGTGGAGATTCTCGACCGCAAGGGGCTGGAAGGCTCAGCGTGCGAGTGCTACCGGGTAATCCAACAATTGAACGGCGAGTTGGGACTAAAGTAGGAGGTCCGGAACTGCAAATCGTTGCCTGAGTCGCCAGCCATTTGGCGGGTCGCATTGTGCGCAAGAATTTTCGGTGGCATAGTGGGGGAGCGACTCGTGCCGGTGCGGAGGTCTGCCATGACTCGATTGGGTACAAGGTTGCGCAGCGTAGCGTTGCTTTGCATTTCGATGGTGGGTTTTAGCGGCACGGTATCGGCGCAGCTTGAGATGCGGGCGACATACCCGGTCTTGCCATCACCGGTTTCCATCGCCGTGGGCGACTTCAATGGCGACGGCTCGCTGGATTTGGCAGTAGCCGGTCTGCTCGGCACCACCCAGGTTTCAGTACTGATCGGAAACGGGGACGGAACGTTTCAGCCGGCGGTGAACTACGCGGTTGGCAATCAGCCCCGGTCGGTAGCCGTCGGGGACTTCAACAACGATGGCAAGGTTGATCTCGTGACTGCAAACGCCTTGAGCAACAACGTCAGCGTACTCTTGGGGAATGGCAATGGAACCTTCCAACCGCCGATGAACTTCGGCGCCCCCGAAGAGGTGCAATTCGTCGCAACCGGCGACTTCAATGGCGACGGCAACGTCGATCTGGTGACAACCTCGGAAGGAGCATGCCCCTGCGTCAGCGTGCTGCTGGGCAATGGCGACGGCACGTTTCAGCCGGCGCTTATTGACCCGCTCCAGGTTGGTCCGACGGCGGTTGCGGTGGGCGATTTCAATCACGACGGTAAGCTGGACGCGGCGGCGAGCGGTTACCTTGGCATCGAGAGCGGCGCCGTCGTCCTACTGGGCAAAGGCGACGGGACGTTTCAACCGGCCGTGTTCTATTCCGCCGGTGACGGCCCGAATTACATCGCGGCGGCCGACTTCAGGTCCGATGGGAACCTGGACCTGGCACTGGCTTATGGAGGAGGCGTGGCGGTGCTCTTAGGCAACGGCGATGGTACGTTTGGCAAGCAGGTGGAGTATCCAGCTCCAGATGCGCTCTCGGTTGCAGTGGTGGATTTCAATGGCGACGGCAGGCCGGATATCGTGATGCCAAGTTTTCTTTATCCGGCGGGCGTGAGTGTTCTTCTGGGCAACGGCAATGGTACATTCCGGCCGCCGATGTTCTTCCAGGTGGCCAGAGAGATTCACTTTGCGGCGGTGGGAGATTTCAACGGCGATCACCAGCCGGACGTGGCGGTTGCCGACTACCGGTTTAACACCGTCGTCGTGCTCTTGAACACCGGAGCCATCAGCTTTTCGCCGGTTCACCGCCTCGAGTTCCTTTCGCAGCCCGTTGGCACGACCAGCCCTTCTCAATCCGTAACCCTTACCAACACCGGCCAGACCTCCATCTCGATTTCCTCGCTCTCCGCGAGCGGCCCATTCGACTTGGTCAGCAGCTGCCAGGGAACTCTCGCTCCTGGGGCGGACTGCGCCGTCAACGTGAGTTTCAGCCCGCAGACGAAAGGCGTGAAGACCGGGCTGGTCAGGATTCACGATAACGCTTCTTCGAAGCCGCAGATTATCGAACTCGGGGGCACGGCGACCGCGGACGCGACGTCCCCGTCGAACTGACCTATCCCGACACCCACTCATGGTTCTATGGCTTTCGGTAGCTCCTTCTTCTGAAATATGGGATTCTCAGGAAGCCAAAACAAATCCCCGTGCAGAACTCGTTCGCGGACTGCATCCGAACGTGTACGGCTGTTGCTCCCGGCTGTAAGACCAAACCGCAGCCTTCCCATTTCGTAACTTCTCCGGAATTCTGCTCGGCCTGGCGACAACGTTGGCAGCGCGGATGCACTTGCACGCTGCGGGGGAGACGCAGACGTAACGCGTCTTAATTCAAAATCTCAATTCCATAACCGGCCCGGCCACGGCCGACCTGACGCGTGTCCGTCTGCGCGGGCGCGGTAATTCAATCGATTACCTTCAATTCATTTCAGCTAAAGGAGGACGTATGAATCGGAACCAGGCTTGGAAGATCGCGGCTGTAATACTTCTCTGTTGTGGTTTGGCGCAGGCGCAAAACATCGTTACTTTCGACGCTCCGGGCGCGGGCGTGGACTCAGGCCAAGGCACCTGGGCTGAGGGCATCAACGCGACGGGGACAATCTGCGGATACTACGTTGACGCCGCCGATGTAGGTCACGGATTCTTGCGAGGCAATGACGACACTTTCACGACCTTTAACGCCTCCGGCGCGGGCACTGGCTCCGGCCAGGGCACGCTGGCGTTCAGCGTTTCTCCCTCCGGCGCCGTCGCGGGATATTACATGGACGCAAGCACCGTGGCCCACGGATACTTGCGCGCGGCGAGCGGCACCATGACCAGTTTCGACGCGTCGGGAGCGGGCACCGGTTCGGGGCAGGGCACTTTCGCGGTCAACATCAATGCCGCAGGCGCCATCGCGGGATATTACATCGACAGCAACGGGGTCTATCACGGGTTCGTGCGCGCCGCCAACGGCACGATCACGAGCTTCGACGCACCGGGCGCAGGCACGGGCTCAGGGGAGGGCACGCTTCCGGCATCGGTTATCGGGCTTGATCCAGCAGGCGAGATCTCGGGCGTGTACGCCGACTCGAACGTCGTCCTGCACGGATTCCTGCGAGCGGCGAGCGGCACTTTCACTACCTTCTCCATTTCGGGCGGGGGCACGGGCATGGGCGAGGGCACGAACAACTCCGGCCTGAACCCGCGCGGCGTGACCATGGGACCGTACATCGACTCGACGATGGTGGACCACGGCTACATCCGCGCGACGAACGGCGACGTGGTCACATTTGACGTGAGCGGCGCGGGCACGGGCTCAGGGCAGGGCACGCTGCCTGAGGGCATCAATGAGTCGGGCGCGATCACCGGTCAGTACATCGACTCGAGCGGTGTGAATCACGGATTCCTGCGCGACAAGAGCGGCGCCATCACCACCTTCGACGCTCCAGGCGCAGGCACCGGCAGCGGGCAGGGCACCGTTCCTCTTACCAATAACGGCGTGGGCGCGATTGATGGATACGACATCGACTCGAGCGGCGTCTATCACGGGTTCGTACGAACTCCGTAGACCTGGGCTTGATTCTCGCTTGCCGACGTTCACCGGGTGGCGGCGACATGGTGGTTCATGTCACCGCCGCGCCTCTTTTGAACTCGCCGTGGGGATTTACTGCGCACTTGAGGCTGGAACCTACGAGCCCCCTTCTTCCTTCGGAGGCGTCAGTAGGAGGAGTGCAAGTTTGAGGTCGCGCGGCCCGGCTTCGGACTCCTCGCGCAGGCTGGCCTGGACAGCGCAATTTCCCACATCGTCGGCGACCACCGCCGGCAAACGCTTGTAGGCCGGATTCACAGGCACGAGGCTCATCAGAGCCGGATGGCCGGTGCCCGTCGCTATACGGCTCAAGCGGACCACTTCATCGAACGAGAGCACTTTCGTGACTTGCCAATCCGCGGTCATCGGGCTCAGCAGCAGAAAGTCCGAGTACTGCGAAGAGCCTATTTCGCTGTTGTCCGGAGGGAATTGCACGTAACGCATGGTGTAAAAGCCCGGCTTCAACTTCTGATCGCGGGAGTCCTCGGCATCCGAATTCATAAAGTGCAGCAGGCCCACCAGCGCTCCGGTTTGCAGATCCCCGTATAGGACCCCAGACGCGCTCGTGGCCGGCTTCTTCGCAGGCACCGACTTAACCCACCAGACGTCGCAGATCGCATCGTTGGCGCCGCCGACAGTACGCACGAGTCGCGAACCTTCACTATTCAGGTGATCGGCCAGGGCAGCCGGTACGTTGAGCGACGCCAGAGAGGGTGAGGGCTGCAAGACGTAATCCGCTTGAGCGCTCGCCGGTGAGCCGAAGGCCAGCAAGCTGATGCCAACGAGCAGCGCTGCCGGAGTCTTTAAGCTGATGCACCTCGCGCCCGGCGATTCCCGCTTCGCGAATCGCCGCTCTGAACGCTCGTTGGTGAACTTTCGCAAATTCTGCATGAGGAACTCGCCTTTCATATGGTCCGACCGTCAAGTTATGAGCTGCCTGTCCCCGACAGCGTTACCGTTTGCGGGCTGGCGCCGCCATTATCCGTCACTGATACGCTCGCGGTCCGCGATCCTGTGGCCAGAGGTGTGAACGTCACGCTGATGCTGCAGCTTTGGCCGGCCCCGACGCTGCTGCCGCAGGTGTTGGTCTGGTTGAAGTCACCGCTATCGGTTCCGGTGATTGCGATGCTTGTGATGCTCAGCGCCGTGTCCCCCAGATTCGTAAGCGTTATCGTCTTAGCGGCGCTGGTTTTTCCCACCTTGACGCTTCCAAAGCTCAGGGTGGTCGGAGATAGCTGAACCGCGGCGCCGGTTCCGGTCAATGTTACCGTCTGCGGGCTACCCGGCGCATTGTCGCTGACACTCACCGAGGCCGTTCGTGTGCCGCCCGCGGTCGGTGTGAAAGTGATCGTCAAAGTACAATTCTTGCCGCCACCCAGCGTCGAGGGAGACAACGGGCAGGTGTTTGTCTGGCTGAAGTCCGCCGCATTGCCGCCGGTAATCGTAATAGTGGTGATAGTCAGCGCAGTGTTCCCGCTATTGGTCAGGGTTATCTTCTGAGTGGCACTGCTGGTCCCCACCTTCTGAGCGCCGAAGGTCAGGCTCGTGGGTGAGAAGCTGACTGCCGGTCCTGTTCCGGTGCCGCTCAGGCTGACGCTTTGCGGGCTGCCCGGAGCGTTGTCCGCGATGCTGAGGCTGGCGGACCGGGTGCCAATCGACGTGGGAGTGAAGGTCACGGTGATGGTGCACTTGCTGCCGGCCGCCACCGACCCGCCACAGGTATTCGTCTGGCTGAAGTCGCCGGCGTCGGCTCCGGTCATGGCGATGCTGGTAAGGGTCAGGGTCGCAGTACCGCTGTTCGTTAATGTGACGGACTTTCCCAAGCTCGAAGTCCCAACAGCCTGGGCGCCAAAGCCGAGGGTAGTAGGAGACAGGCTGACAGCCGGCTGGGTGCCAGTTCCCGTGAGCGACACCGCCTGCGGACTGCCCGTGGCGTTGTCAGTGATCGAGAGTGATGCGTTGCGAGCCCCCGAGGCCGTAGGGCTGAAGACGACACTGATCACACAGTTGGATCCGGCGGCGAGGGCGGAAGGAGAAATGGGGCAGGTGCTGGCCTGCCCGAAATCCCCAGGGTTGCTCCCGCTCATGCCGATGCTGGCGATGGTCAGCGGCGCCGTTCCCGTGTCGGTCAGAGTCACATTCTGGGCAGCACTGCTGGTACCGACCTGTTGATTGCCGAAGCTCAGGCCGGCGCCGGGTGTCAAGCCGACTGCCGGAACGGTCCCAGTGCCGCTGAGGGAAGTCGTCTGCGGACTGCCGCTGGCGTTGTCACTCACGCTGAGTGTCGCTGCGCGCGCGCCCGAGGCCGTGGGCGTGAAGGTCACGCTAATCGTGCAGTTCGCTCCTGCCGCCACACTCGATCCGCAGTTGTTCGACTGGCTGAAGTCTCCGCCGTTGGCGCCGGTCACCATGATGCTGCTGATGGTGAGCGTGGCCGTGCCGGTGTTGGTGAGCGTCGCGCTCTGTGCGGCGCTGCTGGTGCCCACGGGCTGATTGCCAAAGCCCAGGCCGCTCGGTGTCAGGCTGGCTGCAGGAGAGGTCCCCGTGCCGCTGAGATTCACGGTCTGCGGGCTGCCGCCGGCATTGTCGGTAATCGTGACCGCTGCCGTCCGGGATCCCGTGGCAGTCGGGGTGAACGTGACAGCGACATTGCAGTTCGCGCCCGCAGCTACACTTGTCCCGCAAGTATTCGTTTGGGTGAAGTCCCCGCTGTTCGATCCTGTCACGGCGATGCTGCTGATGGTGAGCGTGGCCGTGCCGGTGTTCGTGAGCGTTGTGCTCTGGGCGGCGCTACCGGTGCCGACCTGCTGATTACCGAAGCTCAGGCTCGGCGGCGAGAGGCTGACCACAGGGGCCGTCCCTGTGCCGCTCAAAGCGACACTCTCCGGACTGTCGCCGGCATTGTCGGTGATTGTGATGGCGGCCGTGCGCGTTCCGGTGGTGGCCGGCGTGAAGGTCACGCTGATCGTGCAACTCCCTCCCGTCGTCACAGTCGATCCGCAGGTGTTCGACTGGCTGAAGTCTCCACTGTTGGCGCCCGTCACCGCGATGCTGCTCAGGGTGAGCGGAGCGGTGCCGGTGTTGTTCAGCGTCACGCTCTGAGAGGTACTGCTCGTCCCGACTTGCTGGTTTCCGAACGCCACGCTGCCGGGCGAGAGGTTCACCTGCGGCGCCTGCAAAAGGACAGATACGCTACCCGAGGCTGAATCAGCCGCCGCGACATCCAGGCGACCGTCACCGTTGAAGTCCGCAGCAGCGACCGAAACCGGGCCGCTCCCGGTGCCGAAGCTCACTCCCGCCTGAAATGTGCCATCCCCGTTCCCGAGCAGGACCCATGCGGTACTGTCGATGGCGTTGGCCACCGCCAGATCAGGTATTCCGTCGCCATTCCAGTCGGCGACGGTTACGGCTGCGGGACCGTTCCCCGTGCTCAAGGACGCGGGCGCGTTGAATGAGCCGCTGCCCGCCCCCAGGAGTACCGAAATCGTGTTGGTACTGCTGTTCGCCACCGCCAGATCCAGCAGCCCATCACCATTGAAGTCGGCAGTTACCAGCGAAGTGAGACCCGGCGTGAGCGGGATCACCGGCTGCGCGCTGAAGGTGCCGTCGCCGTTGCCGAACAGAACCGAAACTGTGCCGTCCACGCTGTTCGCAACCGCCAAATCCGGAATTCCATCGCCGTTCAAATCCGCTCCGATCAGCGATGCCGGTCCGTTCCCGGCGCTCATCGGGGGAAGGGAGGTGGAAAAGGTCCCATCCCCATTGCCGAGCAGGATCGAAACCGTGTTGTCAATGTTGTTCGCGACGGCCAGGTCGAGGGCTCCATCCGCGTTGAAGTCGGCCAAGGCCAAGGCCACGGGGCCGTTCCCGGTGGCCACGCTTGTCGGTGTCGCGAAGGCCCCGCCACCAGTCCCCAACAAGATCGAGACGGTGTTGCTCGTGTTGTCGACCACAGCCAGGTCAGGTATGCCGTCCCCGTTCAGATCCCCGATCGCGCCGGAGACCGGTCCTGAGCCGACCCCAATCGCCGGCTGCGAATTGAACGTCCCGTCGCCGTTCCCGAGCAGGATCGAAATCGTGCCGTCGATGTTGTTGGCAACCGCCAGGTCCGGCTTTCCGTCCTGGTTGAAGTCTCCTGTACCCACCCACTGCGGGCCGTTCCCCGTCGCCATATCGGTCCGACCGAACCATAGGGAGGTCGTAGGATTGGTAATCGGGAAGAAAACCACATTCGAAGCCCCGCCTCCAGGCGCCGGATTCACCACGGTGACCGAAACCGTGCCCGCGGCTGCGACGTCTGCCGCCGGCACTGTCGCGGTCAGTTGCTGGCCGCTCACTTCATTGGTAACGAGCGGACTA
>JASHPE010000400.1 GCA_030038235.1 Terriglobia bacterium
GCTACAGCTACAACTCGACACGCCGCAGCCGGAGAGCGTTGGTGATCACGGACACCGAGCTGAAGGTCATCGCGGCGCTCGCGACCACGGGGCTGAGCAGCAGCCCGAAGATGGGATAAAGCACGCCGGCGGCGAGCGGAATGCCGAGCGAGTTGTAAATGAAGGCGAAGAACAGGTTCTGACGGATGTTGCGCACGGTGGCTTCGCTGAGTCGCCGCGCGCGCACGATGCCGCGCAGGTCGCCCTTCACTATCGCGATGTCCGCGCTTTCCAGCGCAACGTCGGTACCCGACCCCATGGCGATCCCGACATCCGCCTCTGCCAGCGCCGGCGCGTCATTGATGCCGTCCCCCGCCATCGCCACCACGCGTCCTTCCACTTGCAGGCGTCGCACCGTCTCGATTTTACGCTCGGGCAGCACGCCCGCTTCGAGCTCGGTGATGGCAAGCTTGTCCGCGACAGCTTTGGCCGTGGTGGGATTGTCGCCGGTCACCATCACGATGCGCAGACCCTCATTGCGCAGCAGGCGCAGCGCCTCGCGAGTGGACGCCTTGATGGGATCGGCCACGGAGAAGATGCCGGCGCGCCGGCCGTCCACCGCAGCCACAACGACGGTCTGGCCCTGCCTCCGCAGCGCCTTGGTGCCGGCGGCAAGTTCCTCGAGATCGTCTTCGTGCACCCCGGCTTCCGCGAGCATCTCGGCGTTTCCCAGCGTCACACGCCGTCCGCCCACAAGGCCGCTCACGCCCTTGCCGATCACGGCGCGGAAGTCCTCGACCGGCAGAAGACTGAGGCCGCGGGCACGCGCTTCGGCCATCATCGCCGAGGCCAGCGGGTGTTCGCTGGCGCGCTCCAGGCTCGCTACCAATGTGAGAATCTCATCCCTGCCAAAACCGCCCAACGGCATGATCTCGGCGACCCGCGGTCGCCCTTCGCTGAGCGTTCCGGTCTTATCGATCACGAGCGTATCCACACGCGCGAGCGTCTCGAGCGCTTCGGCGTCGCGGATGAGTACTCCGGAGCGCGCGCCGCGTCCCGTGCCCACCATGATCGACATCGGCGTGGCGAGGCCCAACGCGCAGGGGCAGGCGATGATCAGCACCGCCACCGCATTTACCAGCGCGTGCGCGAATCGCGGCTCCGGACCTGCCAACCACCAGACGATAAACGTGATCACCGCAGCGATGACCACGCCGGGGACAAACCATGCGGCGAAGCGATCCGCCAGCCGCTGACTGGGCGCGCGGCTGCGTTGCGCCTCGGCCACCAGGCGCACGATCTGGGCGAGAAGCGTCTCCGCCCCCACGCGCTCGGCGCGGATCACCAGGCTCCCGTTCCCGTTCAGGGTGCCGCCGCTCACGCGCGATCCCAACCCCTTTTCGACCGGGATCGGCTCGCCGGTGAGCATGGATTCGTCAACCGAGCTGCGGCCGTTGATCACGATGCCGTCCACCGGCATGCGCTCACCGGGCCGCACGCGCAGGCGATCGGCGATGGCGATGGAATCCAGCGGGACGTCCTCTTCGCGATCACCATCGAGCAAACGGCGCGCTGTCTTGGGCGCCAGCCCCAGCAAGGCGCGGATGGCGCTCGACGTGTGAGCCCGCGCTCGCAACTCCAGGAGTTGGCCGAGGAGCACCAGCGTCGTGATGGCCGCGGCCGCCTCGAAATAGACGGGTACAGCGCCGCCCGGCGCGCGGGAATTCGCGGGCAGGATGCCCGGCCCGAGCGTGGCAACGAGGCTATAGATGTAGGCTGCACCCGTGCCGAGCGCAATCAGGGTGAACATGTTGGGGCTGCGGTTGACGATCGAGGCCCAGAAGCGCCGGAAGAACGGCGAGCCGCCCCACAGGACGACCGGAGTGGCCAGCGCCAGCTCCACCGCGTTGCGATAGGCTTCGGGAACGAGGCGCGCGATGTCCGGCATCATGCTCGACATACCCAGAGCGAGCAACGGCGCGGTCAGCACCACGCAGATCCAGAATCGCCGCGTCATCAGGCGCAGCTCGGGATTCTCCTTCTCCTCGACCGTCGCTATGCGCGGTTCGAGAGCCATCCCGCAGATCGGGCACGACCCCGGCTCCGATCGCACGATCTCAGGATGCATCGGGCACACCCATTCCGTCCGGCTGCCGGCCTTGCTTGAGCTCGTCGGAGCGTGTGAAGTCGTCGAGGCTGGCGGGCCGGACTTGGCGGTGAGAAACTTCTTAGGATCGGCCTCAAACTTCGACATACACCCGCGACAGCAAAAATTGTAGCTGTCGCCCTTGTACTCGTACCTGGCGGCGGCGCGCGCGGGATCGACGCTCATGCCGCAGACGGGATCGGTCGCCTTCACCTGTGGATTAACGTCGGTTGCAGGTTGGGTCGCCATGCGGTCCTAACCTTGTAGGATGCGGACCGGAGCAGGCAGGTTCACGAACAGACCAAAGCCGTCAGTTGGAAGCTTGCGTCCGGCCGGACTGCGCCAGTTCGCGGACATAGGCGAGCATGCGCGGGTCGTCCCAATCGGTGTTGCTGATAATCTTCTCTGCGAGGTGTCCGTCTTTATCGATGATGTAGGTCTCGGGAAACTGCAAGGTGCCGTAGCGGGTGGCCAGCGCACGTCCAGGATCGTGGGCGATGGTGTAAGTGAGGTGATACTTGGCGATAAAAGCTGCCAGCGCCGCGGGGTCGGTGTCTTCGCTCGCACCCAGCACCTCTACACCGAGCGGCTTCACCCTTTGCGCGAAATCTTCCAGGCTCGGAGTCTCGATAACGCAGGGCGGACACCATGTGGCCCAGAAATTCAGCACCAGCACTTTGCCCCGATAATCCGAGAGCTGCGCGGAGCCATTCGCGCCGCCCGCTTTATCGCCGTCACTCGCGGCCAGCGTCAGGTTGAAGTCCGGGACTTTCTCGCCGAGCTGCACCGGACGCGTGCTGTTGCGCAGCGCGAACCAAGCCACCGCCGCCAAAATGGCGGCGGGAATCACATAGATCAGAAGCTTGCGATTCATCGTCAGGTTCCAAGGCACTGCTTGATTATAATCGAAAGGGCGCAGCGAATGGGGTTAGAGTTGCGGAACATCCTCGCATCGTGATCCGTACTACTCAATAAGACCGGAGGAGCCCGATGATCGCATTTCTGCTGTGGTGCATCTTGCTGATTTTATGCTGGCCGCTGGCGCTGGCGGCATTGGTGCTGTATCCCCTCGTCTGGCTGATCCTGCTGCCCTTCCGTATCGTCGGGATCGCCGTGGGTGGTGTCCTTGAACTGCTTTGGGCTATGATGACCCTCCCGGCGAGGGTGCTGCGAGGACCGAGGCGGGCGTGACATTGACGATTGCTGATTGCCGATTTTCGGTTTGCGGTCCGCTGGTCAGTACGGTCAGCACGTCAGCCAGGACTCCAAGCCGCGCAATTTCGGACTGGAGGAACTGAAGCACTGACAGGCTGATCTACTGACCGACTGACAACTGAAGCGGTTTTGGGGAGGCCGATCATGAATACTCGGAAACGACTCTCTTTTGCTGCGGCGCTGGTCTGTTCCTGGGCCCTGATGTTCAGCGCGGCTGGCTGCATCATTAGGAGTGGACCGCGCACCGGCGAGACGCACACGATCTCAAAATCCGTGCCGCTGGGCACAACGAAGTCGGTCGCCGTCGAAATCAAGATGGGCGCGGGCGAGCTGAGGGTGACTGGCGGCTCGACCGACCTGATGGACGCCGACTTCACGTACAACGTCGACGCCTGGAAGCCGGACGTCAATTACGACGCGGGCGGCGATCAGGCCCATCTGACCATCGAGCAGCCTGAGGGCCATGGGCACGGCGGGCGCACGCGCAACGACTGGGACGTGCGGTTGAATGACAGCGTTCCGATGCAGATGGACGTCAATCTCGGGGCCGGCAAAGCCAACCTCGATCTGGTGGGCCTGAGCCTGAGCCGGTTCGAGGTGAACCTGGGCGCGGGCGAAACCGACGTCAACCTGGACGGACACTGGGCGCACGACCTTACGGCGTCCGTGCAGGGCGGTGTGGGTAAGGCGACACTGCACCTGCCGCGTGATGTGGGCGTCCGGGTGACGGCGCAGGGCGGTCTGGGCGCGATCAACGCCAACGGCTTCACGAAAAATGGCGATGTCTACACCAACGACGCCTACGGCAAGTCGCCGGTGAGTCTCACCATCGACGTGCAGGGCGGAGTGGGAGAGATCGATTTAGTGCTCGGCGGAGGCGGGGGGACGGTGTGACGGCTTCGGCGGCCACAACGGATTGCGACGGACAGCGCGGCCTTACGTCTCTGTGACCAGCCGCGCGCCCATGAGACTCAGGTGACGGTCCGTCGACCAGCAGACAGCGATACGGCGGTCGCTCATGATGGCCAAGCCGTGAGCGTCCGCCAAAGTCAGTGCTTGGTCGTGGAACTTCCTTAACAGATGCGCCGCCTTGGTCAACCGCTCCTCGTCGAATGCCTGCACGGCCAGCCGCTCTAGTTCACTGATCAAGTTCAGAAACTGGAGGGCGCGGTGCTGATCGTAGCGCCTGAGAAACCACCCGTGTCCTTCGGTAATGACGAGAGCCGATGTCACCAGCGGCGGTGGATTCGAAAAGACCTGGCGGAACAACGGATGATAACTGTCGGAGCGGTCGAGAAAGGCAATCAGTGCGGAAGTATCGACATAGCAATCAGTATTTCTGACCATAAACAACTTCGTCGATCGACGGGCTCGATCGCGGATTTCCTGTTTCCACCATGCCCGCGTAGCGCATCCAGGGCGCTTTGCCCGAAGCGGGCAGCGCTTGCCGAATAGCGCGGCGGACGAACTCCGCCACCGAAATTCCGAGCGCCTTCGCTTCCTTCTTGGCGAGGATGTACTCTTGCTCGTCGAGGCTGACCTGAATTCGAATCATGTTATCATCACCCTTGCGCTGTGATAACACAAATCTGATTGCGCTTGCGACGTGATCCCGGGTCATGATCGAATGCGATGATTGTTCCGAACCCGCCGCCATGGGCGGCGGGGCGATCACTCCATCTTAACCAGCAGCCCGCGAGACCGGGCGGACTCGTACATCCAACGGAAGAACAGCGCCGCCAGTATGAAGTAGGCTACGTTCAGGCCAATCCCCCATTGAAAGTGAACCATCGAGAACCCGCCGCCGGCGATCGCCTGGCGCATTCCTTCGAAGCAGTGAGTGGTGGGCAAGATCCAGGCCAGAGGCGCGAGAAGACGCGGCAACGACCTCAACGGGTAAAATACGCACGAGAGCGGCATCAACAAACCGGCAAACCCCCAAGCCAGGACCTGGAACTTGGTCGTGTAGCGAAAGATCAGGCCCGTCACCGCGACGCCGACCGCGAGCCCGAACAATACCAGGTTGAAGATAAAGGGAACGAAGGCGAGCGCCATGGGAAAGATATTGTAGTGATAGCAGAACCACGCGATTAGGGCCTCGAGAACCATGCCTACCGATGCCTTAATCAGATTCACCGACATGAGTGCGGTTACGTACTCGCCGATGCTAAGCGGAGAGGCGAAGAGATTGACAAGATTACGAGACCACAGCTCGTCGAGGAAGCCCACTGCCATGTCACGCTGGAACGAATTGAACAACCCCCACAAAATCACCGCCGCCAGCAAGCTGCTGACGATTCCGGACGTGCCGCGATGGGCGAGATAAATGGTAAAGAATCCCCACACAACAATGTTCATCACCGGCCAGTAGATCATATTGGTCAGGTGACTCGGGTTGCGGCGCATCTCGTAGAGGTGCCGCAGAATGACCGCTCTAATGCGATATGACTTCATGTCGACGCCGCTGGGCGATGTGGACGAACACTTCCTCGAGGGCCGGCACCTCACGGTTCTCTCTCAGGATCTCCCTGGTCACTTCGATTGCGGTTCCGCTTGCAATAATGCGTCCATGATTGAGAAAGATCACCCGGTTGCAAGCGCGTTGGACTTCGCGCATATTGTGCGAGGCGTAGACGATGGTGGTGCCGCGGAGGCGCTGCAGGCCGAGCAGTATTTCCCGCACTTGAATTGCAGCCTGCGGATCGAGGTAGGCCGAGGGCTCATCAAGCAGCAGCAATTCCGGGTCATTCAAGAAGCCCTTGCATAGCGCGACGCGCGTGTTTTCGCCGGACGAGAGGCGCGACACCGGCTTATTTTTCAGGTGCCCGATGCCGAAGCGCTCGAGTAAGCCGGTAATCCTGGCAAGGGGATCGGGAACCTTGTAGATGCGGGCGTACACCGCCAGATTCTCAAGCACCGTCAGCCGCATGGGGAATGCCATGTAGGGCGAGGTAAAATTCAGCCGCTGGAGCACGTCTTCGCGATCCTTTTCCACTTCCTTGCCGAAAATGCGGATGGTGCCGGCGCTGGGCGATATCAGCCCGAGCATCATGTGAATCGTGGTGGTCTTGCCTGCTCCGTTGGGGCCCACGAGGCCGACGATTTCGCCCGGTTGGAGGGAAAAGGTGATGTCATCCACCGCCTTGAACGTGCCGAAGGTTTTCGTAAGCCGCTCAACTGAAACGATCATAAAGAAACGGCACTATCATGGACACCGTCGGGAACAGGCGTGAGATTGCCCGCACCGTCCTGGGGCGTTGACGCTCGCTGAGACTAGCTCAACGTCGTGGCCAGGACCGAAAACTCCGACTCCTTGAGCGCCGCTGACAGCTCTTCCAGATTCGAGAGCAGCTCGGAATAGGGAACGTTAATCGCCCCTCGAATCCGGCCGTCGCAGCGGAAACCAAACGGCACTCCAAGCGCCTGCGCGATATCCCGCAGAGGCCCGGGAGCATCGGGAAGCTCGCCACCGGCCGCCGCTCCCGCCAATTGCCCGGTCAAATCCTCGTAGCAGGATTCGACAACTTTGCAGCCCTTCGCACTATCGAGAAAGGCGTCGCGATCGCGGACAATCGTTCGCGCGTATTCCAAACAGGTCTCGGGGGCAACGGCGAATCGGCGATCGACTACCGCGCCTTCGTAATTGTGCCACAGGTTTCCTTGCGCGGCGATCAGGGCCGAAAGGGCGCACTGTATCACGTTTCTGCGGGTCGCGTGGATCAGCGTAGCTCCGCGCGATCTCAGGTATGACAATAGAAAGGGCGTTGTGCCACGATTCCACTCCGCCGGCGCAAGGCGTCTCAGTTGGTAGTACTTGATATCGACACCAATGGCGCGGCAGCGGCTCTTGTCGGCGCCAAGCCAATAGTTGCGGATGCGGTAGAGCACATAATCGAAGTAGCGATCGAGCAGAGCCTCGGTTTCCCGGGGGCTTGAGGGAGGGAATATGCCCGGCGCCTGTCCTTTCAGAAAATTCTGCCAGTGAGCGGGCGCCGAGCTTGGGGATAAGATCTCCCCGAGCATTGCGAGCTGTTCATGGGAGTTGAGGATTTCTCGCAGCAGGTTCGCGCCGGCGCGCTGTGCTCCTATAACTACAAAGAGACGGACGCCCGTGCCATCAAACAAGTTGCGATCGCTGAAAGAGAATTCGTGGTGGCCGGGTTGACTCGTGTTCTTGCATGTTTCAGGAAGGCCGCTTTCCGCGCCTTCGTTCCGCGTCGCCCGCGGCGCTGCCTCACCGGTCACTGGCGCGGTGCGGCTCGCGATCAGCGCTTCGGCTGCCGTACGAATGCGCTTCCAGGCGGTCCAAAAGGCTGGGGAATCGGTCGGAAGTTGGTCCGTCGCCAGTTGCGAGAGCCAGACATACGCCTCGCGGATCAAGGGGCTGACGTAGGGAATCGTATCGAAGTCGTCAAAGCCGGCGTAGGTGTGCCGTAGCCTGGGATCTAGAAAGCCGGTGGTGAAACGCTCGATCTCGGCGGCTTCGCCGAACGGAAGCCCCAGAGCACGCTGTACGCGTGCAAGCTGTTCCCGCGGCTCGGCGACCAGCAAATCGTAGTCGACAACGACGAAAGGTCTCGCAGCGATTTCGTGCAAATACGGAACCAGATACACGAGCGAAATCATGTGCGACGTTGCCGCGTCCATCGCCTGGCGTCTCAGCAACGATTTGGCTATGCTGAGCGGATTCCGGATTGCCAAGACGTACCGGTCATCCACGTCGAGACGCCGAAACACCGCACGCCAGAAGGGCAGCAGCCGAATGGTGCGCGGATCCTTGAAGCTCCATAGGGCATGGGGAATAAAATAAGACTGAAGCCGTTCGATTGCCTCGTCCTGTAAGGCCTGCACACCGGCGCTTTGCCATTGGGCATCCCCAATCAGAGAAATGCCCTCCCAATTGAGCCCAAATTGGCCAAGGAGCCGCTCGTTCAGCCCAACGATAACGCGGTCCTCCCAGTACCCGGTAGGATTGTCCGGTCGAGTGCTCAAAAACTCATCGCCCAGGAAGACGCCCAACGACTGGAGCCCGCGCGTCAGAACACTGGTGCCGCTTCTGTGCATGCCGAGAACGATTACGCCTTGCGAGGACGGCATGGTGAACTCAACTGTTCAGGATTCGGTATCGAGACACGAGGAAAGCAGACATCGAGTCTTACCCGTCGGGTCTTGCAGAAAAAACTTGGCGTCCGGCCGCCGTCTCATCCGGTGACAGCAGGGCCCTGTTCTCCCCGCGACAGGGGTGTGCCGATTTCGGCGTCTCGTTCAAACTTCATGCCCTGGCCAAACCGCATCACTTTGCGAAGAGCATGCTCCACACCTGGAGCAACTTCGTGCCCGGGCGCGGTGTACCAGCGTACACTCCGAACGGCATTAGCCAGCGAATGCACCATGTTGTCCTGATCGGGGTCCTCGCGGTACCAGACAAACACTTCGGGCATGGTTTCGATGCGCAGACCCGCCAGGGCCGCCTTGGAAAACAGCTCCCAGTCGTCCAGGGTCGCCGACGCCTCATCGCTGAATCCGCCAATCTTTTCGAATGCGCTCCGGCGCACCAGTGCATTGCTGCTCCCAAAACAGTTGACGAATGCGCCAGTCGCCAAGTCCCCTCCCAGGAATGGACGTCTGGAATGCTCGAGACGCTCATCCCTTGACCCATCGGACGGGCCAAGGTAAAAGCTGACTGCCGAGGTTACAATGTCGGCCTGAACTCTCTCGGCGACTTGCACGAACACAGAAACGGCGCTCGCTGGCAGCAGCAGCGTGTGGTCGTCCACGAACAACAAGAATTCGCCCTTCGCGCGCCGAGCGGCAGCGTTTCTTCCCGCTCCGATTTGCGCACTCCTGCACCCGATTCGCGCCATTGAGTGGCGCCCCAAACTCTCCTCCCCTTTTGGCGTGCTTGACGCGTCGCCGGATTGGTCGCCACACTCAACAACAATAATCTCCAGATTCGGGTAGTCCTGTTGTTTCACAGAAGCCAGCGTGGCGGCCGCTTCGCGGTCTCGAATGTTGCGCGCAAAACAGACGCTCACCAGCGGGAAGGTGAGCGCTTCGGGCGCCCGTTTCCTTTCGCTTGTTGCCGGTTGATGATTGGAGCCAATCCCGAGACTGTGATGCCAGCGCACCCATCGGCGCTCCACGTCCGCAAACTCGGCTGCCGACTTCGCAGGAGAAGCACCCTGTTGCAGAGCAGCTTGAATGCGGTCCGCCAGAACGTCGGGCCGGGGCTCGAAGCAGACGGTCTCGCGGTCGGCGGCTGCGACGATCTCCGGGATCCCGCCCACGTTGCTCGCGAGAAGAGGGATGCCTGCACCAACACATTCCAGCACCGTGTTGGGAAAATTATCCGCCAGCGAGGCAATCACCGCCATACGACCGGGTCCGCGAAGGTATTCCATGGCTCCCGCCTGAAACTTGTTCGAAATGATGTGCCACGGGACTGACCACTTTTTCGATCGGTCGCTGATGTATCCGATACTCGATCGGCCATAGAGGTCCGTCTCCTTCCCCAGGAAGCTGACCTCAAAGGGCGGTGTTTGGCGTGCGCAAAGCTCGTCCAGCGCGTCACAGAACAGTTTCAGGCCCTTTCTGATCTCCAGTCGCCCGAAGAACACGACCTCCCGAATCCGGCCATTCTCCAGTGGCGGACGGCCATTTTTCGAGGCGGCTTCCGAGGGCAGAACATAAGGCTCAACATATGTCCGTTGGGGAAGCTCCCAGCCGTTCCGCTGCATCCAGCCGAGCAGATACTGGCTGGGGCTCACGACAACATCGGCGGCGGCGACGCTGGTCCGCTCCATGTAATCAATCTCCAGCTCACCGAGGTTGCGGAGATAGTCCTGGCTGCCCTCCTTGACCCAAAGCGTCGGGCCGTGCGTACCGACCACAAACGTGCAATCGCGGAACGCCAGTCCCTGTCTCCGCGCCAAAAGGCTGTAGAATCCGAGGCCCTGGCACTCCGGAAAGTGAACGATATCGAAGTCGTGCTGATGTGCCTTCAGCCAGGCATAGGTGTGATATGAGACGCTGGACGCCCAAGCGGCGTGGATTCGCGGCTCGTGGGCCATGGGTAGTGGTATCAATCGTATGCCCTTCTGAACCCTGTAGTGATCGACCCAGTCCATGATGTTTCCATCCGTAGGATGGCACCCGAGGAGGAAGAGGATGGTCACCTCGTGACCAGAACGCTTCAGAGCGTCAGCCAGGCTGGTATAAGCCGTTCCGATTCCGGCATTTCGCGACAGCCCCTCAATTTCCCAGGTGGCAATACAGATTCGTCGCGGCTCAGCAGCGCCTAGTTCTACCTCTGGAATTGCAGGAAATGCTGAAAGAACCATAATGTCTCCGTGGAGATAATCGCCTAGTGACCGTCGACTCCCTTAAAAAAGGGCACCGGGCACGCCTATCACCAGCATATGACAGCAATTCACGGGATTTCAAGCAGAATTCGCATAATCGACCCGCAGCGCGCCCGACACCATGCAGCGTCCAAGCTGCCGCGTCCCCGGAGCGGCCACAAAGGCCCCACTTAGAAAGGTCGAGTACAATATCGAACGGATGCCCATTCGCTCTTACGCTCCAATTTGCGCAGCCCGTTTGCTTGCGATCTCGATTCTGATTTCGGCTTTGCCTGCCTTTGCCGCCAGCAGCTTGACCGGTACGCTCCGCGACAACCGCGGGAGAGCGGTCAGCGGGGCAACGATGGAGTTGCGGCTGGCGGGTGGCCAACAGACCCTTCGCGCCACAACCGGTGCGGATGGAGGCTTCACGTTCACCGGACTTGCTGCCGGCGACTATGGTGTCTCCGCGACCTGGGAAGGGAAGACGTGGACGACGGCCAAGCCGGTCGGCGTCAAGGACGGAATTAAGCTCGCCACGGTGTTCCAGCTTTCATCCTCGCCGTCTCTCGAGCTTCAAATCTCAAGCGCGCATGAGAATCCCGGCCAGGTGGGTTCATCGCAACAGGCGTCCTCAGCAGGGAGCCAGCCTGGCGAAGGCAATACTCAGCTTTCGAGCCAGCAAGTATCGAATCTGCCGCTAAACCAGCGGGATTTTACCAAGCTCCTGGCGCTGGCCGGCGGCACCACCACCGACACCAACGGGGCCAACAATTTCACCTTGCAGTTCGCGATCAATGGACAGCGCGGCGTGACGGCCGTGTTTGCCATGGACGGCTTTTACACCGCCGACCCTGAACTGGGTGGCGCCACTTTCTCCAATTTCAATGTGAATGCGATCCAGGAGATTCAGAGCGAGTCGGGTGTGATGCCGCCGGAGATCGGCGAAGGCGCGGCGGGCTACACCAACGTTATCACCAAGCCTGGAGCCGATCAGTTGCACGGAGATGCCTTCGAGTTTGTGCGCAACTCGGCTTTTGACGCGCGCAATTTCTTCGACCGCCGCAGCTTCGTAAGGCCCGGCCGCATTCCGCCCTTCCAGCGCAACGAATTCGGATTCGACCTGGGTGGGCCCGTGAAGTTGCCGGGCGTCTACGACGGCGACGGGCGCACCTACTTTTTCGGCGAATACCAGGGATTCCGCCAGGAGTTAGGCACCACCCAGAATCTTTCCGTGCCCACGGAGGCGGAACGGAACGGATACGACACGACCGCCTTCCCGGGAGACACGCTGATGGTCCCGGTGGAGCCGGCCATTGTTCCCGTCCTCGATGGTTACCCGCTGCCCAACGATCCCGGAGGACCGTTCGGAGCCAGCACTTACGCCACCTCATCCAAGGTAGGCGAGACCAGCGACCAGTTCTCGATTCGCGTCGACCACAAGATCTCCGACAAGTCGCGGCTCTTAACGCGCTTCAGCCTGGATAACACGAACGGCCCGCTGACGAATCCCAATCAGACGGCGATCAATCCGAGTTTCGCCCTCACTTTTCTAGACAATGAGCGGAACGCAGGCCTGCGTTATACGCGCACAGCGTCGCCGAACACCGTGCTGGAGACGACCCTCGGTTACCTTCGCAGCACGCCCTCCTTCGTGCCACTCAACACCACCCAGCCGGCGCTGAATTTCGGGGACGGCTTGTTCTCGCCGTTCGATAGTACGGGCGGCACGCGCACAGAAGCGTTCGGCAATCTGTTCCAGGTCCGGCAGACAGTCGAATGGGTGCACGGTCCGCACGCGTTTGCGGCCGGATTCGAATGGCGCGGCAACCGCGACGCCACGGTTTTTGGGATCACCCCGGACGGCTCGTATACCTTCGGCGGCGGGCCGGCGTACTCGCCCGTGAGCATCACCTCAGCCAGCGGTCAACATAACATTCAACCAGGTGATCCTCTGCCCGATTCGCTCACCGGACTACTCACGGCCACGCCATTCTCCTATACAAGCTGGATCGCGTCGCCCGGCTTCCCTCAGGGTGATCATATCGACGAAGCCGGCGACAGTCGAGACGCGTACAACTTCTATTTTCAGGACACTTGGAAGGCGGCTCCGCGCTTTACCGCGACCTACGGGTTGCGCTATGAGCTCAATAGCGTTATTCGCGAACGGCACAACCTGACTTCAACGCTCAGGATTGTGGGGCCGGATGGGCAGTCCTCTCCTTACTGGGACCCCGGAGTCAGCAACATCTTTCTTTTCGATCCGCAACCTCCTTACGACACCGATTACCGCGGATGGGGTCCACGGCTTGCTCTCAACTGGGAGGCGACGGATCATACCAGTTTCCACGCAGGCGGTTCTATCGTCACCCTGCTGCCGAACCTCTGGCAGGATAATACTCTCACCGGCGGAATTCCCATGTCGTTCAGTCCCTATATCGCCGCCGAGCCCGGCGCCCCGGTGCCGTTCCAGGATTCCGTGACCTCTTACAACGTGCCGCCGTTCTACACGCCGCAAGGCTCCCTGGTCTTCCCCACAACCGATTCCAAGGCTGTGCCCGCGAACACCCCGATCGACGTGGAGCGCTTCGAAAACGACCTGGCGGCGCTCAGCCCGGGCCACCAGTTCCATCCGCTCGGCGTCTTTGGCTTCGAGCCTAACTTCCGGAACGGCTACATCGGGACTTACTCTGCTGGTCTCGATCATGCTTTCGGAGATCTGAAGGTCACGGGCGACTACGTGGCGACGGTGGGTATCCATCTGCCCAGCGCCATTTATCCCAACAGCTATGGCGGCGCATCGCCCGGCTTCGCGCCCTTCACCCAGTTCAATTCCGGCGGCCAGGTCGTGGGCGGGTTTGCCCAGGAAACGCTGATGAGCAGCCGGTCGCACTCCACCTTTCAGTCGTTGCAAGCGTCTCTGTCAAAGACCTCGCAGCGCTGGGGACTGGGTTTCACTGCGAATTACACGTTCTCCCAATCCCTGGACGACACGAGCAGCGTGCTGGGACCCAGTATCACTGGAGCTGGAAACGCCCAGCTTGCCATCCCTCAGAACCCCTGGAATCCGGGAGCCGACAAGGGACCGTCGACGTTTGACGTCACACATATCCTGGTGTTCAACGTGATCGAGGAGCTGCCCTTCGATCGCATCGATTTTCTGCAGCCGCTCGGCAGTCGTCTGACCTCGGGCTGGCAGCTGCTCAACATCGGCACTCTGACCTCCGGGTTACCATTCACTGTGTACTCCGGGATTCAACAGAGCGGCTTTGGGTCCGCCGGCGCCGATCGCCCCGATCAGGTCGCGCGTCCGGTCTTCTCCACCAGCCGGGCCGTGCGCGAGGATTATTTCGGACTGGGTGCAGATAACCCCGATTTCTTTTACATTCCGATCGACATCCCGGGCGGGACTGGACCTAATCAGGGCACCCTCGGGACGCTCGGACGCGACACTTTCCGGGGACCGCCTTACAAGGACTTCGATGTGGCCCTGGTCAAGGACACCCCACTCGGCCGGCGCGGTTCGACCGAGGCCGCCAACCTGCAGTTCCGCGCGGAATTCTTCAACGTCTTTAATCTAGTGAACTTCGGCCTGCCGGCGAACGTAGTGCGGGGAACGGGTTTCGGAGAAATCTCGCAGACCAACGGCACCTCGCGGCAAATCCAGTTCTCGTTGAAGTTGATTTACTGACCCGGCGCCAACTTTCTTTGTAACCTGCGTTACCATCTACCGTGTGGCCGTGAAGGCCGTGCAAGGCCGTGCTCCCTTTCTTGACAACCCTGAGTCCGTCTCCTATCATCGGCATTGAGAGGTTTCCCGATTGTTTACCGGCGGGTTCGAGTTCGTCTTTCTCTTGTTCATCGCCTTTCTGTTGTTCGGGCCGAAGAAGCTGCCTGAGATTGCGCGCGTGCTCGGCAAGGGTTTGGGGGAGCTGCGGCGGGCATCGAACGAGCTGAAGTCTTCGCTCGAGGACGAGATTCGCAACCTTGAACGCGAGGCCGAGGCTCAGCGCCGCAACCCAGCTTTGAATCCGGCGCCGCCGTACACGCATGAGTATCATCCGAGCACGGAGGGAGCCCGCGACACGCTCGACACCGAGGTTCGCAGTCTTGAACTTGCCGCCTCACCCGGGGAATTGACGGTCCACCAAAATGGCCACGACCATCGAGAAACCGCCGAAGGCGAACCCGGCTCCTGATCCCAGCGAAGAACATCTCAATGGCAAGCAGATGTCGTTCCTCGAGCACCTCGAGGAACTCCGCCAGCGGCTGCTGCACGCTGCCGTCTCGCTGCTGGTGGGTGCCGGCGTCTGTTTCTACTTCGCGCGCAATATCTATGCCTTTCTGGCGAAGCCGCTTACGACCACGCTGCATCAACTGGGCGTCTCGGACAAGCTGGTCTATACGAATCCCGTAGATCCCTTCAACCTTTACATCAAGCTGGCGCTGCTCGGCGGGGTGTTCCTCGCTTCGCCGTACATCCTCTGGCAGATCTGGCTGTTTGTGTCGCCGGGACTTTACCGAAACGAAAAGAAGTACGTGTGGCCGTTCGTGGGCCTAACCAGCCTGCTGTTTCTCGCCGGCGGATACTTTGCGTGGGGGCTGGCGTTTCCGGCGGCGCTGAAGTTTCTGGTGGGCTATGGCAATCAGTTCACGCCCATGGTGACCATCAATGAATACTGGGATCTGGCGATGTCGATCATCGTCGCAGTGGGCCTGGTATTTGAGCTCCCCGTGGTGGTTCTGCTGCTCTCGATTTTCGGTATCGTCACGCCGCGATTCCTGTGGCGGCAGATGCGCTACGCCGTGCTCATCACGGCGGTGGTTGCGGCCGCCATCGTGCCCACCAACGACATGGCATCGATCTTCATTGTCTGGATTCCGCTGGTCGGCCTCTACGTTCTGAGCATCGGATTGTCCTGGCTGGTGTATCGAAAGAAGCGGCACGCGGAGGAGGCGCTCACCCGTGGGGCCTAGCGCCCTGGGCGCGGGCATTTGCCCGCAATTCGGATATGGGAACTCGACCCCATACGGTGTACGCGTTCAGCGGTGCGGTAGCGCGCATCGCATTCGCGATTCTCTGCTTCCCGCTCCTCCTTACCGCCGCACCGGCTCGCCCGGCAAAGTCCACTTGGGGTCAGGCTCAGCCCAAACCCGCGTTGAATCTTCCGCCCTTCGACGCCGCTCGCGCGTTTGACGATCTGAAGCGCATGGTGGCCTTCGGCCCCCGCACGGCGGGATCGCCGGCGCTTGCCAAAACGCGCGAATGGATCGAGGGCCAGATTGCTGCCGCGGGCATCAAGGTGGAACAGGACAAATTCACCGCCGCCACGCCGGTAGGCAATCTCGACATGGTGAACCTGATCGTACGTGTTCCGGGCTCGTCGCCCGACGTTGTGATTGTGTGCGGGCACTACGATACCAAGCGATTCGATCGCTTCAAATTCGTGGGCGCCAACGACGGCGGATCGAGCGCAGCGCTGGTGCTTGAACTCGCGCGCGTCATGGCGAAACGGCCGATGCCTTACACTCTGTGGCTGGTCTGGTTCGACGGCGAAGAGGCGGAGCGCGAGGAATGGGAGGGCGCCGACAACGATTACGGCAGCCGCCACATGGTGCAAACGCTCTCCGCGGAAGGTGAGTTGAATCGCATCAAGGCGCTGATTCTCGTCGATATGATTGGCGACGCCAAGCTTGACATTCGCGTGGACCCCGGGTCCACGGCATGGCTAACCCAATTGGAATTCAACACAGCGCAGCAGCTCGGCTACGGCCGCTACTTCCTCGCCAATCAGCAAGTCGCAGTAGGCGGTGACGATTATGATCCCTGGCTGGCCGCCGGCGTACCTTCGGTTGACATCATCGACTTCAACTATGGTCCTAACGCTCGGTCGCAGCCCGGCGATCGCGATTGGAACATCTACTGGCACACCGCACAAGATACGGTGGAGCATTGCAGCCCGCAGAGCTTGGAAATCGTGGGCAGGGTAGTCCTGGGCATGCTTCAGGGCCTCGTTAGCTCGCCGCATCTTCGTTAGTCGGGTAATTGATTCAATGATTCATCGAGTCGATGAGTCAATCCAACGATGCAGTGCTTTCAAGTGACAGCGGAATCGGGGAATTATCCCGTGCTCATCGGGCACGGGGCCTGGCGCGAGCTGCGCTCTCTCAACCCACAGGGATACTCTTCGGTCTTCATCCTGACCGAGAAGGGAATCTGGCGGCACTGGGGCGATCGATTCCTTCGCGATTCCGCGCTCCGCTCGGCGCGCGTGATCTTCGTACCTTCCGGCGAGAAGTCAAAATCGCTGGCTCAGGTGGAGCGCGTTTCGTCAGTGCTGGCGCGAGCAGGCGCAGACCGGAAATCGCTGCTGGTGCTCTTCGGCGGCGGCGTGATCGGCGATCTCGGCGGGCTGGTTGCGTCCACCTACATGCGCGGCATCGACTGTGTGCAGGCGCCGACGACGCTCTTGGGTCAGGTGGATAGCTCCATTGGAGGAAAAAACGCCGTCAATCTGCCGGCCGGCAAAAATCTGGTCGGCACTTTCTATCCGCCGCGGATGGTGCTGGCCGATCCGACCGTTCTTTCGTCGCTGAGTCCACGGATTTTTCGCTCGGGATTGTACGAGGTTGTGAAGCACGCGATTCTTGCTGCGCAGCCGCTGTTCGATCTGCTGGACCATCATCTCGACGCTCTTCAACCCGGCAATCGCAAGGCTCTTGAGGCCATCCTGGGGCCGGCAGTCGAGGTCAAGATCGACGTGGTCAATCAAGACGAGCGCGAGGCCAATTTGCGTCAGGTTTTGAACCTGGGACACACCTTCGGCCATGCACTCGAAGCGGCCACCGGGTATCGCTGCTTCCTGCACGGCGAGTCCGTCGGGTGGGGATTGCTAGCCATCGCAGTCCTCGCGGAACAGTTGGGCTACTTGAAACTTCCGGCCGGCACCACCTCGAAGGCACGAGACAGCGACGCCGAACGCATCCGCGATCTGGTCTGGCGTGTCGGGCCCTTGCCCTCCATCCGCGACGTCTCCGCGCGTAAGATTGTCAAGCTGCTGCCGCGCGACAAGAAGACTGTGGGCGGCGAGATTCACTGGGTGATTCCGGAGCGCATCGGGAAAGTGAGAATTGTGACTGGTATTCCTATGGCGGCGGCAGAGTTGGCTTGGCGCACGCTGCAGCAGATGCCGCAGCCTGCGAGCCGAATTTAGCTCGTCGGCGGAAATTGCTGCTCTCCGCCTCCACTCAGCACCTGGTCCGAGTCCATGCCGATTACGTACATCTCTGTCGGCGAAATCATGTAGAAATCGACCGTGCTGGTGGTCCCCCCGGCCGTGACCGTCATGGTGCCGCGGCCGTTCGAGCTGACGGTGCTCGTCGCGGTCATGGTGAGATCGGCGCTTGGGCTCTGGCTGTCGTTGTCGTTCTCGTTGCCCGTGAGAGCGCCGCCGGTGCCGGCCGTGAACTCGATCAGCTTGTCGATAAATCCGGTACTCGACGTGCCGGAGTCGGTCAGGCCGTACGATCCGCTGAGATCGGTGGAAGAGAAGGTCGACTGGCTCTGCACGTTGAGCGTGCCGGTCGAATCGCCGCCGGTATCGGTGCGCATCAGCACGGCCTGCCCGCTCGCGATCACATAAAACGCATAGGTAATGCTGCCGCGAGCCGTGCTGGTGAGGGTCATGCTGCCGTGGCCGTTGGACGCCACGCTGTAAAGGCCGGTGAAGTCGTAGCCGGTATAGATTGTGCCGTTGTCGTTCTCGTCGGCAATGCCGTTGCTGATGGTTCCGCTGCCGTTGGACGTGAATTGGCCGGCGTCCGCCGAAGGCACGCTCTGGCTCTGCCCGCTGGCCTGGTAGACGATCGGACCGTCGATAGCCGAGTTGTTAAAGTTCGATCCCTGCTGCGCGACCGCGGTTCCTTCCCACAGCGATGCCGCATCGAGCGAGACCAGCCGGATCTTGCTTGCCGAAATGATGTAGAAGGCGAAGTCGAACGTGCCCAGGTTGCCGTTCAGCGTCAAGGTGCCGCGGCCGGTCGAAGCCACAACGAACGGCCCGCTGACTGAGACGTTCTGGTTGACCTCCGTGTTCGCGTTCTGATCCATCAGCCCGCTGGTGACGGCGTTCTTGCCATTCAAGGTGAGCAGAGCGATCGCAGCCAGCTCGTGGCCTGTAACGCCGCCGCCGCTGAGGCTGAGGACGTAATTCCCGCTGAGCGACGCGGCTGAAAAGGCCGACGTGTCGTTCAGATCGATCGTTCCGATCCCGGTCGCTGCGGTGTCGTAGCGGATCATCCGGACACGCGCATTCGAGATCACCACGATTTCATACATCTCGACGCTGAGTCCGCTGGACGTTGCCGGCGTAATGGTCAGCAGACCCCGGCCATCCGTGCCTACGGTGTAGGTCCCGGTGAACGCGATGTCGAGAGAGACGCCCGAAGGTCCGTTCTGATCCTCGATGCCGTTCGTCAGATTGCCTTTGCCGTCCGCCGTGAAGCTCCCCGCCTCGAGCAGACCGCTATTGGAGCTCTGTCCGTTCACCAAGTACGTGTAAGAGCCGTTCAAGGTGGCTATGCTGGGCGCGATGGTGACCGTTACCGAGGCATTCAGCGAAGAATCGGACTGCGAAATTGCCGTGACGGTGACCGTCTGTCCCGGCGGTGGGATGTCCGGCGCTGTATAAACGCCTTTGCTCGTGATCGTGCCGGCGGCGGCACTGCCACCGTCCATGCCGTTCACTTGCCAGGTGACCGTGGCCGCGCCGCCATTCGCCAGGAATTGCTGCGTCCCGCCCGCCGCCACGGTTGCGGGGCTCGGCGACACGTTGAGCGACGGCGCCGTGGTGACGGTCACCGTGGCCATGCCGTTGGCGACGGTGTTCGCCTGCGAGACGGCCGTTACAGTCACCATAGCGGGGCTCGGAACCTGCGTGGGCGCCGTATAGAGCCCCATCGCGGTGATCGTGCCCACGGTGGAGTTGCCGCCTGCGATGGTGTTCACCTGCCACGTCACAGCTGTATTCATTGTGCCTGTAACGGTGGCCGCGAACTGCTCATTGGTACCAGTTTGAACGGTGGCCATCGCTGGCGTGACCATCACCTTGATCGATCCATGGGTGCACGCGAGCATGAACGTACTGAGAGCCAGCAGCAGAATGAGCTTTCTTGTCATGTGAACTCCGCACACCAGTATGACGCGCCCGCGACGGAGTGGGTAGCCCGAAGTAGCACAAGCCACTCTTGGCGGTGCTGAGGAAAAGCGTCGACCAATGATAAGGCACAGCCAAGAGTGGCTGTGCTACTGCGGCGCGTTACGGCTGGTTGCCGTTCAACGCCGCGAGATCGGCGTCAATTCGATTCGAGGCCGCGGCTTGTTTCGCGAGATCGGTTCCGTCCTGCGTATCCTGCTCGTACTGGCGCTCCGCATTCTCCCAATCGGCTTGGAACCCGGCCACCATCTTCTGGCCGCCCGCATTGGCTCTAGCCCGATCGTCGCAACTGATCTTTGCGTCGCGCACCGCCTTTCTTAACCTCAGGGCATACACTTCCGCCATGTTGAAATGCCCTTGTTCGTGCTTCAACAACTCAGCGGTCTTCTGGTTGGGCTTCACCCAGGATCCGGTCGGAGAGAAGAAAGCATAGGCGTCAATGTCCAACATCCCGCTCCGGCAGATCAGTTGGAACTTGAATCCCGTGTCGGACAGCGCGCTGGGAAAAGCGACGTGTGGCGGCGGCTGGCCTTTGAAATCGTCCCACGCGAGCGTCGGATGTTGCGGCCAGGTGAGATCGGACCCGGATTGTGCGTATAGGGGCATGGAACTGATGAGAAGCAAGGCAAGAACGAGTCTGGGAATCAATGCGGTACACCTCCATTTGTTGTGGCACGGCCATCCTGGCCGTGGCCATTCACGGGCGGGACGCCTGTGCCACGTGAAATTGGATTGCATGTCGCGGTCAAAAGGCCATGCCGAAGGCAGGCCGGTATTCCGTTGATGTATACTGGCGCGGACTTGAATCGCAAATTGGTCAAAGGACTCCTTCGATGCGCAAGGTTCTGGTTCTTATCACTCTGACTCTCCTGACGTGGGTCGCACTTACGTCGGCTCAGGACCGCGGCGCGGCCACTGCGCCTGCCCCGACCGATCCTGCGGCCGCGGCCGCGGCGCGCGCCGCATTCATTCGCGAGACCTACACCAAGTTCGACTATCGCATCCCGATGCGCGATGGGATCAAGCTCTTCACCTCCGTCTACATTCCCAAGGACGTCTTCACCGACGGCGCCAGGTATCCGATGATGATGCAGAGGACCGGCTACAGCATCGCGCCCTACGGAATCGACAAGTATCCGAACAACCTGGGACCGTCGGAGCTGTTTGCGCGCGAGAAGTTCATCTTCGTTTACCAGGACGTCCGCGGACGTTACATGAGCGAAGGCGACTTCGTCACCATCCGGCCGCCGAAACCCGTGAAGAACGGGCCGAAAGACACCGACGAAAGCACCGATACGTACGACACCATCGAGTACCTCGTGAAACACGTTGCCGGCAATACGGGCAGGGTCGGAGTCTGGGGAATCTCACAGCCCGGATTCTACGCCACGGCGACGTTGATTGACTCGCATCCGGCGCTGGTGGCGGTCTCGCCGCAGGCTCCGGTCACCGACTACTATATGGGCGACGACGTCTACCACAACGGCGCCTTCATGCTGGCGCATCGCTTCAGCTTCTACATGAACTTCCGCGATCGCCCGGACGGGCCGGAGCCGCCGAAGCCTTCGCTGCCCTTCGACTACGGCACGCCCGACGGTTATGACTTCTATCTCCGGCTCGGTCCGCTGGCCAACGCCGACACAAAATACTTCCATCGCCAGCAGGCCATGTGGGAAATGAACATCGGCCACACCGCCTACGACCAGGAGTGGCAGGGGCGTGCGATCTGGAAATATCTCAAGAACGTGAAGCCTGCTGTGATGTTGGTTGGCGGCTGGTACGACACCGAGGACCCGCAAGGCTTCCTGCGGCAGTTCCATTTCATGGAGGAAAATACTCCGCCAGCCGTCATGCTGGTGGCCGGACCTTGGAATCATGGGGGGTTCGCGTTCGGCGACGGTGACCGCCTGGGCAACATCAACTTTGCCTCTAAGACCGCGGATTATTATCGCGAGCACATCGAGCTGCCGTTCTTCCTCTACTACCTGAAAGGCAAGGGCGACGGCAAATTTCCCAAAGCCTGGGTGTTCCAAACCGGTCTCAATCAGTGGCGCAAATTTGACGACTGGCCGCCGAAGGAAGCGCGGCTCACCGATTTGTTCCTCGATCAGGATGGTCGTCTCTCGTGGGACCGGCCCGCGCACGCTGGAGTCGAGGAGTATTTGTCGGACCCGGCCAAACCGGTCCCGTACGTCGGCCGCATCGTGCAAGGAATCCTCAACACTTACATGACAGAGGACCAGCGCTTCGCGGACCGGCGCCCCGACGTGCTGACGTTCGAGACGGAACCGCTCGATCACGACGTCTCGGTGTTCGGGCCGCTTCAGGTCGATTTGAAAGTCGCGACGTCAGGAACCGATTCGGACTTCGACGTGAAAGTGATCGACGTGTTCCCCGGCGACTATCCCGACTACAACAATCCCGGTCCCGCGACGGGTCCGTCGTTCGGTCCGCCATCCGCGAGCGCAGTGCCCATGGGCGGTTACGAAGAGCTGATTCGCGGCGAGCCATTCCGAGGTAAATTCCGCAAGAGCTTTGAAAAGCCGGTGCCGTTTGTGCCGGACCAGCCCGATCGGATCACCTTTTCACTGCCGGATGTAGCCCACACGTGGCGGCAAGGACATCGGATCATGGTTCAGGTGCAAAGCTCATGGTTCCCGCTCACGGACCGGAACCCGCAGAAGTTCGTCGAGATTCCCACGGCTTCGGCGGCGGACTTTCAGAAAGCAACCGAGCGCGTTTATGTAGGAGGCAGCGACGGATCGCGGCTTCAATTGCGAGTAGTGCCATAGAGAAGGCAGAAAACCGAAGGCAATCTCTGGCAGGCACCACGAGCACAAAGACTGTCTTCGACCGTCGATCGACACTCGGCAATCGACCCTAATCTAACCTGTCATTGACAGTGCCGATGGTATACAATCTCTTGGCTGGCTAGATGGGTCGCACTGGCCCTGGTCGGTCGGGCCCAGTCTGGCATTCAGGGTAGGTGTTGGGAATGGACGCGGATTCGAATTTGCCTGGTCCTGCGAAATCCCACAGCTGGTGGAGCACCATGCCGGGTGTGCTAACGGGGTTCGCCGCAGCCGTCACGGCTGTGACGGGCTTGATCGTGGCCTTGCCGAAGGCCTGCGTGCACCGTTCGACGAGCTCAACGCCGGTCGCAACCGCCGCGACTTGCGCCGAGCCACGGCCGGGCGGAATCAGTTCCGCTGGCAACGTCATCGGGACCACCGTCTCGTTCCCTTCGGGCGATGAGATCCTGATCGGTGAAGGCAACCACCGGGTGCTCTTCAAAGTGCTGTCTGGCGCAGTCGAAGAACGAACGGATAACACGCTTGCGCTGAGCCTCCGGTTGCGCGTCACGAACTACACCTCTGTTGCCGTGTTTTGCGGCAACAGCCTAGGCTTGCTGGTAGACAAAGTGCAGCGGTCGCCTGTTGGCACGACTCATCTCGATACACCCGTCGACAGTAACAGCGCTCGCGATGCGCAGGCCACGTTTGAATTGCCGCACGGAGCCCACCGTGTAACGCTGACGGTGGTGGACCCGCGAAGCAACTCCGGTGACACTTGCAAGCTCCCCCTCGACCTCGCGCCTCCCAAGTCGTAACGGGCGCGGTCGCTCCGCTATTCCGCCCGCAGCGTTGTGGCCGGATCGACGCCGGCCGCGCGCCACGCTGGAACCCAGCACGCGATTCCGGCGACGCATGCCAGTAATATGATCACGCCAGCGTACGTGACCACATCAAGGCGCGAAATGCCGAAGAGCAGCGTCACAAGCGCCTGGCTCGCAAGCACAGCCGCAACCAGTCCGATGATCATGCCGAGGGCGGTGAGCGCCATGCCCTGGCGGAGCACGAGGCCCAGTATATTGCCCCGCGTGGCGCCGAGCGCCGACCGCACACCGATTTCGCGCATGCGTTCCGCGACGCTGCCCGAGAGCACGCCGTAGATTCCGGTGGCCGCGAGCACCAGCGCGACGAGTCCGAAGGCCTCGAACAGAATGAGCGCGAAACGGCGTTCGGCAGCCGTCTCCGCCATCAGATTGTCCATGGTGGCGATCTGGACGATCGGCTGATCTTTATCCACCGACCAAATGGCTTTGCGAACGGCGGGAGTAAGCGCTGCCGCGTCGCCGCGGGCTCGAATGACCAGCCCCATCACGTCATCGGCGAACCACGACTGCGCGGGCGTGATGTAGACCTGGTCCAACTGGCTGTCGGCCAGAGATACCTGCTTGACGTCCGCAACCACGCCCACGATCGTGAACCACGGCCGGTCCGTGGGGCCGATGTGGACGTGCTGGCCGATGGGGTTTTCGCTGCCGAATTCGTGCCGGGCGAGCGACGCGCTGATCACCGTGACCGGTGCCGAGCCCTCCAGATCATGATCATTGAGCAGCCGTCCGCGCAGCAGCGGAATTCGCATAGCCTCGAAGTAGCCAGGCGAGACGACGTAGCGAAAAACGTCAAATCCGCCCTGGTCTTTTTCGAAATGCGTGCCGTAGATGTCAAGCTCGGGATTCGTGAGCGGCAGCAGACGGGTGAACGCCGCCGCGCTTACGCCGGGCACGCGGCGCACTTGCTCGAGTGCCTGAGCGAAGAACTGCCGGCGCAGGGCCGAGCCGGCGCCGGTGCCCGTGAGATCGTCGAATTTGTGGCCGGACGTTTGCACCTGCATGGTCAGCATGTGCGACGGGTCAAAGCCCGGATCGACGCGGAACAGGCGGTTGAGGCTGTGCAGCAGCAAGCCCGCGCTCACCAGCAGGACGATTGCAAGCGAGACTTCGGCAACCACCAGCGCACGGCGCGTCAGTTGATGGCTGCCGGCGGTCTGGCGCGAGCTGTGCTGCAATCCGGTGCGAAGGTCGCCCCGCGATGCGTGCAGCGCGGGAAACAGTCCGACCCCAAGGCCGATCAGGGTGGTGACCGCGAAGGCGAAGGCGAACACCGAACCGTTGACCGTGATGGCGTCAACACGCGGCAGGCCCGGCGGGCTGAGCGCAACCAGCGCACGCACGCCATTCTCCGCCACCAGGATTCCCAGCGCGCCACCCGCGAAGCTCAGCAGTAGGCTTTCGGTCAGCACTTGCCGGATCAATCGCGACCGGCCGGCGCCGAGCGCCGAGCGCATGGCAAATTCACCCTGGCGCTGCGCGCCCCGTGCGAGCAGCAGATTCGTCACGTTGACGCAGGCGATCGCGAGCAGCAGCAGCACCGCGCCCAGAATGGCGAGCAGCGCCTGACGGACGCCGCGCGTCACGTCGGCTTGCAGCGAATCGACAATGAAACCGTTATGCAGCGACGCCCACCGAGGACGCGGGAATTCGGCAACCGGCGTGCGCGCGATGGTGCTGAGATCGCGCCGCACTCCGTCGAGGCTGACGCCTGGCTGCAACCGTCCGAGAAGGCGCAGGTGATGGCCCCATTCCGCGCTCCTGAGGTCTTCGATGTTCCCCGGGTCGTACTGCATGGCCGACCAAATCTCAGTCGAAGACGCTGGAACATCGTCGAAGCCTCGCGGCATAACGCCGATAATCGTATAACTGTCGCCGTCGAGCGTGACCGCCCGCCCTACGATCTGCGGATTGGCGGCAAAGCGGCGCCGCCAAAGGCTGTCGCTGAGAATGGCCACATTGGGGCCGTGAAATGCGTCGTCCGACTCCATGAAATCGCGTCCAAGCGCCGGCGCTACGCCGAGTGCGCGGAAATACTCCGAGCTTACGCTCTGGCCATCGAACCGTACGGGCTCGGCGACGCCCGTCATGGTCGGCTGCCAGCCCTCGTACGCGGCGAGCGCGTCGAAGGAATGGCTACGCTTCTTGACCTCGCGGTAAGTGTGGAAAGTCACGTCGGAGCGCTCGCCCTGGAAGATATCCCAGATCATCATGATCCGGTTCGCGTGCGGATAGGGCAGCGGCTCGAACAGAATGGGATTCACGGTGCTGAAAATCGCGGTGCTGGCGCCAATGCCGAGCGCGAGCGTGAGGGCGCAGACTGCGGTGAATCCGGGACTGCTCAACAAGCGGCGCCAGGCATAACGCAGGTCAGCGGCCAAGGTCTCGACCACGTTCTCCCAGCCGGAAGAGCGGACTTGTTCCCGCACTGCCGTCGCATTGCCAAGGTCGAGCCGCGCCCTGCGGCGAGCCTCGTCGGGAGAGAGTCCTCGGGCGATCAACTCCGCCGTCGCCTGATCGAGATAGTGCGCGACCTCGTCGTTCACGTCCTGGTCCGCAGCCGATCGATTCGTAAGCGTGCGCGTGCCGCGCGAAATCTGGCGCCAGAGCGACATGGGTTAGCCCTCCGCTTTCAGCAGTCGTGCGATCGCCGAGGCGCGGCGATTCCAGTCCGCCTTCTCGGCCTCGAGCTGCTTCTTGCCGGTACGAGTGAGCGCATAAAACTTCGCACGCCGCGAGTTCTCCGTCTGACGCCATTCCGAGTCCAGCCATCCGGCGCGCTCCAGCCGCTGCAACGCGGTCAGAAGCGATCCTGGATTCACCTTGAACACCCTTTGCGAGACCTGCTCCACGCGACGCGCGATCCCGAAGCCGTGCAGCGGCCCGAGACTCAGCGTTTTGAGGATGAGCATGTCGAGCGTGCCCTGAATAACGTCAGTGTTGGTGTCGTTCATTCGATTCTCCCGTACCGTAAAGGGCACAGCCAGGAGTAGCCGTGCCACTGGCCTTGCGCCGGGGCAACCACAAGAGGTGCCCGTACAAGTAACGAGCATAGCGCTGCTCATTATGATTGTCAAGATGTGGGAGTCAATAGGAGGGAGTCGGGAGTAGAAAGTTGAAAACGCGCGGCAAAGCCGCGGGCACTAGCCGCGGAGCTTTGGAGCTGGAGCCCGGTCTTGGAACATCCACAGCAGCCCGACCAGCGTCTTGCCGTCGCAAATCCTGCCGGACGACATCATGCGCCGCAGCTCGGATTCGCTGAAGCGTCCGACTTCAATGCGCTCATCTTCTTCCGGGGTGGCATTGCCCAGCGTGAGATCGCGCGCTTCCACCAGATGCATGTGCTCTGTCAGGAATCCGGGACTGGGATAAAAGCTCAGCAGCCGGCGCATCCTGCGGGAACGGTAACCGGTCTCCTCCAGCAGCTCGCGGCGGGCGGCGGCGAGCACCGTCTCCCGGCCGTCGAGCCCACCGGCCACCAGTTCCCACAGACTCTGCCGGACGGCATAGCGATACTGCCGCACCAGAACGATCCGCTCGTCGGCCAGGCGGGGAATCACTACCACCGATCCCGGATGGACCACTAGTTCGCGCGTGGCCCGAATGCCGCTCGGCTCAACGATCTCGTCAACCTTGAGCGCCACCACGCGCCCGTTATACAAGGTGCGGCTGTTGAGAATGCGCAGTCGGGGCACGCTGCCGTCCTCCCGCTACTTCGACGCCGTCACAGCGGCTGGGGGCAGATCGAAGGTGGCGATCAACTCCTTCGCAGCCTTGGGCTCGGTCTTCGCCTTCAGCTCCGTTCGATAGTCTGACAGCTTCGCCTTCAGTTTCGACTCGGCATCTTTGCGGGCGGCCACCGTGGGGTCGCCGCTGGCCTTGTCCAGGCACTGCACGGCGCCATCGACCGCACTCATGGCGAACGTCAGCTTGTTCGTTAGGGCCTTCTGGTGATACTTGGACTCGAAGTCGCTCTCGCTCTCCTTCTTTACGGTGTCCACGCTGGCAGCTACGTCCTGGACCATGCTTTGTGCCATCGTCTCTTCATCCTGGCAAGCGGCTTGAGCCCTGGCCGACGGTCCCGCCAGAAGGGCGATGGCCACAGTCGTTCCCGCCACCACGATCATGCTTGCAGGCGTTACGAGGTGTCGCATAGCTTTCCTCCGCACGCGATTATGCAAGTTGTGATATCACAAGTCGAGACGGATGACAACCGGAAGAAGAAAAATCCA
>JASHPE010000401.1 GCA_030038235.1 Terriglobia bacterium
CGTCCGCGAGGCCCCTGGCAAGCGATCCCGAGGGACCTCGCGGCGGGTGCAGGGTTGCATTAGGGAATCAGCTTGCCGCCCGAGACGCGCTCGACGGTCGTCTTGCCGCTCGGGTGTTGGGTGGTGATGGTTTGGGAGGTCGGGCCGCTGTCGCGGTTCCACGTGCTGACGGTGATCACCTTGCCGCCGGACGTGACCAGCTTTTCATGCGTGAGCTTCTCCACGTTCCTCTTCTCCTTTCTTTGATTTGTTGGGATTCCTTTAGCCCCCGTTTGCAAGATACATTCGGGAAGCAGGCTTCCTGAGAAAGAGTTGAATTCCGGCCCGGGCGCCGGGAACCGAACGCCCGAATCTCCTCACGCCGGGTCCATGTCAGCCCTCTGGCCGAAGGTCCTGGTCCGGTCGCCGTTCCCGGCGCTCGCCCTTCCGTTCCTTCCGCGGCCCTTCGCAGGCGCCTTGCGGCCGGCGGCGGCGCTGTCGCACAGCCCCGCCAGCCGTGCCCGATGCCTTGTTGTCAGTTCCTGCGCTTTCCCGATAGCGGCACCTGCCTTGTTCAATTGGCTCTCGATCTCGTCGACATCCGTCAGCGTCCTGCGGACCTCGTCGGCGAGCGCCGCGTTCCTCTGGAGGAAGTCCGGCCCTTCGGCACGCATGCGCTCGAACAGCGGCCGCAGCACGTCCAGGTCACGGGGAAGCCAGGCGCGGGTCGAGCGCAGCAGCCACACACCGTCCTGCTGCGACCAGCGCTGCTGCCGGTCGGCATGCCGCAACTGGCACTCCTCACGCGTCACCAGCGCGGCCACGGCAAGCTTGCGTTCCTTGGCGTCCCGGACCAGCTTCCTGACGTCGGCCTGGCAGACGGGCTTGGCCTTGTTGTCGACGAGCACCGCCGGCTCGAGCGCGTTGCCCGCGGCGTCGGCGAAGGCCAGCAGGTAGTCGCCGTTGCGCGGCAGCTTGTCCCCGAGCCAGATCCCCGGCCAGGACCGCGCCTCCTCGGCAAAATCGAGTTCCTCCCGCTTGCCGATCCTGGCCGCTTTGGCCATCTCCGTCTCGAGCTGCTGGTTGCGCTCGCGCAGGCTGCCGATCTCTTGCAGGTAATCCTTGGCCTGCCGGGCGAGGTCGCCTGCCTTGGTCCTTTCGCCGCTCAGCGCCGCCTCAAGCTCGGCCCGCATCTGCGCGATCTCCGCGCTCTTCTGCTCCCCGGCGAGGCGTTGCGCGGCCACAAGCCCGGCCCTCTCGGACTGGAGGCTTTGCATTTCATCCTTGTGCTTGGCGGCGGCTTCGGCGGCCCGCCGTGCCAGTTCCGCCTCGAACCGCGCCCATCGGGCCTGCTCGGCCTGGTCCCCGTGGGCGGCCAGCAGGCGGATGGCCTCCTCGGCGCTGAGCTGGGCCACGCGGGCGAAGTCCCTCATGCCGAGCCGCTCAAGGACCTCTGTACGGCTGAGCCTGCCCTGGCCCAGGCAGAGCGGGCAGTCGATGGTTTCAGGCGTTGGTGTAGTGGACTCGGCGATATGTGTTTGCTCTGGCATCAGGCTCTGCCCTCCACAGGCGATTGGGCCGCCGCCTGGGCATTGGCCGCCTGCGCGGCCTCGCTCTGCATGGCCTCGCGGGCGAAGCGCACCACGCTGGCACGGCTCACGCCATACTTCTTCGCTACCTTGGTAAGCGACATGCCGGCCAGCCGGTCACGGACAAGCCCGCGATGGTCGATGGCCAACGGTGCGCGGCCAAGCCGCAATCCTTCCAGGCGACGGCGGCGCATCCCGGCTTTTATGCGCTCGCGGATCAGTTCGCGCTCGAACTCGGCCATGGCGCCGATTATTTGGAACATCAGCCGCCCGGAGGGCGTACTGAGGTCCCAGCTATCCTTGAGGCTCACGAAGGTGACGCCGAGAGATTCCAGCTCGGCGAGCGTGGTGACGAGATGCTTGAGGGAGCGCCCAAAGCGGTCGAGCTTCCAGACCAGGATGGCGTCGAAGCGGCGCTGATGGGCGTGTGCCATCAGCCGGTTCAGGCTCGGCCGCGAGTCCTTCGAGCCGGAGACACCCGCGTCAATGTATTCGCCCGCGACTTCCCAGCCGCGGCGGGAGGCATACTCCCGCAGTTCGATGAGCTGCGTCTCGGGATTCTGGCCGTTCAGGGTGCTGACCCTTGCATATAGCGCTACGCGCACTATCGGTCCTCCTTGATTGGAAAGGGATGCTCGCCGCCCGGCCTGGCCACCGCCGTGACGGCACGCGCTTCACCGCGGCGGCCTGAGAATTGACTGGACCGCGTGCAGGCTTTGATTTCGGCGATTGGCCTCACACATAGGATATACATTGCCGATTGGATTTTTTTGAAAGATCGACCAATTTGCGGATCAGGCGAAATTTATCGAACTGGGCCGAGGTGCCAGTGGGTTTCACCGGGGTCAATCCAAACCCTTACCCCGATCCCCTAATGGAAGAGTGCCCCGTCCCTCATCCGCAATCGCACACACATGCGCGCGAATGCAGACTCATGCACAACCGAGGCCCAGGAACTGGCCTGCACAAGCTACCCGGGCCCGATCCTGCCGGGGCCGGTAACACTCCGCTTTTCCGTGACGGACACAGTGTGTCGGTGCGATACTGCGCACTGGTCTTGCGGGTTATCGCCGATGCCATAAGCCAGACGCGAGTGAGGGTCTGGCCAGGAGTGTGCATTTTGAACAATTCCTTGACAAGAGCGGCAGTCTGTTTGCTGGCGAGGCTTATGACAATTGCGGCTGTGGTAGCGGGGATGGCTGCAATTCCGGCACGCGCTCAGCAGTTGGGCTCAGAGCAGCCGGACAACTACATCTGGCTAGGAGACATCCACGGCGAGAAGCCAATGGCCTGGGTGAAGGAAGAAAATGCGCGGACGGCTGCGGTGATTGAGAACGAGAGTCACTTTGCTCCTCTGCAGGCAGAGGCGCTAAAGGTGCTCGAGTCTCCAGACCGGCTGCCGGACCCGGAGTTTCGCAACGGCGTGGTCTACAACACTTGGCAAGATGCTGAGCATGTACGGGGAATCGTACGGCGCACCACGCTCAAGGATTATCTGACGGCGGACCCCAGGTGGGAAACCGTGCTGGACTACGACGCGCTTTCCAAAGCTGAAAACGAGAGCTGGGTCGGGCATGGCTTTACCTGCCTGCAACCGGACGAGGAGCTTTGCCTGGCGCAGTTGTCGGCTGGGGGCGAGGATGCTTCGATCCTGCGCGAGATGGACTTGAAGACGGGCAAGTTCGTTGAGGGCGGTTTTGTGCTGCCACGCGGCAAACAGACCGTTGCGTGGGTAGACAAAGACACCCTTCTGGTTTCGCGCGATTGGGGAACGGGAACGATGAGCGAGGCTGGTTACCCGATCACCGTACGGCAGTGGAAACGCGGCCAACCGCTGCAGAGCGCCAAGGAGGTGTTTCGCGGAGATGTCACGGACAACGGCTACGGCAATAATCCCCGCGTGTTCATAGACGGACAGGGCCACCGTGCTGTGACCGTGCAGCGGAACCTGAGCACCTTTGCGCATGAGAACTATCTATTGTTGCCCGGCGGAGCCCGTAAGCTGGGGCTGCCACTGAAAGCTCGCCTAAGTGGGCTGTTGAGTGGTCAGTTGCTGGTAACGCTAGATGAGGACTGGACGCCCGAGGGGCAAACGAACAAGATCTCCCAGGGGTCGGTCGTTTCGCTTGATTTGGGAGCGGTTGAAAAGGATCCGGCGCGGCTCAAGCCGGTCGTGGTGTTTGCTCCCACCGCACAGGAGTTTGAAGAGTTTTATGGCACGACAAAGAACCATATGATCCTGGCCACGCTCGATCATGTGCAGCAACGCGTCTATGTGTACACGATGGGCAGCGAAGGGAATTGGGCGCGGAAAGCAATTTCGGTGCCCGCCAATCTGACCATCGGCTCCGGGACCTTGAGCCATACCGACGACCGCTTTTTTATGGGCATGGAGGGTTTCTTAACGCCACCATCGCTGTGGCTAGGCGATGCGGGGGATGGATCGTTCGATCTGGTCAAGTCGCAGAAAGCGCAGTTTGACGCGAGCGGTGATGTGGTGGAGCAGCTGGAGGCAACCTCAAAGGATGGCACCAAGATCCCGTATTTCGTGGTGCATCGCAAGGATATGCGGTATGACGGGTCGAATCCGACTCTGTTAACGGCTTATGGAGGATTCCAGGTTCCGTATACGCCGAGCTACGACCCGGTGGATGGCAAGCTGTGGCTGGAGCACGGGGGCGTATACGTGGTGGCCAATATCCGGGGGGGCGGCGAGTTCGGTCCGGCGTGGCACGAGGCGGGGCTCAAGACGCACCGGCAGCGGATATACGACGACTTCTACGCCGTGGCTCGAGACTTAGTAACTCGCCAGATCACCTCGTCGCGCCGGCTCGGAATTGTGGGCGCGTCAAATGGCGGGCTGCTGATGGGGGTGGAGTTCACCCAGCACCCGGAGATGTGGAATGCGGTGGTCATTCAGCTGCCGCTGCTCGACATGTTGGGCTACGAGCATTTGTCGGCCGGAGCGTCCTGGGTGGACGAATATGGTTCGGTCTCGGTGCCGGAGGAACGGGCGTTCCTGGCGTCCATCTCACCTTACAACCAGCTAAAGCCAGATGTGCATTATCCGGAGCCGCTGATCTTTACGACAACCAAGGACGATCGCGTTGGACCGGTTCACGCGCGTAAGTTTGCCGCGCGTCTGGAAGAGTTTCACAAGCCGTTCCTTTATGACGAGATCATCGAGGGAGGACACGGCGAAGGCGCGGATAAGAAGCAGGAAGCGAGGACCGATGCCGAGTACTACACCTATCTGATGATGAAGTTGATGAATTGAACTGATGTTGGACTGCATCTGAGGGAGTGACGCTCAGCTCTGGCTGTCGGCAAAGCGGACGGAAAGCGGCTGGCTCATCGGGTGGCTCTATTCCGATTCCTCGCTACCTAAAGAGTTGCAGGCTGCCCACGTGTCACACTGCCAACGACCCTTCCGGGCGGATTGTCGGGCACTCATGAAAAAAGCCAGACGCCAGTTGAGGGTAAGTCTGTAAACCGCTCCTTTGACGCGCCCCGTGTCAGCGCGAAGCCAAGGAGAGGCTACCCCGTTATACGGCAACTGAATGGCATCGACTGACAAAAGGGGGCTTTCGCACCAAATCAGATTCTTCCGAGGCAGCGGGATCCGGGGCACAAATTTCCGAGAGCTCTTGATGTAGAATAGGCGCTGCGATCTTCAGCGACAAAGCCACAGTCAGAAGCGGCCTTAGCTCATGGGGGGCCCCCTGGTCGGTAACACGCTCTCGCACTATCGGATTACCGCTGCGATCGGCAAGGGTGGAATGGGCGAGGTGTACCGCGCCACAGACACCAAGCTCGGCCGAGACGTGGCGCTGAAGGTCCTGCCCGAAGCCTTCGCCCACGACGCCGAACGCATGGCACGGTTCCAGCGCGAAGCGCAGGTGCTCGCGTCGATGAACCATCCCAATATCTGCACCATTTACGGCCTAGGCGAGCACGATGGTCGCTACTTCATCGCCATGGAGTTGCTGGAAGGCCAGACATTGAAGGAACGCCTGGACGCGGGGCTGCCCCGGGGTTCGCCCCTGAGCATGAACGTGCTGCTGGACCTGGCGATCCAGACGGCGGACGCGCTCGAGGCCGCGCATGAAAAGGGTATCGTCCACCGTGATATCAAGCCGGCGAATATCTTCATCACCGCTCGTGGTCAGGGAAAGATCCTCGACTTCGGGCTGGCGAAGGTTGCGCCAGCAGCGGATTCAGGAAGGTCGGCGCCCACAACGACGGGGGCCGGGGAAGTAGCTCTGACCAGCCCTGGGACCGCTATGGGCACGGTGGCCTACATGTCGCCGGAGCAGGCGCTGGGTCAGGAACTCGATGGCCGTACGGACCTGTTCAGCCTGGGCCTGATGCTCTACGAAATGGCCACCGGTCGACCGGCTTTCTCCGGTTCGACTTCGGCCGCGATCTTTGACGGGATTCTGCACAAAACTCCCGCCCCGCCTGACCGCCTAAATCCAGCGCTTCCTCCGAAGCTCGCAGAGATCATCACGAAGGCCCTGGAAAAGGACCGGCAGCTCCGGTACCCGACGGCCAGCGGCGTTTTGGCTGATCTGAAACGGCTCAAGCGGGATCTGGATACAGGGAGCAAGGCCTCAGCGGCGGTGGAGAAGTACGCGAAGCCTCGAGAGGAAATGGACGCCGTCGCCGTCTTGCCTTTCGAAAATTCCAGTGGCGATCCTGACTCCGAATACCTGAGCGACGGAATTACGGAGAGCCTCATCAACAGCCTGTCGCAACTGGGCCGGCTGCGGGTGCTGGCGCGCAGTACCGCTTTCCGCTACAAGGGCCGTAAGGGCGACCCGCTGGAACTGGGCCGTGAGCTGAACGTGCGCGCGGTGCTGACAGGGCGGGCCCTGCAGCGCGGGGAAACGCTGGTCATCAGCGCGGAACTGATGGACGTGACCAATGGCTGGCAGCTTTGGGGTGAGCGTTACAAGCGCAAACTTGACGATATCTTCGACGTGCAGGAAGAGATCGCCAAGGTCATCTTCGATAAATTGCGGGTCAAGCTGAGCCCCAAGGAAGAAGACCAGCTCGTCAGAAGACCTACGGAAAACCGGGAAGCCTATGAACTCTATCTGCGGGGACGCCACGCCAGCGAGAAGTGGACACGCCAAGGATTTCTCAGAGCTTTGGAGTACTGCCGCCGGGCGGTTGAACTTGATCCGTCATTCGTCCCTGCCCAAGCGTGGATTGCGTGGCTGTACTGCGGGATGGGGCTATTCGGATTCCTGCCGCTTGGCGAGGCGGCGCATGATGCCAAGTCGGCTGGCATAAAAGCGTTGGGAATCAATGCCGATGTGGCGGAGGCCCACGCGGCGCTCGGATTAGTTGGCGTTTTTGAGTGGGACTGGGAAATGGCCGAGCGGGAAACTCGGCGCGCCCTGGAGCTTGACCCGAACTCCGAATTTGCCCTCTTTGCTTCGTGCCATCGGTCGATCTACGTTGGCGACTTCGAAAACGCTTTTCGCCACGCCGAACGTGCCCTGGAACTGAACCCATTAAGCATCACCATCATCTATAGCCGGGCACTGGCTCATTACTACGCCGGCCATTTTGACGAGGCCATCCAGGGACTCCTGAGGTGTTTGGAATTGGAGCCGGAGTTCACCCTGGCGCATTTTATTCTCTGCGCTTGTTATGCTTTTAGGGGACTTTCCGGAAAAGCCTTCGAGGAACTGCAGCATACCGGCGAATTCATCATTCCCGTCGAACTGGCACGAGCGATGGTCCTTGCCTTAACGGGCCAACCCGGCGAGGCGCGCCAAGCGTTGACACAGTTCAAAATAGGGTCGGTCGCGGGTCTTACCGCGATGTACGTCGGTTGGGTATATGCCGCGCTCGGCGATAAGGATGAGGCCATGCGATGGCTCGAAGAGGCCTATCGGCAGCGCGCCAGCTTGCTGGTCACCATCGGCGTTCGCCCGGGCCTGGAGGCGCTGCACTCCGATCCACGCTTTCGGGACCTGTTACGCCGCATCGGCCTGCCCTCGTAAGGAGCAGGCGCCGTGTTACATCCGCGGTCGGGTTTGGACTTGATCTGAAATGGCCCTGGCGATTGGAAGTAGACTGGTGCCCTATGGCCCGCTCCGCTGGAGTGAGCGTTTCGCTGCCTTTCTGAGCAAAGCGACGAGTGTCCGCATTCTTGTCCTGAGTAAGCGATACGTCAGCCAGCAGCTGAAATCTCGAGCCCTGTGACTACGTTCAGGAGTAACTCCGCGACGGGTCTCTTGCTAAATAACGGAGCCAAACTCGGTCCCTATGAAATCCTCGCGCCGATCGGCGCCGGAGGAATGGGGGAAGTGTACCGCGCCACAGACACCAAGCTCGGCCGGGACGTGGCGCTGAAGGTCTTGCCCGAAGCCTTTGTCGCCGATCCTGAGCGCATGGCGCGATTCCAGCGCGAAGCTAAGGCCATGGCCGCGCTTAACCACCCCCACATCGTCACCATCTATTCAGTAGAGGAAGCAGGCGGCGTCCCCTTCTTCACCATGGAACTCGTGGAAGGCAAGCCGCTCGATCGCTTCATTCCCGACGGTGGAATGCCGATCAGCAAAATCACCGAGATCGCGCGAGCCCTGGCCGAGGCTCTCGCCGCTGCGCACGAGAAAGGCATCGTCCACCGCGACTTGAAGCCCGCGAATGTGATGGTGAGCGACCGGAGCCGAGTGAAGGTGCTGGACTTCGGACTTGCCAAAGAGACTCGCGTTATCGATCAGGTTGAAGCCACGCAAAGCATCCCCGGCCTGACACAAGCGGGCACTGTGATGGGAACGCCGGCCTACATGTCGCCGGAACAGGTGGCGGGACGCCTTGTGGACCACCGGACGGACATCTTCTCGTTGGGCATTCTGCTTTACGAGATGGCCACCGGACGGCGACCGTTCCAGGGACATTCGTCAGCGGAGGTGACATCATCGATCCTACGTGATACTCCACCGCTGGTGACCGACGTGCGCGCCGATTTATCTCCGGATCTGGCTCGCCTGATCCGGCGGTGCCTGGAGAAAGATCCGCACCAGCGCATCCAGACCGCAGGCGACATCGCCAACGAGCTCGCGGATATGGCCGATTCGGCGCGGCCTTCGTCGGGGAGGCTGGCGGCGAACCCGGGGGATCCGGGTCCTTCGGTCGCGGTGCTGCCGTTCAAAAACCTGAGCGCGGACCCCGAGAACGAGTATTTCAGCGAGGGCTTGGCCGAGGAAATCTTGAATGCGCTGAGCCAGGTAGAGGGCCTGAGCGTGGCTGCCCGCACGTCCTCGTTCTCTTTCAAGGGCAAGGCCACCCAGATCAGCGAGATCGCCACACTGCTGCGGGTGGCAAACGTGCTTGAAGGCAGCGTTCGGCGAGCCGGCAACCGGGTCCGTGTCACTGTGCAGCTGGTGGACGCCAGGAATGGCTTCCAACTGTGGTCCGAGCGGTACGACCGCCAGATGGAGGACATCTTCGACGTCCAGGATGAGATTGCCCGGGCGGTCGCCGAGCGGCTCCGGGTGACTCTGGGCGCGGGACCCAAACGCGCGACGAACAACCTCGAAGCCTACGAGCTTTATCTCAAGGGACGCCATCACTGGCATCAGCGATCGCCGAGCTCGCTGCGTGTGGCGATGCAGTGTTTCGAGCAGACGATCAAGCTCGATCCACAATACGCGCTCGCCTATGCAGGGCTGGCGGACAGCTACGGCGTTCTGCGCTTCTACGGGTGGATCTCGGCCGAGGCGGGTCAACCCCCGGCACATGCCGCCATGACGCAGGCCATGACGCTGGCGCCCTCGTTGTGGGAGGTGAATTTTTCGCGCGGCTTTTACATCCTTTATTTCGAGCGGGCGTGGCGCGAGGCCGAGCCCCATTTCCGCAAGGCGATTGCCATCAATCCTCGCTCGTCGCTGGCGCAGGCGTACTACGGCCTGTTCCTGACAATGGCGGGACGCACGGAGGTGGCGCTCAGCCACACGACGCTCGCCTGCCAGCTTGACCCGCTGTCGGCCTTCATCCACTGCATGGCCTCGGCGGTCTCGTCGAGCGTAGGACGTTTTGATGCCGCCGAGCGCGACGCGAAAGAGGCTCTCGAACTGCAACCCGGCTACTTGCTGGGCCTGTGGCTCCGTGGGATCGCGCTCTCCGGCCTCGCGCAACATGAAGAGGCGATCGAGTCGCTGGAGCGGGCCGTCAACCTGTCGCGTGCTCCCATGTTCGTGGGTCTCCTGGGGTTCGGATACGCTCGGGCGGGCCGCGGCGAGGACGCAGCCCGCCTGCTCAATGAGCTGGAGGACCGCGGCAGTCGCGGTGAGTATATTCCGGCGTTTGCGCCGTTGAGTATCAACGTAGGTCTCGCCGACCTCTCGGCGGTTCGTCGGACCCTAGCGAAAGCAATCGCCGAGGCCGCGGCACCGTTGGCCATTCGCCTCACCGGCGGTCACTTCCTAGAGGAACTGCGCAGCGATCCTGAGGTCCGCAAGCTGTACTTCGAACTCTACGGCTGGTAATCTGCGCCGGACTGAAGCCCGCAAACACCGTCTTGGATACCTACAGGCGTCAGGCTGAAACCTTCGACGGGGAATTCAATCGCAATTATCGCTGTCTTCGACACGATGTTGAAAAGTCGTGTAAACGAGCTCGATCGATATCACCTAGCTCAGTTATGTAGTCGCCTTTCGCAATGGCCGCTCTCTTATCTATCGAAACGAGCGAGAGAGAAATACAACCGCTTATCGGCCGAGGCACTCAGCTTCGCGATGTCACGGCCTTCTTATGACGCCTGTTTATCCCAGCCATGGTCCGCCCTTTCTCGCTACGGCTCAAGGTCCCGCCATCCGTCTAGCTCGGTCCGGAATTTAAACGCGTAACCTTGCTGTAGCGGCGGTCTATGACCGCCGAACTTTTCCTCCTCTTGGCGTTGCCTAACCAGCCCGCGCATACCAGCCACCGAGGGACCACCGACTCACGGGAGAACCGTCACGGCTTCGCTGCCGCTATCGGCAGTGATAAGCGCTGGTCCAGTAGTGAGTTGGACCGTGATAACGTCCACAGGCTGGCGTCCCACCGCGGCGGGGATCGGCGCTTGAAAGGTTCCATTGCCATTGCCGAGCAGTGTATCAAGCGTATTCCCCGTCTTGTCAGTGACGGCCAAGTCGACGTTTCCGTCCCCGTTGAGATCGGCTGCCAGCACCCAAACCGGGCCTGATCCAGCCGGGGAATAGATAGGCGGACCAAATCCGCCGTTGCTTCCCAACAGGACGCCGACTTCAGAGACACCATCCGGCACGGCCAAGTCCAATGCGCCGTCATCATTGAAGTCACCGACAGCAACCGACTCGGCGCCTTTGACGGCGAAAGGCGTCGGTGACTGGAATGTACCGTTACCATTACCGAGGGCGAGCGAAACCGTCTGAGCGGCGGAGTCGCTGTATACGATGTCCGACACGCCGTCCCCGTTGAAGTCCGCAACCACGATGGCGGTCGGAGTGCCGGCTGGAATCACTTGACTCTTCTGGAAGTGTCCATTCCCTTGGCCCAACAGAATCTCGATCTGCGACCGTGCCGCCACCGCCAGGTCCAGTTCCCCGTCGCCGTTGAAGTCAGCGGTGGCCACGAAACGCGGGTTGGGCCCGGTTTTGACAAACAATGGAGGTTGGAAGGTACCATCTCCGTTTCCGAGCAGAATGAAGGTTCCCGATTCAGTTCCGCCGGCGGTAACCGCCAGGTCCAAAATATCGTCGTTGTTGAAATCCGCCACGATAACCCAGGATTCCGGGGTCGTGGTAGGGTGGAGGATAGAACCTAAGGTGAAAGAGCCGTTGCTCTGCCCGAGCAGTATCACTAACTCTCCCGGGGTCGAGGCGTTGGCGACAGCCAGATCTTGGATACCGTCGCCGTTGAAGTCTCCCGCAGCCACCGAAACTGGTTCGGAGCCAGCTTGGTAGTTCATCGTTCGGGCGGAAACAGGTGCCTGTAAACCCAGCCAAGCCAGCGCACAAAGCGCAACGCTTGGAGCGATTTGTTGGTGGTGCCGCATAGGGCCCTCCTTTATGAACCCGAATTTCCGCTATGGACCTTCGGTCCGACCGACACGCTACCACCCGACCGGCCCAAACGCAATGTGTGCCGGAGAGTGAACGCGCCACCGAACACGTTCGTATGGCTCCCTGAGCCTCCCAAGGGGCGAAACTGACCGTCTCCTGACCCATTCCTCCGCTACTTTTCCCTTTCCCTCCGCTGTTCCCGCTGCATGCAGTCCGCCCGTTCGCTGGGTCGTCTAACCAGCAGGCAAAGGTAGCAACTCGATCCGCCGTACCATCGATGCGAAGAGGCGGCGCGTGAGATAGAGCTGGAAGGGCTGATTTGGTTTTCACCCACTGGATATCTACCTCCGGCACGTCGTCATCACTTTTCATACCCGCATGAATATTGATGAAAACGACGGTCAGGAGATTCAAGAGCCAAGCTCAAAATGGGAATTCGGGCTAACTCCGAATTGACCCGTGATCCAGGCACAACCGCCAACAATGACGGCGCAGACCACATGGTTTGCCGACGTGACTGGCCAAGTCGATTCGCAACCCTACGCCGTTGATTGCGAGTAATGGCCAAGAGCGGCGCTCCTGTAGTTCGACCTCGATGGAGGTTAGCACTTCCATGAAGAGGGCGCCTGCTGGGGCGCGGAGCTGAACTGTTGGCGCGACGAGTATGTCGCCGGAAACCAAACGGTTAGCTTTCTATTCCTCGCGGGGCGCCTGCCCGGATGTCGTGCCAAAACGCAGCCGTCATTGCGAGAGATAGCGCGCGGTGTAGCCGTTTTCGAAATCGAACTCAAACGTGGAAGTACCAGTCACCACGATTTTGCCATCACTCTGGATTGCGAGCGCGCTCACAAAGGAAACCTGGTCGAAGGCGGTGCCTATGTTGGTAACGACGATTCCGTCCGTGCCGAAAGTAGTGTCGAGCTGTCCGGTGCTCGTGTAGCGCGCCAGCCCGAAACCGCCTGAGGTGAGGGCGCCGGATGTGGTAACTCCGGCGACTCCAGCTGCCACAATGTCGCCGTTTGATTGAAGAGCGAGCGCGAGAGGTCCGGAATCCGGGTCTGAGGGACCGAAATCGGTGATGGCGACACCTCCTGTACCGAAGGTGCTGTCGAGGGCGCCGTTCGGATTGTAGCGGACGATTCCGAAACCGACGTCGTTGGCAGTCCCGGCGGAATTCAGCTTGCTCGTGATGGCGCCCGCGACCACAATCTTGCCGTCGCTCTGCAGCACGAGAGCCGACGCGGAGGCCACGCTTGCGGCTGTTCCCGCTGCGCCGAAGGTGGTGTCGACGGCGCCGTTGGCGTTATAGCGGGTGATGGCGCCGGACTGGGCGGTGGTCGCGGGGGCGGGAAATACGAGCCTCCCGGACTGACCGGAGGTCACCAGGATCTTTCCGCCTGATTGAACGGCCACTTGCGTCGGGCTGCTGTACTCCAGGCTCACCAGGCCGCCAGTGCCGAACGTGGAATCGAGTTGACCGCTGTCCGTGAAACGCGCCATCAGGCTTGGGCTGCCGAGCCCGAGGCCCGCAACCACCACAATCTTCCCGCCCGATTGCAAGGCAAGGCTTCCGGAATTAAGTTCGGCATTGAGCTCCGAGAGGGAGACGCTCTGGGTGAAGCCATTGGTGCCGAATGAGGTGTCGACCGCGCCGTTCGAAGTGACCCGAGTGACCACTAGGCTGTTCAATCCAGCCGCGGCGGCAATAATTTTGCCGTCGGGTTGGATCGCCAGACCGAAGAATCCGTCGCCCTGACCGCCTGGGGGCGAGATGGTGACAAAACCTCCCGATCCGAACGTAGTGTCCAAGGTGCCGTTCGTATTCAAGCGGAAGAGCAGGTCGGCAAAGTCATTGCCGGAGACGCCGATGCCGGCGGCAACAATTTTGCCGTCGCTCTGGATGGCTACCACATTTGTGGCTGACTTGGAAGTAGGCGCCTCAAAAATGCCTCCGCTGGCGAAGGTTGTGTCGAGTTGACCGGCTTGGGCCGACGCGTAAATGGGAGCGAAGAGCAGAATGACGATGGTGAAAATAAACAGGCGTTGCGCAAATGACCTGGGCGACATACGTTCCTCCTGGGCTGGGTTCGGGTGTCCATGGTACGGCTCACGGAACCGGTAACAGAGGATACGCCGCCCTCCCCGAGCGCCTGTCGGAAAGCTGTAAAAGAATTGTAAAATTTACTGCCGGACCTGACGATCACGCGGGTGGCGTCAGGAACAGAGACGAGGGGCAAGACGAGAAGCGAGGGCGAGTTACAGCATAAGGCGAGCTTCTTCCTGGCCTCCTTTGAAGTGGACTCCTCCAACTCCACGCGATTCGCCGTCGCCGCTGCTCCGAGCCTCCCGCAAAGATCTGTGGCCGTCACCTTCCTACATTAACGGACAACCCTGCTGAAGTGGTCGCACTCCGTATTTCGATTCGAGCCACTCCGCGATAACGCCCGCCCACTCGGAGACAATTCGGGTGCACAGTCGACGGTTAGTCGAAATTAACCTGTGATTGGTCCGAAAGTGATCTCGTGACGGTCGCTTTGGGGTCACCGGCCAGTCTGAACAGAGCGAGTGC
>JASHPE010000402.1 GCA_030038235.1 Terriglobia bacterium
GAAGTTGCCCTGGCCATCGATGAGCAGATAGCGCATGTTGAAGTCCTGCGCCATGCGCACCAGCGTGTCGTAAACGGCCGCGTCGCCGTGCGGGTGATACTTCTTGATCACTTCGCCGACCGTGCCCGCGCACTTGATGTAGCGCTTGTCGGAGGTGTTGCCCTCCTTGTACATGGCGTAGAGAATCCGGCGATGCACCGGCTTGAGGCCGTCGCGCACGTCGGGCAGCGCGCGCCCGATGATCACGCTCATGGCGTAATCGAGATACGAGCTGCGCATCTCGTCTTCGATGTTGCGGAGGATTTCGCGCCGTGTCGGGATCAGAGGTTCCTGGTCAGCCATCAATCGATTCCTTTCAACGCGTCAACCCGCCGTCCCGAACTGGATTCCCGCTTTTCGGTGGATTCCCGCTTGCTCGGGAATGACGACGGCGGGATTGCGACGCTTCCTGGCGCACACCGCGAGCGCCGGCGGGGCGAGTCACATCAAGCTGATCTGCCCAATTGCTGTCCTCAGAGAAGCGCGCGCGGGGCCTGCACACCTCATTATTATACCAGACGGGGTCACGCCATCCCGGGTAAGATGATCCTGCCTAGACCACACCCATCCCGCCGCCGAGCTTTTCGAGGATGCGATAATGAGCGACCGTCTCGCCAACCGTGTTGAGGTATGCTCCCGACGTTGTCACAAATCATAAAAGGCGTGGGACATTGAGTCAAGGAATGCCTTGCGATTGTCGCGGATTACTCCTGCCGTCTCATGGTCGTCAAACCCTATAATCTAAGATCGCAGCGTTCGATTGGGAGAGACCCGATGTCAGACTGCATTTTCTGCAGGATCATCCGCCGGGAGCTGCCCGGCAAGATCGTCCATGAGGACGAGACCGTGACCGCCATCGAAGACATCCGTCCGCAGGCGCCGGTGCACCTGCTGGTGCTTCCGAAGGCTCACATCGAAACTTTGGGCGCAGTGAAACCCGAAGACGAGGCTTTGATCGGCAAGCTGTTCAGCGTTGCCGCGAAGCTGGCGCGAGAACGCGGGCTCGAGTCGCGCGGGTATCGAACCGTTGTCAACAACGGCTCGGGAGCCGGGCAGACGGTCTATCACCTGCACGTCCATCTGCTCGGCGGACGTGTCTTCCATTGGCCGCCTGGTTAGCCGCACCCGAATAGGTGCGCGAGCGATGCAGTTGGGTGGCTGAAATTGGCCACTGCGGTGCATTCCAGCCATAACACGGCGCCAAAATGCGCAGAAGCTGGGCCTAAAATGGCTGACCCTCAACGATTTACAGCCGGTGCGGCATATGGTAAGTCAGATGCACAGGAGCAATGCTGGTTTACCTAGAGGAGTTGACGCTATGACCACGCTATCAGTTCGAAAGTCTTTGACATACGCAGTTGCAAGCCTTTTTGTGGCAGGCGCGTTGGCGTTTGGGCAGGATCCGCAGGACCAGAATGCGCCGCCCAGTCCGCCGCCGCAGAGCGCGGCGCCCGATTCCGGCTGGCATCAGTTCCAGCAGAACGGGCCGCAGCAGACACAGGCGCCGGCGCCTGTGGTCCAGGGCGACCCGGCAGATTCGGGCTACGGCCAGACCCCGCCTGACCAGGGCCAGTATCAGGGCCCCCCTCCGCCACCACAGGGTGGGAATCAGCCATATGGCCAGTATCAAGGACCACCCCAGCAGGGTGGGTACGGCCAATACCAAGGTCCCCCGCCGCAGGCTGGCAATCAGCCGGCGCCTCCACCGGTTCCGCCCCAGTTGACGATCAGGCCAGGCACGATCGTCAGTGTGCGTGTGAACCAGACGATCTCGTCAGATCGCAACCAGGTTGGTGACAGCTTCTCCGGCACTTTGGCGGAGCCGATCGTGGTCAACGGAATCGTGGTCGCGGCTCCAGGCGAGCCAATCGCGGGCCGCGTGACGGAGGCCAAGAAGGCCGGACTCGTGAAGGGGACTTCGCGACTGGGTCTCGAGTTGACCAGCATCACGATGGTCGACGGCAACCCGGTGATCCTCCAGACGGCAACCGTTGGACATAACGGTCCGACGTCGAATGGCCGTGACGCTGCTGCCGTGGCCGTAACCACGGGCGTGGGCGCTGCCATCGGCGCTTCTGTTGCGCCCTGGCACCTCGTCGGGCAGGACGCCGCGATTGGCGCCGGAGCCGGAGCGGTGATCGGGCTGGCAGGCGTGCTGCTCACGCGCGGGCGTCCGACGATCGTGCCGGCGGAGACGAGGCTGACCTTCCAGATTCAGCAGCCGATCGCCGTTTCCACCGCGGCCGCGCCGCAGGCATTCCAATACATACAACCTCAAGACTACGAGCAGGGTCCGCCGCCGCGTTATGGGCAGGGCGGAGGCTACGGTCCTGGTTATGGTCCGGGCCCTGGCTACGCTGGCGCGTACCCATACCCATACCCATACTATGGATATCCCTATTACTGGGGTCCCGGGTTCGGATTCTGGGTCGGCCCCCGGTTCTACGGAGGCGGCTACTACCGCGGGTTTTATGGCCGTGGATTCTACGCGCGGGGCGGTTACTACCGCCGGTAACGGCCGCAGGCAGCTTTTCATAGGGGCGCACGAAGAAAGCCGTCGATCGCAAGTCGCGATTGACGGCTTTCTTGCTTTTTATGAGAGGCTACATACCTTGGCTTACATCAACAATTAGAGCGGGCTCCGCCAGGCGGCCTTGCCGACGAAGAACGGTCCCATGCGCTCGATGTAGCGCGACGTCTGGCGCGTCCTGCGCATCTGCTGCACGCACGCGGAAAGCGGGAAAAGTTCGGCTCCGATCAGCCCGATCACAAAGTCGTTGTCATGCGGGTCGAGTCCGAAGCAAGCGAGACGCACGTCCTGGGCATAGCCCGCTTCGCCAAAGGCGTGGCCGATGCGCCCGTGCTCGGCGAGAATCGAGCTTTGCTCTTCGGAAGGCAGCGCGGAGAATTCGCCGGTGCGCCGCAGCGGATACCAGATCGCCCACGCCGACTCGGGATTCAACACTGTGCGCGGCGCTTTGTGCAGCAGCCAATCCTCGAGGTCAGGCTCGTGCCCGAGAGCATACGTGCGCCCGAGCATGGTGAACTCCGGCTTGAACGCGAGATCGCTGAACGGCGGCTCGGCAAGAAAAGGCCGGAGCAGGTTCACGAAGAAATCAGGCTCCTCATTCCAGGTGAGCAAGCCGACGCCTTGCGGATCGTTCACGTCTTTGTAGAGAACGCCGTCGAACCCGGCGGATTCCAGTGCGCGCGCCAATCCGACAGAATCGCGAGCCTCGCCGAATGCCAGCAATTGCATGAACAGACGCCGCTCGGACGTCTGCTGCTCTCCGCCGCGCAGCCCGCCCTTTTCGCGAAGATCGAGTTTTTCAGCCATGAATCACTTACGAACCCCTTGCAGATCGCTCGATGGTCGCGACGCGGCAATCGGCAATCGAAAATCGTCAATTCCTACGCTCGCAAGTGTCCTACGCTCGCACGTGCGCTGCAACCAGGCTCGAATAAAGATCGCCCAACCGGTTCAGCATTTCAACTGCAGGCCCGAAGTTGCGCCGGTTGATGTGCTCCACGTTCATCCCCAGCGGTGGCGGATCAGGCGGCAGATTGTCGAACACTTCCATCAGGATGCGTTGCGCGAGGCCGATCGAACGTTCCAGGCATGCCGCACGAGCAGCTTGCTTGCGTTCGGGATCCGTGTGAGCGAGGTCGGCCGCCGAACCTTCGTCGAGACGCAGGTGGCGATCGAGGTCCGTCGGGATATCGGCGCCAAGCCACCGCAGAAACTGCAGGTCGCGCGGATGACTCACGGGCGCGAAGCTCAGAAAGAGCCGGGCTTCCACGCCGTTCAGACGTTGCACCAGCCAGACGATGTCGTTCGGGTCGAACAGCACCTGCGTGGTGAAGAAGTCGATGCCGGCGGCGTGCTTGCGCCGGACGCGTTCCGCCTCACCCGCACGGCTGGGAATGCTGATTGCGCCGAGCGCGCCCGTGTGTCCCGCAGCGCGGATGCGCTGGGCAGCCTCCGCCACTCCAGGTCCTGGATATTGGATACTGCTTGACTCACCGCCCACGAGCACCAGATCGCGGATGCCGTAAGTCTCTTCGGTTTCGGCAAGCCAGGGCAGCGGATCGGGCGCATAGACCACGCAGTGATTCACAACGATGTCCGTTGCATGTTCGTCGCGCAAGCGCGCGCCCATCACTCGCGGGTCGAGTCGCGGCACGAATCCGGCCGTGCGTTCGCCGGGCCTGTCCTCGTTGTGAATCTCGGGAAGGTTGACGGCATCAACCGAGTTCGCAACGCGGCGAACCACCGCAACCGCTTCATCGAGCGCCGCAGGCTTGCCCTCTTCCGGAGGGACCACTTCGAAGAGGGTGACCGGCAGCGAGGGATCGAGGATTTTGTGCTTGAGATTCATCGCGCACGCCGCTGTTGGCGCGGACCACCTAGGTTCTTTTCGAAAAACAAGGGCAAACGTGAATAGAACTCCCAGAAAAGCTGGCGATAATTCTGGTAGCGCAGTGCCAACGCGTGGCCCAGATCGGATGGGATGAGCCCGCCGGCTTCGCGGCGCCGGATCGCCGAGGTGTGCTCGAAGAGCACAAAAGGCTTTTCGAGAGCGACGCACATGCCCGCTTCGATGTAAACGTTTGGCTTTTCTGCGGCTTCTCGATCGTCAAAGATGCAGAAGTCCGACGCCTTAATTCGCTTCACAATATCCTCAAGAATCTGCACGCTACGGAAGTCCCGACCGGACCAGTCCAACTCAACGTTGTAAGGCTCCAAGATCTGACGGAGGTTCCAACGCAGAGTCCTTTCGATCGCCGGAGAGAATCGATGTCCGACGAAACACGATCGTCGCGGACGCTCAGTATCAGAGATGAAGATGACTTCAATATGGTTGAACTCCTGCCCGTCCATCTCGCGAAGTCGCTTCAGTTGGAGCCGCAACTGATAGGGGCGTATATCGGCCATCGTATCCCGAAACAACTCGCGCGCATAGCGCTCGGCGTCCGAGCTTTTCAACCACGCTCTGATGGCGTCACATTGTTTCGAGTCGAGCTTGCCATAAACAAACGACGACTCGATGTACTTCCCAATCGATTTCCTGAAGAAGGCAAGATCGGTGGGTCCCATCGCCCGCTTAAACTGCACTCAAATCTTGGAGAACAGTTCCGCGAGAGCGCCGAATGTTAGGTTTGCGCCTTCAGAGAGTTGATCCTTCTCCGCGAGCGCTCGGCGAAGACGGGCAAACCGTTCCTTCTGGCTTCGCTCACCTGAACCGCTAGCCTCGTGAACTACTGACGGGGAATCCTCGCCTGTGTAAAAGAGCCGATAGAGTGGCACCTCGAGGGCGCCCGCAAACCTCTCGAGGGTTTCAAGCGACGGTACCGTATGCCCATGCTCGATTCGAGAAATGTAGCCGCGCAGTAAGCCGCTCCTTCTCTCGATGTCCGCTTGAGAAAGCCCCTGCTTTTCGCGAAGCTCACGGATTCTTTGTCCGATTAACATAACTCGATCCTGACTCTGAGTTTATCCCGTGCGACTCCGCACGAGCAAGGGCGGCGCTTGTAACGCCCGCGATGCAAGTCGCACTGGCGCATTCACCCTTCGAGATCATAGTTCAGATTCGGAGCCAGCCATCGCTCCATCGTCTTCACGTCCACGCCCTTGCGCCGGCTGTAGTCGATCACCTGGTCGCGATCGATCTTGCCGACCGCGAAGTATCGCGCTTCGGGATGCGCGAAGTATAGCCCACTCACCGACGCGCCAGGATACATTGCGAAGCTCTCGGTGAGTTTGATCCCGGTGCGCGCCTCGACGTCCAGCAAATCCCACAGAATCTGCTTCTCGGTGTGATCGGGACTCGCCGGATACCCGGGCGCCGGACGGATGCCGCGATAGCGCTCGTGGATGAGATCGTCGTTGGTGAGGTTCTCGCTCTTGCCGTAGCCCCAGTCATCACGCGCGCGCTTGTGGAGCATCTCGGCCAAGGCCTCCGCAAGACGATCCGCCAGGGCCTTGGCCATGATCGCATTGTAATCGTCGTGATCGCTCTCGAAGCGGGCCGTGAGCGCTTCCAGGCAGAAACCGGCGCTCACCGCGAACGCACCGATGTAGTCGTGAACCCCTGAATCCTCGGGCGCAATGAAATCCGCCAGTGAATAGTTGAAGTGACCCGGCGCCTTCTCCATCTGCTGCCGGAGGAAATGAAACTCCGTGAGCACTCCGGAGCGCGACTCGTTGCTGTAGACTTCCACGTCGTCGCCGATGCTGGCCGCAGGAAAGAGTCCGAACACCGCGCGCGCGGTCAGCAGCCTGCCCGCGACGATTTCCGCCAGCAGCTTCTGCGCATCGTCCAGCAACTCGCGCGCCCGCTCGCCGACGTTCGGATCATCGAGGATCTTGGGATACGTGCCGCGCAGTTCCCACGCTGAAAAGAACGGCGTCCAGTCGATGTAGGGCGTAATCTCGTGAAGCGGCACCGAATCACACACCCTGACGCCCGTTGATTCAGGCCGCACCACATCAAGCGGTTTCCAGTCAAACACGGGCTTGCGCCGCCGCGCCTCTTCGAGCGAAAGCAGCGGCTGCGCCTGCGGGCGATGACTCTGCCGCAGCTTTTCCTGGTCGCGCAAATTCTCACTGACGAAGTTCTGCCGCAGCTCGGCGCTCTTCAGGCTGCCGACTACGCCCACCGCGCGCGACGCGTCCTGCACGTGGACGACGGGCTGGCTGTACATAGGCGCGATCTTCACCGCCGTGTGGATGCGGCTGGTCGTTGCGCCGCCGATCAGCAGCGGCACCTTGAAGCTCTGCCGCTCCATCTCCTTCGCCAGATGCACCATCTCATCGAGCGAGGGCGTAATCAGGCCGCTTACACCGATCATGTCGGCGTTCAGCTCGCGCGCCGTGGCCAGAATCTTTTCGCTCGGGACCATCACGCCGAGATCGATCACCTCATAGCTGTTGCATCCGAGAACCACGCCCACGATGTTCTTGCCGATGTCGTGAACGTCGCCCTTGACCGTGGCCATGACGATCTTGCCCTGGCTGCGCGCGCCGTTCGCTTGCTTCTCGGTCTCCATGAACGGGAGCAGATAGGCGACGGCTTTCTTCATCACGCGCGCGCTCTTCACCACCTGCGGCAGAAACATTTTGCCGGAGCCGAACAGGTCGCCGACGATGCTCATGCCATCCATCAGCGGGCCTTCAATCACCTGCAGCGGGCGCGCGTACTTCAGCCGCGCTTCTTCGGTGTCGCTTTCGACGTAATCGGCAATGCCCTTGACCAGCGCGTGCGACAGTCGCTCCTCAACGGTGCCCTTGCGCCACCCTTCCTCTTCGGTTTCCACTTTGCCTTTACGCTTGACGGAATCCGCGAAGGCGAGCAGCCGCTCAGTGGCATCCGGACGGCGATTGAGCAGCACGTCCTCGACGAGCTCGAGCAGGTCCTTGGGAATCTCCTCATAAACCGCGAGCTGGCCCGCGTTGACGATGCCCATGTCCATGCCGGCGCGGATGGCGTGGTAGAGAAACGCCGAGTGCATGGCCTCGCGCACCGCGTTGTTGCCGCGGAACGAGAACGAGATGTTGCTGACGCCGCCGCTCACCTTGGCGTACGGCAGCGTGGCTTTGATCTGCCGCGTCGCCTCGATGTAGGCCACGGCGTAGTCGTTGTGCTCTTCCATGCCCGTGGCCACCGTCAGGATGTTGGGGTCGAAGATGATGTCCTGCGGCGGGAATCCGATCTGCTCGGTCAGAATCTTGTAGGAGCGCGTGCAGATCTCGGCCTTGCGCGCGACCGTGTCCGCCTGGCCGCGTTCGTCGAAGGCCATCACGACCGTAGCCGCGCCATATCGCCGGATCAGGCGGGCGTGTTCCTTGAAGGCCTCTTCGCCTTCCTTAAGGCTGATGGAATTCACCACGCCCTTGCCTTGGACGCACTTCAGCCCCGCTTCGATCACGCTCCACTTCGAGCTGTCGATCATCACGGGCACACGCGCGATGTCAGGTTCGGCTGCGACGTGATTGAGGAACGTGGTCATCACCTGCTCGGAATCGAGCATACCCTCGTCCACGTTGACGTCGATGAGCTGCGCGCCGCCCTCCACTTGCTGGCGCGCCACGGTGAGCGCGCCTTCGTAGTCGCCAGCAAGGATCAGCTTTGAGAACTTCGGCGATCCCGTCACGTTGGTGCGCTCGCCGATGTTGACGAAGTTCATGTCGGGACGCAGCACCAGCGGCTCGAGTCCGCTCAGGCGCGTGAGATGATCGGACTTGGGGACCACGCGCGGCGCCACGCCTCGCACCGCCTCTGCGATGGCCCGTGTATGGGCGGGCGTCGAACCGCAGCAGGATCCGACGACGTTCAGCCAGCCCTGGCGCGCGAAGTCGCCGAGGTCGGCGGCCATGCTTTCCGGGGTCTCGTCGAAGCCGCCAAAAGCGTTGGGCAGACCCGCGTTGGGATAGCAATGCACCGGCACTGTCGCCACGCGCGCCATTTCCTCGATGAACGGACGCATCTGCTTTGCGCCCAGCGCACAGTTGATGCCTACCGTGAAGAGCTTCACGTGCGAAACGGAAATCCAGAAAGCCTCCACCGTCTGGCCTGAGAGGTTACGGCCGCTCGCGTCCACGATCGTAAGCGAGACCATCACCGGCAGTCGCCGGCCTGTCTGCTCGAAGTAGCGGTCGATGGCGAAAAGGGCGGCCTTGGCATTGAGCGTGTCGAAGATGGTTTCCACCAGCAGCAGATCGACGCCGCCGTCCACCAATCCGCTCACCTGGCGGCCGTAGGCCTCGCACAACTGATCGAATGTGACCGTGCGGGCGCCCGGATTGGAGACATCCTGCGAAACCGAAGCGGTGCGGCTGGTGGGTCCCATGGCGCCGGCCACAAAGGCGCGGCGTCCGGGATTGGCGGCGCAGAATCGCTCCACCGCGCGCGCGGCGTTCTGAGCGGCTGCCAGGTTCAGATCGTAGACGTGGGTATCGAGTCCATATTCGGCGAGTGAGACAGCGTTGCCGTTGAAAGTGTTGGTCTCAATGAGGTCCGCGCCGGCTTCGAGGTACTGCCGGTGCACATCCTCGATCAGCTCGGGCTGCGTCAGGTTCAGCACTTCGTTGTTCAGGCGCAGCGGCTTCGGGTGGCGGGCGAACTTCTGGCCGCGATAGTCCTCCTCCTCAAGCTTGCGCGCCTGGATGACGGTGCCCATGGCACCGTCGAGCACCACAATGCGCCTGCGGAGAAGTTGGTCGAGTTGTGCCCGAGCGTCACTCATCGATGTTCCCGAATCGCCTGCGGCTCGGTCCGCAAATATCGAGCCTGAGCCAAAACGCACGCCAACACCAAGTTGAAGCGGCTGAGACGTAACATTTGATGGCTGAAGACCGGTCCTGGTCACTCCAGCGGAGGCGCGACAGTATTGCTCTTGCCTTGTTGAGTGTTATGCTCCCTTGACTCCCGTCTTGCGGGAGCCACGATTGTGAAAGGATAGCACGGCTGACCCAGGCCCGCAAATGACGCCGATCGCGGCAAACGCCGACTCCCGACCGGTCCCCGAAGAGCGATGGCTCCAGGTGATCCTGGTGGCCTTCGTGATGTACACCATCGCTTTCATCGATCGCACCAACATCTCGGTCGCGCTGAGTTCGATCAGCCGCGACCTGCACATGGATCCCGCCCAGGCCGGTGACGCCGCTGGAATCTTCTTCTGGGGATACCTGGTTCTGCAGATTCCCGGTGGATACCTCGCGCGGCGGTGGAGTGCGAAGTGGTTCATTGCGATTCTGCTGGTGGCGTGGGGCGCATGCTCCGTCGGAACCGGCTTGGTGCGGACGGGTCAACAATTCTGGACTATGCGTCTGCTGCTCGGCGTGACCGAAGGCGGGGTGTGGCCTGCTGTGCTGGTGTTGCTCGCGAACTGGTTTCCGCGCGCCGAGCGCGCCCGCGCTAACGGATTCTGGATGCTGTGCCTGCCCGTGGCGGTGGTGGCGGCGTCACCCCTGTCGGGCTGGATTCTCGGTCATTGGAACTGGCGCGCCCTGCTGATTTCCGAAGGCTCATTCCCATTCGTGTGGCTCATCATATGGCTCGCGCGCATCAATGATCATCCGCGGCAGGCGCGGTGGATCTCTGCTGCGGAGCGGGACCATCTGGAGCGGACGCTCGAGCGCGAAGCTGCCGAGATCGAGAAGGCCGAGGCGCCGCTGAGCGACCCGACGACTGCGGAACCGCCGATCTGGGGTGCGCTGCTCGGTCCGCAGGTGCTGCTGATGTGCGGCGTCTACTTCCTGCTGAACACCGGCAATTACGGCTATCTGTTCTGGCTGCCGACGGCCATGGAGAAGGCGAAACAACTCAGCCATCTGTCGGTGGGCTGGCTTTTCGCTGTGCCTTATTTCATCACCGGCGTCGGCATGGTGCTGGTGTCAAAGCACTCGGACCGCTTTCGCGAACGCCGTCTGCACGTGGCCGTGCCCCTGGCGACCGGCGGGTTGGCCCTGCTCGCGGGTGTCGCAGTCAGCCAAGACTCCGCCACGCTCTCCTTTGTGCTCATTGCGATCGTAGGCGCTGGCTCCTACGGATGCCTCGGACCTTTCTGGGCTATTCCCACCGAAACCCTGCCGCGCCGCGTCGCCGGTCCGGCCATGGGCATGGTGAACGCGCTAGGGAATCTCGGCGGCTACTTCGGCCCGCGACTGGTGGGCTCGATCAGCAAGCATACCGGCCACCTGACGCTGGCATTTTCGCTGCTGGGCGTCGCGTTAATGGCGGGCGGCGGATTGGGTCTGCTGCTGCCGGCGAGAAAGCAGCCGCCGTGAGAGTCTGCGTGAAACCGGCGGCAAAGCCGCACACTTACCGTTCGCGGAACCGTGTCGCAGAAAGGTGATTCTCAACCTATCCGTCATTGCGGCCTTGCGAGCCGTGCCGTCACCGAACTCGACGCTCCAGCCGCGAGCGCCAGCGCTGTTGCGGCCCAGTTCGTCGCCGCCGCCGAGATGAACTGATCGCGTCCGTGCGGGAACCCGCTCTCGAAGTAGGGCTGGATCGGCAAGGCGCGACGCTTGACGTACCACGATCCGTCTGCGAGTTGAGTGCTCATCAGGTACGCGACGCCGCGCAGGTACACCGGGTCGGTCACACCGAGCGCTCCGGACCGCGCTAAAGCTACCAGCGCCTGCCCGGTGGCAAAAGCGTCGCTCGAAAGCGTCGGCAACTGCGCCCAGCCGCCGTCCGGTCTCTGTTCGGCGACGAGCGCGGAGGCGTCCTGGCGGATCGTCCTCTGGTCTCCTGCCGCCCACGCCAAGCCGAGGACCTGATACGCGTGGTCCTGCGTGGTCCTGGGCTGAGCCTTGGCGAGCCAGGCAGCAGCGCGCTCGACGGCACGGTGGTACTCGGCACGCCGGGTCTGTGGGGCGTAGACCTGAAGATCGTGCATGGCGACGGCGGTGGTCTGAATGTCACTCGATTCGAGCGGCGGACGGTGCGCGGTGGCGTACCATCGCCCGTCGGGCGACTGATGGTTCCTTAGAAAGAGGGCCATCGCGTCGGTTGCGGGGTCGGGCGGATATTTCAAGTTGGCCATGCCGAGCAGGATCTCACCCATGCTGTCGGCATCGCCGGGAATTCCCACGCCTTGCAGCGCGCGCTCGCGCCAGCCTCCAAGATACGTTGCGACGGCTTGAACCTGCCTGCCCGCGGTCTGATCGTCCACGGCGATTCCGCTTTGCCGGGCCACCGCAACCGTCATGGCAGTCAGGCTGTTGTTGTGGCAGGACACGCAACCCGACTTGTGCATGAAGGTGACATCCGTCTGTTGCAGCAGCGGCAGGCTCCGCTCCACGGCCTCACGTGCCGTGTGCGCCGGCGCAGGCTTGACGGCAACAGCATCCTCGGACACAGTGGCCGGTTTTGCGCCTGCCTGGACGAGCAAATCCACGAGCGGCGTGTGGCCATGACGCAGCGCCAAAGCCAGCGCGGTTTCGCCGTGCGGGCTCCTGGCGTTGACGTCCGTCCCATGATCGATCAGGAACCTGGCAAGCTGCACGGGCGCAGTATCAGCCGCGCACGCCATGGCGAGCAGTGTATCCCCGTCAGGACTCTTGACGTTCGGGTCCGCGCCGTGGTCGATGAGGGGCTTGACCAGCATGGAATCCCCGATGGGAGGCGTGTCGAGCATCATGGCAAGGTTCACCGAAGGTTTTTCCGTCGATCCAATCACCAGATCAACGCAGGCGGCGCAATCCACCACCAACGCGTAGCCGAGAGTGTTCGCGCCGGCGCCATTGACGTCCGCGCCGTGCGCGATCAGCGTGCGCATGGCCGTTATGTCGCTGGCATAAGCCGCTTCGGAGAGAGGCGTCATCATCCCGGAGAGCCCCGGAGCCTGCGCGGAAGGATTGGCGCCGTGATCGAGCAGAAGCTCGAGCACCGGCGCGGATCCGTGTTGCGTGGCCGCGATCATCAGGGGCGTTCGTGCGTTGTCAGACTTCGCGTTCACGTCGGCGCCCTGCGCAACCAGCAGCCGCGTCTTTTCGAGGCCATTCACTGCCCACATCAGCGCCGTGGCGCCCGCATCGTTCTTTGCGTTCGGATCGGCGCCGGCGGCGAGCAGGCGTTTCATCGAATCTGTGTCTCCGTAAAGCGCGGCATACATCAGCGGCGTCGAACCGCCCGGTCCCTTGCGAGTCGCGGCTTTGGGATCTTCGCCTAGCTTCCTCTGGAACGCTGCCGAATCACCGCGGCGCAGAGCGTCCATCAGTCTCGTGGCTCCGGGATCGGGAGGCGGTGGCGGCGTTTCGCCCGATAGCGCGTCCGGCCACTCGGCCCCTTGATCGATCCATGCCTTGATGATTGCGATCTTGTCGTCACTCAGCGGACCGGTGGGCGGCATCCGCAGCCCGTACTGATCGCCGACGAGCCGAAGATACAGCCGGCTGCCGGCGCTGTTCCCAGGCCCGATCACCGCAATCGTGCCACCGCGCATGGCGTCACGTCGGCGGTCCAGCCGGAATCCGTTCATCTCCTGCGTCGGGCCGTGGCAGCCGATGCAGTAAGTCTTGAAGAGCGGCTGCACATCGCGTCCGAAGTCGATCTTCCCGGGTGTTTGCCCTCGCAACCCTGCAGAGAACGCGCAGCAACATAGAATTGCGGCGATATACCGACTGAACATGAGGCTCCCCCTCGGAAGTGACGAAACCGCCCGCCCACAGCTTCTCCGGCGATCCCGGTCGCAATACTCTACATCCGTTCGACTTAGACCGCAATCCGGTGAGACTCAGCCGATAATGGCAGTTATGGCACCAGCGTTCTCTCCCGTCAGTGACTCGGCGGGAAACGCCTGCATCTAACCTAAGGCCCGCTGCGATGGACGGCTCCTCGAGCTGGAATCCGCAGGGCAGGAGTTCTCTACGGCGCCATCTGATCGCGAATTCAACAGGCCGTGTTGGCCCAGCGCCAGGATTCCCGCTTTCAGATGGGAATTTGTTTGTTGGCTTTTTGGAACAAAGCTGGCACGTCTATTAGAATCAGTCATTAACGCTATCTGGCTATCAACCGAATGCGGATTCGGAATCGGACGCTGCTACGGCGCCGAGCCAAAGATGTACCATGCTGAGACCTGGGCCGGGCAGCCTCACACTAGACCGGCCACCCAGTCCTTATGAGAAACAGAGTCCAGATTGGTTCGGCAGTCGTGATCGCCCTCGCACTCAGCCTCGGCGCCCGATCAGTCCTCAAGCCGCGCCCGCTAGCTGCCGCCAATCTCGTCCAACTGCAGAATATCGCCACTCACCCAATCGCCCCCGATTTCACCCTGACGGACATCAACGGCGCCAAGCTCTCCCTGAGCGACTACAAGGGCAAGGTAGTTTTACTAGACTTCTGGGCTACATGGTGCGGACCTTGCCGTGTGGAGATTCCCTGGTTCGTCGAGATGCAGCAGAAGTACCGCGACCGCGGATTCGTCGTGATCGGCGTGGCCACGCGCGACAACCTCCAGGCGGTGCAGAAGTTCTACCCGCAGTTCCACCTGAATTACCCGGTGGCGCTGGGCAACGACGCTTTGAGCGCGCAGTACGGCGGATTAATCGGCCTTCCCACGTCGTTCGTGATCGGGCGCGACGGCAGGATCTACGCCGAACACACCGGTACGACGGGAGAGGACGTATTCGAAGGCGAAATCGAGCAACTACTCAGCGGCCAGCAAACGGGCGGCCGCTTCGGGCTCGCCGGCAAGAAAATCGAGTTCGGACTGGCGCTGCTGGCCGGCCTCGTCTCGTTCCTGTCGCCGTGCGTGCTCCCGCTGGTGCCCGGATACATCTCCATGCTGTCCGGGACGTCGATGGAAGAGCTGCGGGGCAGCACCGACCCCGCGCTGGCCCGGAGGATTTTCGCAAATTCGATCGCGTTTGTGATCGGCTTCGCGGTGGTGTTCATTGCGCTCGGCGCCTCGGCGAGCATTGTGGGCAGCTTTCTGCTGACCCGGCGGACGATCTTTAACATTGTAGCCGGCATCATCATTGTGATTTTCGGATTACATCTTACGGGTCTGATCCGAATTCCTTTTCTCTATCGCAGCGCCGGGATTCAGACGTCGCAGTCGCAGCGCGGCTCAGTGGGCGCTTTCCTGCTCGGATTCGCTTTCGCCTTCGGCTGGACGCCGTGCATCGGACCGATTTTGGCAGGAATCCTGACGCTCGCTGCCACCCGCGATACGCTGTTTCAAGGCATGGTTCTGCTTGCGGTCTACTCGGCCGGCCTCGCGATACCGTTTCTGCTGACGAGCCTCGGTCTCGGCCAGTTTCTGAGGTTCTATGGACGCTTCCGCCGGCACTTGCAGGCAGTTGAAGTCGGGTCCGGAGTGCTGTTGATTGTGCTCGGCGTCTTGATCGCCTTCAACAAGTTCACGGTGCTCTCCGGCTACCTCTCATTCCTGAACCGGTTTACACTATAGAAGGGAAAGGTTGAAGGATGGCGTCTGCAAAGAATAGATCGAGAGAGGAATCGATAATCCCCGATTCCTGTCATTCCGAGCGAAGCAAGGAATCTCGCTCTGCGAAGAAAGCAAATACGGGATTCCTCGCTTCGCTCGGGAAGACAGGTTTGGGGGTTTTTCTTCACGCTTGTAATGAAGATTCATGCATATTCGCATTCGCCAAGCCGTGCCTGAGGACATTCCTACACTGCGCGAGTTGATCGATGCCTCGGTGCGCGGGCTGCAAACCGGGGATTACGCACAGGGTCAAATCGAAGCGGCGCTGAAGACGGTTTACGGTGTGGACAGCCAGTTGATCGCAGATGGGACATATTTCGTGGCAGAGGCTGAGTCCCCGGAGAATGCCAAGCCGGCGATCGTCGGGTGTGGAGGCTGGAGCAAGCGCAAGACGCTCTTCGGCGGCGATCATTGGGGCGGGCGCCACGACGCTTTGCTTGATCCCGGGAAAGATGCTGCCAAGATTCGGGCGTTCTTCGTTTATCCTGAGTGGGCCCGGCGCGGCATTGGCAGCGTGATTCTGAATGCTTGCGAGGACGCCGCCAGGTCGGCTGGATTTACCCGCCTCGAAATGGGGGCAACCTTGACCGGAGTACCATTTTACAAAGCCAGAGGATATGAGGCTTTGGAAAACCTGGAGGTCCCACTGGGTAGCGGCGAATCAATGACGGTGGTGCGTATGGAAAGAGAGTTTACGGTATAGATGCATCCCATATTGATCAAGATCGGCTCGTTCCAGTTGCCGACTTACGGCTTGCTCTTGGCGCTGGCCCTGCTCACCGCAATCATAACGGCGGACCGTCTTGGCCGGCGCGAAGGATTCGACGGCGGCCGCATGCTCGATTTCAGCACCTGGATCATCGTGGTGGGATTGATCGGCGCCAAGGTCCTGATGATCATCAGCGATTGGGGCGCCTACAGACACGACCTCGGTGAGATCTTCAGTTTGAACACGCTCGAAGCCGGAGGCGTCTTTTACGGCGGCTTTATCGCCTCCGCGCTTTTCGCGGTGTGGTACGTGCGAACCTATAAGCTTCCGGCGCTGAAGATGTTCGATATTTATGCGCCCGCGGTCGCTCTGGCACAGAGCGTGGGCCGTCTTGGATGCTTTTCCGCCGGCTGTGATTACGGCACACGCACCACTTCCATCCTGGGCGTGGTTTTTACCAATCCTTACAGTCACGAAGTGACCGGAGTGCCGCTGAATACGCGCATTCATCCGACGCAGCTCTATGAATCACTGGCTACGTTCATCATCGGCGGCATTCTCCTATGGCGCTACGGCCGCAAGAAGCGCGATGGCGAGATTTTTCTGCTGTACCTTGTGCTCTACGCCGTGGCGCGCTTTTTCCTCGAATTCCTGCGCGGCGACGAGGACCGCGGCTTCGTATTTCACCATTTGCTCTCGACGTCGCAATTCATCGCCATCCTGGCCCTGCTGTTCTCGGCCGGCCTGTGGATTTATTTGCGGCGCCAGCATGTCCTCACTGCTGCCCCAGCCGCGGCTGTTCCGAAGAGGGAGCGAGTTCACGCAGTCGGTGCGGTTCCAGCGGCTAAGCCGGGGAGGAGCTAGGAACGAACGATGAATGATGAGTGCTGAACGATGAACGGCCGTTGGGTTTTTCATCATTCATTATTCGGCGTTGACCGTTTAGGAAATTAGGTATGAGAAAACAAATTGAGATTCTCTCCGGGGCCGTGGTCGTCATCGTCGTGGTGGCCGGGCTGTACTGGCTCGGGGTCAGGTCGATGGCTCCTGCGCACCAGGCGCGGGCCGCCACCATGACGCATCCCATGGCGCCCGATTTCACTCTGACAGACATCAACGGCGCCAAGCTGTCGCTCGCCGATTACAAGGGCAAGGTCGTGCTGCTCGACTTCTGGGCATCGTGGTGCGGACCGTGCCGGATCGAGATTCCGTGGTTCGTCCAGATGCAGGAAAAGTATCGCGATCAGGGATTCGCCGTGCTGGGTGTAGCCATGCAGGATACGCCGGATTCGGTGACCAACTTTTATCAGCAGTTCCATCTGAATTATCCCGTGGCTATGGGCGATGCAAGACTGGCGGCGCTATATGGCGGCATCTACGGGCTGCCGACGTCATTTGTCATCGGCCGTGACGGACGTATTTACAGTCAGCATAGCGGAACCACCGGCGCCATTATCTTCCAGAGAGAGATCGAGCAACTTCTGGCAGACAAGTCGGAGACCGAGGACACGGACTTCGCCCCGGCCGGCGAGCCGGAGGAGATCGAAGTCGGAACGCCGGCGGAGGCAAACGCTGACGTGCCGGGCGTGGATATCAGCAAGCTTTCACCGGCGCAGTTGGCCGATTACAAAAAGCAGCTCGATGGCGCAAAATGTACGTGCGGAGGTTGCAAGTTCAGCCTGCTGCAATGCCGCCGCGACGACACCACGTGCCCGGTAAGCAGGAAAGCGGCTCGGGAGATGCTCAAACAGATGCAGGACGCGAAGGACAAGTCGAGCGTGACCTCAGCCGCACCGCACTCGTGACGCAGAATATGCGAAAACTTCTCCTCATTCTCGGATCGCTCTGGATATCGACGGCCCTGGGCCTCGCTCAGGCTCCGACGGTCGTGACCGGCCACATGGTCCTCGACGCGAATGCCGTCCACGCCGGCTCAACCGCGAAGGTAGCGGTGGTCGCTGACGTCGCATCGGGCTACCACGTCAACGATCATGTGCCGTCGCTCGATTACCTGATCCCCACGGACCTGAAGCTGAATCCCGCTCCGCCCGTCACGGTCGGCGAAGTCAAATATCCCAAGGGCTCGCCTCAGAAGTTCAGCTTTCTCGACACGGCCATCTCGGTGTATCAGGGAAAGCTCGTGGTGGGAGCCGAGATCACAGTGGCGCCAGACGCGCGGCCCGGAACGTATACGCTGAAGGGCAGCCTCGACTACCAGGCTTGCAACGATCGCGCTTGCTTCCCGCCCACCAGCCTGCCGCTGACCGTTTCCGTCAAAGTTGTGCCTCGAAGCGAAGCCGTAAGGCCGGCGAACACCGATGTCTTCCACGGACTCAAGTTCAACTGAAACCGGCGGGGCAGCCCCAGACCCAGCTCACTCGCAGAAGGGTTCGAAGAGAGGTTCGGCGCTTGCGGCAGTCGTGACTCTGGCTCTGCTGGCAGTTCTGGTCTGGGGCCTGAATCCGCGCCAGCCGAAGCTCAGGCCCGCCCCGCTCGAACCGCCGCGCAGTCCGTGCACGCCGACAGGGTCCGACTTCGTGCCCAGCAGTCTGACGTATATCCCTGATATGTCCCTTGACAGCCTTCCGCAAGCCGCTACGAATCGTATTCTGCTGCGGCTGAATATGGAACCTTGCTCCTGCGGCTGCAATCAGAGCCTGGCGATTTGCCGTGCCGGCAATCCGTCCTGCCCGGTTTCGCCTCAGGCTGCCGACGCCATCGTCAAGCAGGAAGCCACGGAGACGCCTTCCGCCAAGACCCCAGCGCAAGCGCGGGCTCCGCAATGACCATCGGCCTCGTCTCAGACACACACGGTTACTTCGAGCCCAAACTCAAAGAGGTCCTGGCGGACGTTAGCGAGATTCTTCACGCAGGCGACGTCGGCTCGGTTGACATACTCGACGAACTCCGGGAGATCGCGCCCGTTCGCGGAGTTCGGGGCAACGTGGATTCCGCCGAGTCTGGCTTGCCCCTGACGCTCGATCTCATTTGCGGCGGCGCCGCCGTTCACGTCGTTCACATTCTGCCCGTTTCTCAAGCAAGCCTGGAAGCGTGGGCGAAATCCGCGTGTGATGCCAAGCCGATTCCGAGAGCGGCAGGGTGCCTGGTGCGGACATTCAAGCCCGTGACGGAGGTGGTGCTCTTCGGTCACAGCCATCGTCCGTGCCTGGCATCGATGAATGGGATTTTGTGGATCAATCCGGGCAGCGCCGGACGCAAGCGATTCAGTTTGCCGCGGACTTGCGGGCTGCTCGACGTGTCACCGAGCAACCTCGCAGCGCGCATCCTGACGCTCGAAGACGACGGGGCACAATTGCCGGCGCGGATTTCGATTTCCCGCAAGTGGCGCGGCTAATCATGCGCTTCTGCGGCTAGGAGAGACTTGAGATATTTGTGCTTTTCGTCAGACTGCGGCTTGCCGATGAGCGCGACGGCGTGGCGCAGCCGTGCCCGGCACAGATCGCGCCCGAGAATCTCCATGGCGTCGAACAGCGGTACGGAGACCGGACTCCCGCTGATGACGATGAAGAACGGGCGCAGAAAATCCCGGAGCTTCGCGTCCATTTGGGTTGCGAGGTCGCGCAGCATCTTCTCGATCTCGGCTTTCTCCCAGCGCAAGCCCTCGATTCGCGCCAAGGCGACGTGCAGCGCGACCGAGACCGCGTCACGATCGAGCTTACCGTCGAGAAGCTGATCCAGCGTGATCTGCACGACTCCCGAGAAGAACGGCGTCGTAAGCGGACCGAGGTCGCTCAACACCGATACGCGCGAATGTACCAGCGGAACCAGGCGCATCAGGTAGGATTCGTTGAAGGCCCAGCGCCGGACGCGCTCGGCGAACTGCTGGTCGTCGAGGCTCTCGCGAATCCAGCGTCCGTTCAACCAGTCAAGCTTCGTGAGATCGAATACCGGACCGCCGAGCGAGATCCGCTCCAGGCTGAACTGTTCGATCATCTGAGCCGGGGAGAATTTCTCCTCGCCGCCTGGCATCGACCACGCCATCAATCCCAGGTAGTTCAGCAGCGCTTCGGGAAGATAGCCCATTCTCTGGTAGAAGAGCAGGCTGGTGGGATTCTTGCGCTTGCTGAGCTTGCTCTTGTCGGGGTTGCGCAGCAGCGGCAGGTGGCAAAGCGCGGGCATTTCCCAGCCGAAGTATTCGTAGAGCAGCTTGTGCTTGGGCGCCGAGTTGATCCACTCTTCGCCGCGAAGGATGTGCGAAATCTCCATCAGATGATCGTCGACCACGTTGGCGAGGTGATACGTCGGCATGCCGTCGGCCTTGAGCAACACTTGCATGTCGACCGTGTCCCAACCGATCACGATATCGCCGCGCAGCAGGTCGTGGATCACGCACGAACCTTCGCTCGGCACTTTCATCCGGATGACGAACGGCTCGCCGGCGGCGAGCTTCGCCCCGGACTCGGCGGGCGAAAGACGAAGGCATAGTCCGTCATAGCCCGGCCGCTGCCCCGCCGCCTTCTGCGCTTCCCGCATTGCATCGAGACGCGCGGGCGTGCAGAAGCAGCGAAACGCGTGGCCCTCAGCCACCAGTCGATCGGCGTGCTCCCGGTAGATCGTGTTGCGCTCGCTCTGGCGATAGGGCGCGTGCGGTCCGCCAATTCCCGGGCCTTCGTTCCAATTGAGACCGAGCCAATGGAGGGATTCGAGAATGGCGGCTTCGGATTCCGCCGTGCTCCGCGCCGTGTCGGTATCCTCGATGCGGAGGACGAACTCACCGCCTTGCTGCCTGGCGAAGCAATAATTGAAAAGCGCGATGTAGGCGGTGCCGACGTGCGGATCGCCGGTCGGCGACGGGGCAATCCGGGTTCGAACTTTGGCAAACGACATAGGAGTGGATAGCTTAGCCTGTCAGCGAGGCTCTTGTCGCACACCTTGGGCCGAGGCCATCCATTGGATGGCCTTCTTTGGCATATCGCGGCAGAAACCAAGTCGAGATCTCAGGAGGACCCCGGCGGCGAAGGCCCAGACTTACGTCCGTAAAGAGCCGCCTCGCCGCCGGTGGCAAGAACTGCTGGAAAAGGAGGAACCAGCGTTCGCTCTTGCCTTCTGCCTGACTATCGTCATTTCGCAGTGTGAACTTGAGCTTACTTGCGGCTTGCGCTGAGATCTCCGGCCCGCAGCGCGCTCAGGGAACTCAGGCCACCGGCGCGAACCGCTCTGCGGCGAAAGATTCGAGCACCGGCGGACTGGATTTGTTAACCACAATGTCGGCAATCAGCCGGGCCGTAACGGGCGCCAGCAGGATACCATTTCGGAAGTGACCGGTCGCAAGGGTCAGTCCGCTGATGCCGCATGGCCCAAGTATCGGAAGGTGATCGGCCGTGTCAGGCCTGAGTCCTGCCCACGCCCGCCGGAAACATCCACCGGCCAGAAAGGGCGCCAACCTTAGCGCCGCCCGCAAGACCTCTGCAATCCCGCCGGCGGTTACAGCAGCATCGAAGCCCGCGTATTCCGCCGTCGTGCCCACAACAACCCGATTTCCATCCCGTGGAACCAGGTAACTGTGACCGCCGCGGACGACCACCGGCAGCGGGGAATCGAGCTCGAACTCGAGCATCTGGCCGCGGCACGGTTCCATGGGAAGCTCGACCCCCGCCGTGGCCGCAAGCGTGCCCGACCAGCATCCTGCTGCCAGGATCACCTCGCCGCAGGCGATCCGCTCCCGGTCCGTTTCCGCGCCTTCCATGCGCTCGTGCCGCACGTGGATGCGTCGGACCGGAGTGTTCTCCTGAAACGTGACGCCCTGACGCCGGGCGGCCTCGATCACGGCTCGGGTCAGCCGCTCGTTGTCAACCCAATGATCGCCGGCCAGGAACAGCGCACTGCGGATATCGGAGGCCAAGCCTGGAACTCGCCGCTGTGCGGCCTGCGAGTCAAGCCGCTCGATCGCTGGGGATGCGGCATCGGCTTCGATGTCATCGATCTCGCGGACTTGCTCGTCGTCCAGGGCGACCAGCAGAGTGCCATCGCGGCGATAGTTCACGACATGGCCGCTCAAGGCCTCGACTTCCGCCGCGAATTCAGGGTAGAGGCTGTGGCTGAGCCCGCACAACTCCCCGAACTTGGCGGGGCCCATCTTCTCGGCCTGCGGCGCGATCATACCTGCGGCCGCGCTCGACGCCTCCTGCCCCGCCGGTCCGCGGTCCAAAACCGATACCCGCAACCCGGCCTGCGCCAGTCGGAGAGCGATCGAGCTGCCAATCAGCCCGCCGCCCACCACGACCGCATCGGGATGGCGTGAATCCAGGGTTTCGAGGGACATACAGCCTCAAATCCATGCTATACTGTTGATTCATTCTGCTACAACCGAGGTTCAGTAATGGCTCACTCCTGTGAAATCTGCGGCAAGGGTCCGACGTTCGGCAACCGGATCAGTCACGCCCACAATGTCACCAAGCGGCGCTGGGAGCCGAACTTGCGGCGGGTCCATGCCATCGTCAACGGCGCTCGTCGCACCATCCTGGCCTGCACTGCCTGCATCCGGTCGGGCAAGATCACGAAGTAGCGGTCCGCTGCCAGCGGAACGTCCTTCTCTTCGCCTTCGTCGCGAGTCACTCCGTTCTTACTGCGGCGGTCCGCCAGAGCTGTCGGCCGGTGGTTTCAACTGATACTCTTTCGGCGGTTCCGCGCCCATCAGATAGCGAACGAAATAGTCCCACCGCCGGCGAACCATGTATGGCTCATTGCCAAACCCATGCCGTCGATTCGGGAGCAGCAGAAGATCGAAGTCCTTGTTCGCCTTGATGAGTTCATTCACCACCAGCAGCGTGTTATACGGCGGCACATTGTCGTCGAGCGTGCCGTGCGCCAGCAGCAGATGACCCTTCAGGTTTTTGGCGACATTCTCGTTGGCCTGATCGTCGTAATTCGTGCCCCCGTTCGCCTCGTTAGTCAGCAGACCCTGATAGCGCTCGCCCCAGTCATCCTCATACTCGCGATTGTCGTGGTTGCCCGCCTCGGAGATCCCGACCTTGAAGAAATCCGGATAGCGGAACATGGCGTCCGCGGTCGCGTAGCCTCCGCCGGAATGTCCGTAGATGCCGGCGCGCTCGATGTCGATGAAGGAGTATCGCTCGGCCAACTGCTTCATCCCGGTCACCTGGTCGGGCAGCGTGTTGTCGCCCATGTTGCCGTAGTAGAAGTCATGGAACTTCTTGGATCGATCCGGATTTCCCATGCCCACGATCTCCACCACCACGAATCCCAATTCGGCGAGCGCTTGCGTGTCGCCGCGGGCGCTTGTGAATGACCAGCTTCCCACGCTGCCTGCCTGTGGCCCGGGATAGATGTGGTTCACGATCGGATATTTGTTATGCGGATCGAGGTGCGTCGGCAGGTACATCAGGCCGTAAAGGTCGGTGGCGCCGTCGCGCGCCTTGACCGTGATCAATTGCGGCGGCTTCCAGCCTGCCTCGAGCAGCTTGGAATCATCTGCCTTCTCGATGGTCGCAAGCACCTTGCCGTCCGACTGCCGTAGCACGGTTACGGGCGGTGTGTCAGGCGTCGAATAGGTGTCTACGAAGAAGCGACCGGAAGGCGAGAAGCTGATTTGGTGGTTGGCGTCCTCCGGCGTGAGCAGCGTCAGGCCCATACCGTCGAGCCCGACGCGGTAGAGATGAGTGAAGTAAGGATTGCCGGGCTCACGCCCGTCGGCCAGGAAGTACACCGTGCGCGCCTTCTCGTCCACGAGCAACATCTGCGTGACTACCCAGTCGCCGGAGGTGATCCGATTCTTGAGCTTGCCGGTCAGGAGATCGTAAAGGTACAGGTGACCCCAATTGTCGCGCTCGGAGTACCAGATGTATTCGTTGGACCCGGGCAGCGTGCGCCAGTTGGCGGCGCCTTGGCCGGACTCGTACTGCGTCGCTACACGCTCTTCCATCACATCGCGCACCGCGCCGCTCGAAGCATCGGCAACGCGCAGGGTCTCCTGCTTATGGTCGCGCGAGGTGGAGACGAAGGCCAGCCGGGTTGAATCGGGACTCCATTCGACGTCGGTCCAGTCACCCGCTTCGGCGAACTGGTTGGCGCGGCAGGCGACATCGTCGCAAAGCGTGGAGCGGTGCGGGTCCGGCGGCATTTGCAGGCGAACCACCTTCGGCGTTTCAACGTCAATGATCACGCGCTGGATAGTCGCGATCGCATCGTCGCCCGGCAGCGGATACTTCCAGGCTTGCAGTGCTGGATGTCCAACCTTGGTCTCCACCAGGTACATCTCGCCCACCTTACGCTGGTCCTGCTGGAAGGTGGCGATCTTCTTAGAATCGGGAGACCACAGCAGGATCGGCCGATCGCTCTTCTCCCACCCCGCGTTGTCCAGGGCATAAGAGAAGTCCTTCACGCCATCGGTTGTGAGCTGGGTTTCTTTGCCGCTGGCCACGTAGCGCACCCACAGGTTGTAGTCGCGGATGAAAGCCATTTTCTTCTTGTCGGGAGAAGCAATCTCATTGCGGGCGCCGGCTCGTGCACCCGGAGCGCCCGGCGAAGCTTCGCCTCCGCCTTGCGCGACGCATTGGATGCCCTGACGGTCGCACTTGAACCGGCGCCGTCCGACGCTGAAGGAAACAGACCGCCCGTCTTCTGAGAATTCGATCTCGCGGAACGGCAGGTTGTTGGCCTGGTACGTGTGACCCGACGCTGCCGAGAGGGCCGCTGCGAGCTTGGCATGATCGAAAGCCGGCTCCTTGGTGAGCGTTGCCGGGTCGAAGATGACGAAGCGCGCGCCGGCTGCATCCATGTCGCGGTACCACAGACGTTCGTCGCTGGTCCACGTGGGATGCACCGCGTGATAAACCAGCGAGTCGGTGTTATAGGGCATGAATTTCTCAGCGCGCGCGTAGTCTTCGGCGGTCAGGGCTCGAGTTGAATTGTTGTCCTGCGGCCGCGCGATCGCATGAGTGGCCAGCGCGAGCGCGATCAGCGGCAGAGTCCGAGATGTACACAGCTTGATATTCTTCAAGTGTTGAAAACACTCCTTTGGCGCCGAACTGCGAATGCCCAGCCCGTACGTCTGAAATTAGGACATTACCCGGAACGATGTACTATTGACGAGCATTCTGGTAATGTCAAGGTAGAGGCTTCCGGAGGGGCTATGAGCGTTCGGCATCGCGTCTTTACCCTTGTTGCGACCATCTGCTTGCTCTCCCTGCCCGCTGCGGGTCAAAGTGCCGGGATGGCGACCACGGGCCAGAGCCTGGGCGATTTCAACGTGGCCACCCCTGATGCGGCAAGCGGCCAACCGGTCGGAGGCTTCGGCAGCATCAATCCTTACAATCTCCTGCAGAAACACTGGGTGGTGAAGGGCCTGGTCAAGGACCTCGATGGCAATCCGGTTCAGGGCGCGAAGGTCGTGGTTGAGCCGCTGAGCGGTGGGGCTGATGCCCGCCCTCTCCAGAGCGACGTCCTGGGCCACTTCTACACCGAGTATGACCTCAGCGCGGATTTGACCAGGGACTTGAGACTGTCGTTGGTGGCCAGCAAGAAGGGATACCTGAAGGCGCACGAGACCGTGCATTTCATGGACGCCGGCAAGACCTGGGCGATCGTCATCACTCTGCGCAGCCCCGAACCCGATGCCGATCTGCTTTCGCAAGAGGACTTGGTTCCGGCGCTCACGTCCCGCCTGAAGAGCCTGAGCGCAGCGGACGGTCTGTCGCCGAAATCCGAGAAGGACTATGCACGGGGCGTGGACGATTTCCTGGTGCGCAATCGTCCCGATCATGCCATCGGGTCGTTTAGCAAAGTCGTGGAGCGTGATCCGGCCTGCCTCGAGTGCCGGGTGATGCTCGCCGTGGCGGACATCGCCTCGGGGGATTGGGACAGCGCCAATCACGATCTCGAGGATGCCGTCAGCACCAGTGTGAAAGATCATAAGGCCGCACGTGAGGAGCCTTTGCTCCTTTACGGCATCCTGCAGAGCTGGCATCACAATTACAGCCAGGCTGCGGCCTACTGTATCGAGGCGCTCAAATACGCGCCCAAAGACCCGCTCGCGCTGCAGGAAGCGGGGCGCGCAGAGTTGATGCTCGAAAACTGGTCGGCCGCCGATTCTTATCTTGCGCAGGCGCTGGCCGTGGGCGCGGGGCCGGATGCCAGATTTCTGCGCGTTAAGGCGCTGCTGAACGAGGGCTCGACGGACGAAGCCCGCGCCGAGATGGCGCATTTTCTGAATGGCCGGGACATCAAGAACATGCCCCTGAACGTCCGCGAAGTCTACACCCAGGTGCAGCAGAAAAAGAAGATTGAAATAACGTACGCGAAGAAGTCCAAAACAGAAGTCGAAGAGCCCATCGATTACCTGCGACGCACCACTCCGGAGTTGAAGACGCTCACGCCCGCAGCCGATCAGTCGGCGCTGGCTGGAATCCTGAGCGCCGTGGGAAAAAACGTCGATGACTCTTTCCGGACCTATCCCAACACGAGTTCCGTCGAGGAAGTCCACCAGGAGAAGTTGAGCCGGCACGGTAAGCGCGAAGGCTATCTCGACGAGAAGTTCTACTATCTGTGCGTCACGCCTCAGCAGAGCTGGGGTCCGGGGTTCAGCGAGTTCCGGGCTTCGGTGGACGCAGAACACGGTCAGCCTGGGGGTTTGAAAGACGGCTTCATGCTGACCTCGGGCTTTACCTCGGCTTCTCTGATCTTCCATCCGGCTTACCAGGCCCAGTCCGAGTTTCGTTACCTGGGACACCAGCAGGTGGACGGCGTCGATGCCGCTGTGATCGCCTTCGCCCAAATTCCGGCGAAGTCGAAGCTCTATGGCACCTTCAAGTACGGTGGAAACTTCGTAGCCACGTTCACCCAGGGCCTGGCCTGGATTAATCCCGAGACCCATCAGATTCTCCGCCTTCGCACCGACCTGCTGAAGCCGCTGCCTGAAGTGAGGCTGGCGCGGCAAACCACCGACATCAATTACGGCGAAGTCCACTTTAAAGGAGTTGACGGCGCGTTCTGGTTGCCGCGCGACGTGGCGGTCACGGTCTCTTATGCCAACAGAAATCTGCGCAACGAGCACCAGTATTCCGGATTCCGGGTCTTCAACGTCGCCTCGACCGAGAAGGTGAGCAAGCCCAAGACGCCGCCCCAGCAAGCCTCCGATCAACAGTCGGACGCCAGCACCCAGCCCTGATCGTGGGGTGACAAACGGTCTGGATCGGTTTACATGTCCGAATTTAGATGGGGGGCGGCCCCCGTACAGCAGTTTCCTTGCGCTAGCCGTCACTCAAACACGTCGGCCTTCAACAGCCGCTGGCCTGCAAGGGCAGTGCGGAATCCCCACACGGCGAGCGCGACGTAGCCTAGCATCACCACCCAGCCCGCAAGTCCGTACCAGGCGGAAAAGTCCGGCGTCAGCGGCAGGTTAAACAGCTCGTTGGCCACAAAGATCGCCACCGCCAGCGTAATCAACCCGAAACGCGTGGCCGCGAAGGCGGCGATGGTGTAGATGACCAGCCAGATCCAAACCATGATCAGCCTATGATCGCCTCGCAACGTGTTCTGGGCCGTGAAGAGAGCCACGAAGGCGGTTCCCGCCAGCCATCGGTTTCGCAGAAGGACCCGAAACAGGAACAGCACGAACAGAAACTCGATGGTGGCAACGATGCACTGGACGACCTGCTTCAGTGAAAACGCCACGATGTGACGGCCGCCCAGCAGCAGCTCCGCGGTCGGAGTATCGGGCGGAGCGCCCTCCCTTACCAGCAGCAGCATCCCGACGCCGATCACGACCGACCAGATGACGCCGAGCAGCACGCCCCAGAGCACATCGCGGCCGACCAGCGGATCGCGCGCGCCGTTGGTCATCAGGCGAGTCCAGGAGATGATGGCTTGCGGCCAATGTCGCCGAATGAACGGCTCGAGCGCGAGGTACAGCATCCACATCGCTGCCCCGAGGAAAAGAGCAGTACTGAGAGCAAGCACGAAGCGCCCGAATATGGCAATGGTGGGAATAAAGTGGTACTCCGAGAGCCAGACGGCGAGTTCGACCCCAAAAACCAGGCCGGCGAGCCTCCACGCGCTTTTGTGGTCCACTTTGCCCTTGCGGTGGTTTCGCAGCGCAAGCCAGGAGCCGGCGAAGAGCATCAGGGTTGCGAGGACGACCTCGACGATCTGGCTGGCACGTTGCCCCGCGTCAGGGTTGGCGTATTGGGTGCGGTCGGGTCTCGTCCAGGGCCCGATTTCCGAGAAAAAAACGGGCTTTCCGCGCCAGGCCGCGGCCTCGATTCGCAAAGGACGACCAGAGCCGGGCCACGTGCCCGTCCATGCCGCGCGCGCGTCAAAGGCCGCGAGCGACAGCCACTCGGGCTCGGCACTGTGAAATTGCGCCATGTCGAGGCCGGCGGCGGCAAACAGCGGCTTCCAATCGAGCGGCGTCGCCGGAGGAGGATTAGGCTCGACTTCCTTCGGAATCGCTTGCAGGTAGGTGAGCCGTCCCTGCGCGTCGACAATGACATTGATCATGCCCGATTCGATCGCGGGCGGATCCCAGAATGAAGGCTCGCCCGGGGTAATGGACAGATCGTGGAATCCTTCCGGGTCTAGATACACGGGGCTCTGCCGGTAGGGATAAAGCAACGCCTGCGGCTGTTCCGACAGGATTTTCGGCCAGTCCGGATGCGCGCCGTCGTGTTCGTGCACCCAGGCGGCGAAGTTGTCGTCAAAGTAGAACTCGGATGAATGGTCGATAGGCTTTTCAGTGTAGCCCAGGCTCTTGATAATGTCCTGCGCCTTGATACTGAGCACTTCGGGCGGCAGCGGCGGTGTCATGAGGCGCATGGCGCTGACTCGCCAGTTCATCCAGAACACGACGACGAGTCCGACGATCACCGCGGCGAAACTGATCAACGCCATGCGCGGCGCGATGCCTTCCTTCTCACCCGCAGCAGCCACCATCTGCGGCGAGGGCGTCTCGCCCGCAGCCAGAGCCGCCGCCAGCGGATCGCCTCCGGGCAGCGCCGCCGCAACCGCGAGCGCGCTTGCCGGACGCGCAGCGGGATCGGTTTCGAGACACCGCATGATCACGCGCTCGACGGCGGGATCGAGGTCTTTCACCCAGGTTGAAGGAGCGCTCAGCGGCTGCTCATTGCGCTGCCGCACCAGATCCGCGAGCGCGGTGGCGTCAAAGGCGCGCTTGCCGGTGAAGATCTCATAAAGCACGAGGCCGAGCGAATAGATGTCGCTCCGCTCCGTCACTTCCTTGCCCGCGAGCTGTTCCGGCGCCATGTAGGCCGGCGTGCCGCTGCGCACGTCGTAGCCCTGGATCTGCTCGGCGAGGCCGGCCAGACCGAAATCCATCATGACGGCGCGTCCGCGTCCATCGAGCATGACGTTGGCGGGCTTCAGGTCGCGATGGAGCACGCCCTCCCGATGCGCGGCGGCGAGTCCGGCGCATAGTTGCCGCGCGATCTCCAGGCCTTTATCGCCCGGCAGACGTCCGATGCGCCGCAGCAGGGACGCCAGGTCCTCGCCGTCCACGTACTCCATGCTGAGGAAGGGCTGGCCTTCCGCCTCGCCCACGTCGTAAACGCGGCAGACGTTGGCGTGCGACACGCGGCGCGCCGTTCGCACCTCGTTGCGAAAGCGCTCCAGCGCGTCGGCGTCGCTCGCCAGGGCTTCGGGCAGGAACTTCAACGCGACAGGCTGATCGAGCGTCAGGTCGTCGGCGCGATAGACTTCGCCCATGCCGCCCTTGCCGACAAGCGCCACCACACGGTAACGCTCCAGGATCAGCGTGCCGGGCAAGAATCGTCCTTCGGAGAGACGCGCCGAGCTGCTCGTGGATTTGGTTCGCGTGGCAGGCTGCGCGGGAGTGCGCAGTCTCGGGGTTCGGGGTTCGGGACTTGGAGTCCGGGGCGCGGGACCTGGGGTTCGGAGTTCGGGATTCGGAGTTCGGGGTTGCGGCGTTGCCGGTCCACTCGCGGTCGCCGTGACTTCGGCGTCCTGCGCCGCCGCGGGACCGGGCTTCGCTGCGCCCGATCCGAGGGGCGCTCCGCAGGACGAGCAGAATCGACCGCCGTCCCGGGATTCGGCTCCACATACTGCGCACTTGGCCATAAGGTTTCCCCGCGTCAACTTGGAGCTTGCTGCATTTTTCAGTGGAGTGGCAAGCGAAAAGTGTGCTTCTCACCAACGTTGTTCAGCCAGTCCGGCGAATCATTGCCCGTGCTCTCGCGAGGATGATTATTTTTGGCGGGAACAGCGGCAACTCAGGGGGCTGCGACAATGATGTGTGGGTCCTGAAAATGCCAACGGCAACGGCGGAGCCTCGGCGTGGATTGAGTTCTCGCCCGCCGGAGGTCCGCTAGGGCGCGCGAGACCCAGGCAGCAACCTATGATCCGACCACGAACACGATGACGGTTTTGAAGGAGATGCCTGCGGTCCCTACGGCTACAGCGACGTCTGGGTGCTGAGCGTTACGGGGATGTTTGGGTCCTGACGGACGCGAATGGCCTGGGTGGAGTCCGGCATGGACCCAGAACGGCCAGTTTGAGCGTTTACCCGAATGCGCGTGGCGGCGCGCGCGGCGGCTACAGCCCATCTAAAAACAACATGATCATTTACGTGGGTTTCGGCCTGGACGGCACCTATCTCTATAGAGACGTCTGGGTCCTCTCCCCACCGGAACGGCCTGTGAGGCGGAGGTGAGTCCAAACCGCAGCGGAATCTGACCTTCCACGACCGCCTGCGGGCGGGCTCATCCGCAATCGGGGAGCGGGTCTTCCGCCCCCACTGAATCTTTCGCATCCGTCATCATTCACGGCCAAAGGTCAAGGCGAGCCAGGGCAGGGATCAGGGGCTGCGGGTAAGGGCGGACTGTCTGGATTCGAGATTTAGGATTTAAGACTCCGGGCTAACGATGTACGGCGTCAACCCCTTGATTCTGAACAGGATTCCGCCTGCGCCGTTCACGTCAATTTTAATGCCATCTAACCGAATAATGACGCCGTTCGGTACAAACTTGTTATATTCGCCCGTAATAAGGCATAATCTTGCGGCCATAGGGTGTCTGTGTCCCTTACGTGTCTCCGGGCAGGCGGGCCCGGCGCTGCCGAGAGCGGCAGCGATTTCTTGTGTGGGAGTGAGGAGAAAACATGCCCAGAGTCAGAGGCCAAAGATTAATGAAGTACGTTGACAGCGCCATATCCGTCACGGCGGGCGCAGCCTTTGA
>JASHPE010000403.1 GCA_030038235.1 Terriglobia bacterium
CACCTGCCAGTTATGCGGTGCCAACTCGTTCGACTATCTGAGCGAACTGCAGCGGCATGCGGAGGAACTGGCGAGCCAACCGGCGGCCTGGATGCCCTGGAATTACCGCCAGACCTTGGCCGGTCTGGGGCCGGAATAGATTCTCGGTAGCCGAGGCCTTCCTGAAGTACAATGCCTCTCTCGTGGCCGAAAACCATAGATAGAAGCCAGATGGAGCGACCCTCGAAAATGGCCAGAAAACGGGCCTCTCACACACCGAAATAGGCAAGGGTTTTTGGCCACCCCTCTCGGCGGGCGAAAACTCCGTTTCGAGTGGGCTTCTACGCCCGCGTCTTTACGCAGGATCAACAGACCATTCCGCTGCAGACCCTGCGGGAATATGCGGCGAGACGGGGCTGTGTCGTGCCTGGATCGCTGGGGAAGATCGGTCACCGACCTGCTCGCCACCCTGCAAGAACTGGAGCATCTGGGAGTCGGCTTCGTTTCGCTGACCGAGGCGCTGGATCTAACCACGCCGGCCGGTCGAGCCATGGCGGGCTTGCTGGCCGTCTTTGCGGAGTTCGAGAGGGAGATTCTCCGGGAACGGGTCAGGGCCGGCCTGGCACAGGCGCGCCAGAATGGTCAACGCTTGGGCCGGCCGTTAACGGCAGCACTCCACGCTGAACGGGTCCGCAGGCTCCACCGAGCGGGTACCAGTAAATCCGCCATCGCTCGCCGGTTGCAGATTGGCCGCACCTCGGTGCGCCGCATTCTGGCTGCAAAGGAGCAGTAGCCACGATGGCGAAACGCAAAAGGGATGCCGTGCGGGAGGAACGAATCCAGAACGAGATTGTGGTTGACGCTTATGGCCCAGAGGAGCAAGCCATGGGCTGGTACTACTACCTGGAGGGCAAAATCCGATTCCCCTTCCAGGCCACGTGTATCGTGGCCAAAGCGGTCTCACCGCTCCTCAAAGGAGAAACCGTCGAAGTTCAAGGCATGGCACCCGAAGAGGCCTGCGGCAGCGACATGCTCGTGCTGATCAAATGGCAAGGTCGAACCATAGCAGTGCCCCTGTCCCAACTGCAGGCCATGAAGGGGAACAAAACCACCGACGAAGCCATCACGGACTGGCATTACTGGGTGGGTCAAGGCTACTGCTTCTGATTTACGTATTCCCACCGAAAGCTCACCCATAATCGTGATGGTCACGGCGAACACGCCGTCGCTGAAGGCTTCGAGCCGCGTTTTGCTCATCTGAAGCTCCTCGCGCTTTCAGACTCTCCGTTCGACTGCGCTCTGCCTGGATTGAGACGCACACTTGCGGCGTCCCTTCGAAGAACTATTTCTGCCGCCTCCATTGAATGGTGCTCCATCGGAGAGAGCTCGCTCAAGGATTGCCGGAGCGTGCCGTCGCAGAGGAGAAGCCGCCCTCAATCCGGAGAGATTCGACCGCCCCGTGTTGCTCGAAAGGAAGCACATCCTTGCCGTGGGCGTGAAGTCCTCCGCGCACCTGAATCTCCTGGGCGCTTCCCCCTGGCTTGATACTCAGTGGCGTCGCCGCGAGATTCTGCGGCACACCCTTGACGAGCGATTGGCCGATCGCACCGTGGGTCTCGATGCCGCGACGGAAGATAAGACGTCCAACGGGCTGGCTGATTTGGACACCCACCGCGCCGTCCGCGTGGGTAACGATGCGGTCGAACTCGGCACTTCGCACCGTCCCGGTGTAGACATTGAACCCGCGAGCCCCGAGTCCAAAGGTTTCGATTGGCGCCAGAGCAACCAGTTCGTTAATCTGCCCGAAATTGACGAAACCTACGCCGCTCGGTCCGAAAGTGGTGACCTTATCTTTGCTGACCCACCGATCGACGAAGCCCCAGTTGTCGAGAGCCATGTCGTTAGCTCCATACGTAGTAACGGGTCCGTTGTTCACGAGCACGTCCACGCTTGCGCCGAATAGCACAAAGACGCCGCCTGAGATCTGATCGGCGGTTCCAGGTTCGATGCGTCCATCGTTGTACACGGCATTCGTTTCGAGGTGTTGCACGGCCAGGCGGCCGCCCGTGTCACCAGCGCCGCCGACGAAAACTCCACTTCCGAACACCGGCGAGCTGATTCTGCCCGCCGACAAGCCGATCAGGTTGGCTGTGATCAGGACGTCCGGGTCAGCCTGCATGTTCCAAAGCGTGAAGGCGCCCTGCAACACGAAGACACCGTAGTCATGCGGCCTTTCCTCCCCGGAACGAGCATCGGCGGCAACAATGTCGAGGCCGTCGATCTCCACGTGACCGCCGCGGACAGCATTACGAGCGAAAAAACGAACGCGGCCGACGGTCCTTATCGACCGCAGGGTAAGCCTGCCCAGGCTGGGCGCCGATTCATCGTTCCATATAGCCAAGCGATCGGCCGCCACTTGCAGGTCGAGGTCAGTGATGGAGTTGTCACCGGACAAGCACACCCCGTCCGCGCCCTCCGCGAACTGCAGAACGGTTCGTTGGTTTGGCCGGCCGCGCAATGTCGTATTCGGGGCAAGATGAATCTCGGGAAGCCCGTCGAGGTCCTGCACAACCGTGAGCGTGCATACAGCAGGATCGGCCACGCCTTGCAATAGCTCTGTGACCGAATTCACGACGCGTTCTTGTCGGTGCGGGCCGGGGTCTGGGGAGGTGAGGCGCTGCGACATCAATGACTCTCCGCCGATATGTCTTGAGATCAAGATATCATACTATCACCGAATCCGGGACGTGGAAACCCGGTCCCCCAGCGTAACCGTGGCGTCATGCGAGAACTCTCTTGAAAGCAAGCAATCGAGATAATGGCTAATCTAAAACTGAGCGTCTTAAGTAATTGCGCATAGTCGTCGCAAGGTGTTGTTGGGTTTAGTCCAGTTGGCGAACTCGGTCTCGACCGCGGCAGTGACGTCGTCCAACTGGGGGAAATAGCGGTTATGGAGACAAAGCCGACGAGTGAGCTTCCACACCCGCTCGCTGGGATTCAGTTCCGGACTGTAAGGCGGCAAGAAATCAAGGGCGAAATGCTCAGCCCTTTCCTGCCTCCAGTCCCAGTGCAACCGCGCATGATGGTATTTGGCGTTGTCAGCAATGACCACCACCCGTCGAGCCGCGCGCGTGCTGACGGCGTGAAGGGCTTTCAAGAATTGCCAGCAGGTCACGCCGTTGAACTTCCCCGTTTCCCGCCGGAAGAAGAATTTGCCGTCGCGCACTCGGACGGCCCCGAAGTAACCCACGCTCTTGCGGGTGGGATGATGGAGCAACACCGGGTCCTTGGTTTCGGGCGGGACCCACATCCGGCAGCGCGAGCCGTGTTGTTGAAAGTGCACTTCGTCCATGGCCCAGAGATCAACGCTCGGATCGAGGCTTAGCGCCTGGAGTTTTTTTATGCGTCTGCTGCCTTTCCGCATCGGCATGGGCAATCTGGGGGCGGGGTTTGCGCAGCCGAAAGCCCCGCTGCCGGAACAAGCGCTGACATTGACGCACCGCCAAATGAACATGGAACTGCTGCTCGATCCAGGCACTCAGCGTTTTCCCATCCCACAGCGTTCCTCTCAAACCGAAGTCGCGAGGGGTCTGGCGCAGCGCCCGGTCCACTTCCTGCAGCTGCGTCTCGCTCAGACGTCGGGGACGCCCGGAGCGTTGCCCTTCGCTCAGCCCTCCCAGCCCCTTAGCCTCAAAGCGTCGCACCCAGTATTCCACCGAGCGGGGCGCATCACCCAGCAACCGGCTGACTTCCGGGCAGCTCATGCCTTGCGCCACCAGCAACACCCCGTGGAGGCGGTGGTCATAGCGCGATTCTTCCGAACGGCGGATCTCGTCTTGCAATCCCAGAACGATTGTCTTGGCATCAGCAACTTGCAGTGGTCTCATAAATACATGAGATCACAGGTATCTGAAATGCGCAATTACTTATGACGCTCAGTTTAACTGAATCTCTCGCTCATCGGTAACACGAATCGCCGAATGCCGAACCTCTACACGAAATCGCGTCCGATCAGCCGCTCGATGCGCTTCGGGATCGGCGGATGCGTGGAGAACAGGCCGGAGAAGACTTGTCCCGTGGTGAGCGGCTGCGCGCAGTAGATATGCGCCATGGACGGCGCCACGCGCATCGGCAGGCGCTTCGAGTACTTGTCGATCTTGTCCAGGGCCCGGGCCAGGCCCATGGGATTCCCCGTGATCTCGGCCCC
>JASHPE010000404.1 GCA_030038235.1 Terriglobia bacterium
ATTACCGGCCGACCGAGAACGTGATCCGGCGGCCGGTCGCGATAGCGCGCGGCAAGCAAAGCCGCGGCTACGCGATCACGGGTCATCACGAATTGATGATCCCGTTGCTGGCGGCGGCGCTCGAGTGAAAGAACGTGCCTGAGGAAAATCCAGTCCGGCCCGACGCGCCGCGCGGCGAATCGGCTTCGTCGCCCGAGCCACAACAGACTCGCGCGGATGGCGACCCATCCTCGCAAGCGCTGGTCGAATTGGCGAACCCCACGCCCGGCGGCATCGTCGAGGCGCCGCCGATGTTCGAGCGCGTTTTCGCGGAGCCGGCTCCGCGAGAGATTTGGAGAGGTCGCGACCTGCTCACTTTCGTCGTTCTGGCTGTAGTCTGGCTGATTGTTTCCCAGTTCGGCTGCCTGGCCGTCTACGCCGTGCTGAAGCCAATCGCAGGCTGGCAATCCAGCGTGTACGACATGGCGCAGAACGCGATTTTCGCCGTCGTGACCCAGGTGATCTATTACGGGCCGCTGTTTCTTTACGTCTACATCCTGGTGGCGCTGCAGTACCGGCTGCCGTTCTGGGAAGGAATTCGATGGCGCTGGCCGGGCGGACGGCAGGCGGGACGGATCTTCGTCGCCGGCATCGTGCTCGCGATCGGTCTGGTGATTGTCGAAGCATGGCTGCCGCAAAACAAGGCTTTCCCGCTGGAGAAGCTCTTCGCGTCGCCGGCCGCGGCCTACACGCTTGCGGTCTTCAGCGTGACGGTCGCACCGTTCATGGAAGAAATCATCTTCCGCGGCGTGTTTTTCGCGTTCTTCGAGCGCATGGTCGGAATCCGATTTGCCCTGGTCTCGACCGCCTTGCTGTTTGCGCTAATTCATGCCCCGGAGTACTGGGGCGCATGGAGCGGGTTGGCTCTGATTCTGGTGGTGGGATTGGCGTGTTCCACGGCGCGGGCGATCACCAAGTCAGTGGTGCCCGGCGTTATCCTTCACGTGGCTTACAACGGTACACTGATGGGGCTGCTGTTCATCGGCAGTCATCACTTCCGCACTCTTCCCGGACGCTAGATTCTCGCCACTCCCCCGCGCGAAGTGAAGGGCAGGACTCGCGAATTCGAAAAGTCGAAAGTCAAAAGTCAAAAGTTGAAACTCGAAGACCGTGAGCTATCTTTTTTCGACTTTCGACTCTCGACTTCTCCTCACCATCGCAGCAGCAGCAACTCCGAGCAGAATCCCGGACCCATCGCGGCCAGCACGCCATAAGTGCCTTGGGGCGGACGGCGTCGCAGAAATTCCTCGAGCACCATGAGCACCGAGGCCGAGGAAAGGTTGCCCATGCGGCGCAGGCATTCCCACGAGACCTCCAGCGCCTCGCGCGGCAGTCGAAGCGCCGTGGCCGTCGACTCCAGAATGCGCGGGCCGCCGGTGTGCAGGACCCAGCAGCCGATATCGTCGAACCTAAGGCCGTTGTCGCCGAGGAACTCTTCCATGTCGCCGCCCAGATTTTCTTCGATAAGCGCGGGTAGATTGGGAGAGAGGACGATGCGGAAGCCTTTCTCGGTGATGTCCCAGCCCATGATGTGCTCGGTGTCGGGATAGAACACCGATCGCGTGGCAAGAACCTGCGGACCTGGCTGCTCCCGCTCTGCGCCCACGATGATGGCCGCCGCGGCCCCGTCTCCGAACAGACCGGCGGAGATCAGATTGGCCATCGAGATGTCGTCCTTCTGCAGCGTCAGCGTGCATAGCTCGACCGACAGCAGCGCGGCCACTTCGCCGGGGAAGGCCTTCACGTAATCGCTGGCGCGTGCCACGCCGGCGGCGCCGGCCACGCACCCCAGACCGAAGATAGGGATGCGCTTGATGCGGGGCGAGAAGCCGAGACGATTCGCCAGCCGCGCATCCAGAGAAGGACTGGCGATGCCGGTCACCGAGATCATGAAGATGGCGTCGATCTCGCCTGGACTAAGCCCCGCGCCGGTCAGCGCCTTGCACAGCGCCTGCTCGCCGATCTCCATCGCGCACTTGATCCAGGCTTCGTTGGCCTCGCCGAAATTGTTGATGTTGTAGTACTGCTCCGGCGGGACTGCCAGGTAGCGCCCAGCCACGCAGCAGTTCTTGTAGAGGCGGTCCAGCAACTGGGGGCTGTTCATCTGCGGGCCCCAGTGGGCCTTCAGCCTCTCGGTGATGGTTTCCTGGGTGTAATAGTGCTTGGGAAATGCGCTCCCGACACTGGCAATCCTCATGGGTTTACCCTGGCGCGCGGGTTGGCGTGCCCTGTGCTGCTAAGGCCGATTTCTTCGGGCCTGAAAAGCAGACTCTTTGCTCCGCTCAGAATGACCTGTCATCTTTTCTTAACGCGATGTCATCCTGAGCGCAGCGAAGGATCTGCTTTTCGTGCGGCCAAAGGCCGCGTTAGCTTATTGAATTCGAGCGAGTTCTTTCCGGTACAGATCATTATTGGGGAAAGCCTCGGCCAGATCCTGAAGCAGGTCGCGAGCTTCCGGCTTGTCGTGGTCCCGCATCGCAGCCACGGCCAGCAGAAGCCGCGCGAAGGGCAACAAGTAATGACCCTTCTCGGCCGTAAGCTGCAGTTTTTCAATTCCGTCCTGCTTGTTCGTCTGCGCCCCGCAGAGCCGGAGCACCCAACGCACCGGTGCGGCACTCAATCCTAACATGTAATTCTCGACGCCGACGGCAAGATATGCGTCGTAGCAGTGCGGATCAACGGCCAGCAGGCGCTGAGCAATTATCCCCGCGTTCTTCATATAGACGAGGGACGCCAGATCCTTCTTCTCGATCAGCGCTGCGTAATCTCCTCGCATCCCCTCATTCAGGACCTTGGCCAGCAGCGCATCGCGATCGCGGGGGTCCTTCTCCAGGACGGCATCCGCCAGCCGATCGCTCTCGTCCAGGTCACGGTTGAACGCGGCTGCGACCGCGGGATCGGCGTCCGGGCGTTTGCGCTTCTTGAATTTCCCGTCGTCGACGAACAGTTCCGACTGCAGCACGCCCAGCCGGTCGAACTCGCTGAACAGATAAGCGGCGCCGTCCGAAGTGAGCGCCAGCGGATCCTGAGAATGAGACTTCTCCCATTCCGCGAACGTGTGGTGGGCGTCGGCGAACTGCAGATTGTACATTTCGAGATAGCCGACGTCCAGAGGTTGGGAACGCGAGAGGACATCGGTCATCGGCGTCCAAGATGCCGGCCAGGAGGCCAGCAAGAGATGAATCATCAATAAATGCATCACAAATATCCCATCATACGGCCCTGACTACCGCAACCCCGCATAAATAAGGGTACCACATAACCGCCACCCGTTTTGTTGCAACTGGAACATGCGTCCCCGATCGCTCGATCGTCCGCAGGGCGAGGATTAACAGCAATCATCCGATCTGGCCGAGGAAGTCGGCCCGGCGAAGCCATCGCACACGTGAGTACGCTCTTGGAGTGCGGCTGTTTAGACTGCGGCAGCGTGGTTCCGCTTTCTTCCCGCGAGCTTGCTTGCGGCTCGACATGTCGGCTCCTTCCCGGCAAACCTGGGTCTAGGACAGCCCAGGATTACCGGTGCTGAAGAGCCGACTGTCATTATGGAATCACTCTAAAGCTGCGTTGCGGCATCTCATGATTCCGCCACAAATCCAAGATCCTCGCCGGAGTGCGTGACCAGCCCAATTTGTTCGAGCGACGCCTTCCGTCCGTTGTACCATAGCATCCAGCCATCGTTGCTATAGACCGCACAGGGTTTGTAGCACGCGTCGGCATCCCAACCGCCTGGCGTCGGCCGCACGATCGGATTTCCGGCGTGCCTGACCCAGTTCGTAACCCCATCCTTCGACCGCGCCAAGCCGATCTGAGCGTGATCGATGTCGCGAAAGCCGATGTAAAAGCTGTAGTACCATCCGTGCCAAGAGACGATTTGCGCCGCCGTCACTCGTTGCCTTTCCCACAGCGCGTTCGGCTCGGGAGTCATGACTGGATTTGCCGGGTATTTGTTCCAGTGAAGCCCGTCAGAACTGGTGGCGTAACCGATGGCGTTCGGTTCATACTGCTCACCGGCGGAATACCACAGCCTCCAGATCTTCTTTTCCTGATCCCACATCACATGCGGGCACATCACCGCCACGCGTTCCCATGGCAAAGTGGATTCGAGGACGGGACGTGCCGACTGTCTCACCCAGTTACGGCCGTCGCCGCCCCTGGCGTAGCCGATCATGGATCTCTCGTTGGTCTGGCCCGTGTACCACATGTGATAGGCATCCTCGCGATGGACGACGACGGGCCTATTGACGTCGTCTTCCCACCCGGTACTTCGATCGGGCCCCAGAACAACCTGCGGCGGACCCCAATGAATTCCGTCCTTGCTCTCGGTTAGAGCTATGCTTTTCTTGGGACGCCACGACACCCACATCTTGTAAACACCTGCTTCGTGCAAGACGCACACGTCGAAGCAGGTCCCGTACTGTCCCCCAAGAACCGGATTTCCAGGGTACTTTTCCCAGCCGCTCCTGCTCGCGATAGAGGCATAGCCGCGCCACGACAGAATGGGAGATTCCAGCCCCGCCATGGCCAGAAGGATCGCGAGCTCCCGTCTTGTGATCCGCTTTTCCATTCAATGATCGCGGCTTGTAGCGGCGGTGTCCTCACCGCCGAAGAGTCTGATATTTCAGGGGCAGCGGTGGGGCGAGCGTGTCGATGAGTTTCTCGACGTGAAGCGCGCTATGCGTGCTGCTTGGCCAAATCGCTGACGATCTCGAGCGCCGCGTCCACCTCAGGTTCGCTGTTGTAGATGTGGCAGGAATGCCGGACGCCGAGCGGGTCGCCCATCGACCGCGGACGCAGCCGGCGGCGCTCCCACATGGTCTCTTCGAGATCGGAGCCGTGCACGCCGCGGACGCTGTAAACCGTCATGGCGCCGCACATCTCCGGATTCACCGGCGAATTGATGCTCGCGCCGGGAATCTGCTGCAAGCCGGAGCGCAGGCGATCGGCGAGAAAGCGGATGCGCTTGCGGACGCGATCCGGTCCGATGCGGAAGTGGAAATCGAGCGCGGCATCGAGGCCGACCTGAAGCGACGCGTTGCCGGTGCCATACTGCATGAAGCGGTACATCCCCGATTTGTGATCGTCCCACTCGGAGCTGCAGAGCGTGGTCCAAAAGAGGTCCTGGCGATCGGCGCGGATGAAGAGCATGCCGTTGCCCGGCGGGGCGAGCAGCCACTTGTGCGGGCTCGAAAAATAGGCGTCGCAACCGAGGTCGTGCAGATTTAAGTCGATCTGGCCCACGGCGTGAGCGCCATCGATGATGGCAAGGCAATTGTGATCGTGGGCGAGCGCCACCAGCCGTTTGGCAGGCATGACCACGACGGTCGGTGAGATGATGTGCGGAAACGCCAGCACGCGGGTGCGCGGCGTGATCTGGGCCTCGAACAGGCGCACAATCTCCTCCGGATCGTTCGCCGGCTGGGGCATGGTGATGTGCTTCCACACGGCGCCGTCGCGCTTGGCGCGCATCTGCCAACCGCAGACGCCGCCCGGATGCTCGCGGTCGGTGGTGATGATCTCGTCGCCGGCCTTCAGCTCGATGCCGCTCGCGAGCATGTTCATCCCCATGGTGGCGTTCTGGATGAGGGCCAACTCGGAGGCGTCGGCGTTCACCAGCTTGCCGAGCTTCACACGAATCGGAAGCGCCGGCGAATACCCGCTGATCGAGTTGTCCGTGCGCTCCGTGTAGTCCCAGCGGGCGACCGTCGCCTCGACCAGGCGCATGTCGTCGATCACGCGTTCAAGGACAAAGCGCGGTACGGCGCCGATCGTTCCGGTGTTGAAGAAGGCTTCCGAGCGCGGGAAATAGAACTGGTCGCGGATGCGGTCCCAGAAGGCGGGATCGGAATCGTCAGGCCAGGACGGGGCTGATTGCGGCACTGGCGCCGGAACGGGTCGGGCGGCAGACGCGCGGACCGGCGGGATGGCGTCAAGGATCGACGGCGCCGCCAGGGCTGCCGCCAAGAAGTTCCTCCGGCTTGGCATGAGCAAATCCTCGGGAGAAGTCAAAAATCAAAAGTCAAAAATCAAAAGTCGAAAAGCAAAAGTCGAAAATCGGCCATCGGCGACCTTCAACTTTCGACTTTCAACTTCTTACAGTACTGCTTCCGCCTCAATCTCGACGATCATCTCGGGATCGACGAGCCGCGTGACGCCCACGAGGGCCGTCGCCGGGTGAATCTCACCAAAGAACTGCCCATGCACCTTGGCGACTTCTTCCCACTTGTCCATATCGGTGAGATAGATGCGCGTTCGCACCACATGATCGAGACCAAGACCTAGCCGCTTGAGGGCATTTTCGATGTTGCGGATCGCCTGCGTGGTCTGTGCGGCGGCATCGCCTGGACTCAGCACTTTGCCCGAAGGATCGGTGCCGGTTGTGCCGGAAACGTAGACGCTGTCGCCGGCCTGCACGGCGCGCGCATAGCCCGCCATCGGCTCCCAGGGCGTGCCGGTGAAAATCTTCGTGCGCTTGGTCTTCATAGAATTCTCCTTGTGCGAAACGAGCTTGTGTCGCCGTTCACGAGCTTAGCGGCAAATTTTGGCGGTGCTAAACCGGAGCTCGGCGGACGCATGCCCCCGGACTTCTGGTCTGAAAGCTTATGGACAATCCGCCTTCGCCTATTATAGCGCGGCGCCCGAATTCCCGCGCGCAGATTGCATCGATCTCCAGGCCGCGTCCTCGGGCCTACCCTTCTTCCTCGCAGCGCCGGCGCGCTTGGGCGGCGAGTGCGAGTCGTCGGCGTCGTCGGCCCAATGCCTCGCGATAGCGCCGCTTCTCTGCGGCCGTGCGGACGATAAGCGGAGGCACGGGAATCGGCTGCAATTCCTCGTTCACCGCGACGTAGGTCACGAAGGCAGAACTGGTCAGGCAGCGTTCGCCGCGGACGTAATCCTCGAGGTACACCTTTACCTCGACTTCCATGGAGGTGCGAAAAGCGCGGGTGACCTCGGACCGCAGCAGGATCAACTGGCCGACGCGGATGGGCCGCGTGAAGTCTACGTTGTCCACCGACGCAGTCACCACGTAGCTGCGCGCGTGCCGGTGAGCCGCGATGGCGCCCGCAATGTCGATCAGGTGCATCACCGTGCCGCCCAGGATGTTGCCGAGGGGATTCGCGTCGTTGGGCAGCACCACCTGCGACATCTCGGCGCGCGTCTCGGCCGGCGTCCTTCCTGCATCGTGCTGCTTCTTCGATCGCGCCATCGACGGATGTATGCCCCGCTAGACCCGCTCCGCATCAAAGTCTGGAGACGCAAAGCCCCGGCCGCCCGCTTGGGAGCTCCCCCCGGTCGGCGTTTTCCTTGCCGAGATTGAAGAGGGTTCTTTGCTTCTTGCCGGCCAGCGGCCTATAGTATTCGACTGGCCGCGAGCTTGCAACCGATTTAAGGCGGCCGGGAGCGACGAGGGAAGCCGCGAAAGTGGGACATGGATAACGAACGCGTTCAGTTCCTGCGCAATTCAATAGCTACCAAGCCCGACGACACCTTCGCGCGCTACGCGCTGGCGCTCGAACTCGTCCGCGGCGGCCAGCCGGAGGAAGCCTGGGAGCACTTCCGCTATCTGCTGGAGCATCACCCCGACTATTCCGCGTCTTACTACCAGGCGGGAATGCTGCTTGCGAATCAGGGCCGCCAGGAGGAAGCGCGCCAAGTGCTGAATAAGGGCATCGAGGTGACAGGCCGCCTGGGCCAGAAGCACGCGCATGACGAATTGATGGACGCTTTGGAAGCATTGGCTCATTGATTCATTGAGTCAATGAACCAATTCTCCGATTAGCTGATCCCGCGTTGCATTCACGCCTGTTTCGCCGATAATCGAAACATGCTTCCCTCCCTCCAATCCCCGCCCCCTGAGCACTTGCCGGCGCCGGAAAAGCAATCCGTAGCGTTGGCCTCGGTGGGGACGGCAACTCTGCTGGTGATTCTGAAGCTTGTGATCGGAGTCGCGACCGGCAGCCTCGGCATTCTCTCGGAGGCGGCGCACTCCGCGCTCGACCTGGTGGCGGCGGCCATCACTTATTTCTCGGTCAGGGTTTCGGATAAGCCGGCCGATCGCGAGCATCCGTTCGGCCACGGCAAGATGGAATCAATGGCCGCGTTCGTTGAGACGGGCCTGCTGCTGGCCGCCTGCGCCGCCATCGTTATCGAAGCGGTCCGGAGGTTGTTCTTCCACGCTGTCCACGTTGAGCCGAGCGCGTGGGCGTTCGCGGTCATGGTGGTCTCCGCCATCCTCGACAGCGTGCGATCGCGGGCGCTGTTCCGCGTGGCGCGCAAGTATCAAAGCCAGGCCCTCGAAGCGGACGCGCTGCACTTCTCGATGGACGTCTGGAGCTCGCTGGCGGTGATTCTCGGCCTGGCATTCGTCCTCATCGCCCGCCAGGAGCGCGTGCCGCTGCTCGAGCGTGCCGATCCTGTGGCGGCGCTCATCGTGGCCGGAATCACGCTCTACATCAGCCTGCAACTGGGCCGTCGCACGTTTGACACGCTGGTGGACGCCGCGCCTGAAGGCACCTCCGCTCGGATCGCGGCGAGCGTCAGCGAAGTGCCCGGCGTGCTCATGAATGAGCGAATCCGGGTGCGGCAGAGCGGCCAGCAACTCTTTGTCGATCTGCGCTTGACGCTGCCCGGCGACATTCCGTTCGAACACGCACAGACCATGGTGGAAAGCGTGGAGTCGAAGGTGCGCGAGCTGTTTCCTACGGCGGATGTCGTGATCCACGCCACGCCGCAGGCGCCGGCCGCCCAGGACACTGTAGCCCGCGTGCGCGCCGTCGCCGCCCGTCATAATTTCAAAGTGCATGACGTGACGGCTTACGAGGTCAAGGGCCGCGTGCGGGTGAACCTCGACCTCGAGGTGGACCCGTCGCTCACCCTACAGGCGGCGCACGATCGCGCCACCGAACTCGAATCGGCCGTCGAGCGGGAGATCGAGGAAGTGACCGAGGTGAATGTCCATATCGAGCCGCTGCTTGATCGCGTGGAACCGGCCGCCGAGGCCGAAATCGTAACTTCAGAACTGGAGAAAAAGCTGATGCGCATCGCGCGCGATACGCCGGGCCTGGTGGATTGTCACTCGCTCGAAGCACACGAAATAGGGTCGAACGTTTACGTGGCCATGCACTGCACCGTCGAGCCGGACCTGGCCGTGGCGCGTGTCCACGAGATCACCGAGGAACTCGAGTTCCGTTTCCGCCAGTTGTCGCCGCAGATCATGAAGGTGAGTATCCACGCCGAGCCGCGGGAAATACGGCGGGAACAGCAGCGCGAATCAAGCCCGGAGCGCCGTGAGAGCGGCAAGCCCGTATGAAACGCGTCATTCTGGGAATATTCGGAGTACTTGCGCTGATCTATCTCGGAGATTACGCTTCCGTCCGCCTCCGGATTCCGGGCCGAAATCCTTTTGGATCGGTTACGGTCACGATTTCCTATTCGGTGATGAAGAAGGACGGGAAGCCCGACTACTATTTCCAGCCGCCGCAGGTCGAAACGTGCGTGAGGTCGATTTTTCCGCACCTCGGCTACGCGCCTTGCTGGTATCTCAAGCGGCACACGAATGAGCAGATCAACATGTGAACGCGCGGCCGGCTTTGGGTGTACACTACCGACGTGAAACACACGAGCATTGCGAATCTCGACCGCATCACCCGCAATCCTGAAGTCATGGGCGGCAAGCCCTGCCTCCGAGGCATGCGCGTGACCGTCGGGACAGTCGTGGGATTGATTGCGGCTGGCCACTCCAACCAGGAGATCCTCGCCGCCTATCCTTGCCTGGAAAACGAGGACATCCGGCAGGCTCTTGCCTACGCTGCCTGGCGGGTGGAAGAGATTGAGCTGCCCATTCCGGTGGCATGAAAATCCTGGTTGACATGAGTCTGAGGCCGCGCGGATCAAGACTCGAATTCACTTCGAGGCACGCCGGACATGCGAATGACAGACAGAAGCGTCCCGATGCGGAGTTCCCTGTGATTTGGGACGGGGACCCGTCACCGTGCCTCCAGGCACGTTCTTCTGCATCACGATGTGGCCCCCCGCCTTCGAACTTCCACGAAGCCGTGCCGCTCCAGAATGGCACTAGCCTCCTGACCTGAGAGGACGCGCAACCTACCCAGTGGCAACCTCCACCTGGGTAACGTACACCTCTCCATGCAGCCGCTGCTTCACCTCTTCGGGCGACGCGCATTCGAAGAACAACTCGAGCGCCTCTCGCAGGTTGTTGCGGGCCTCTTCAATGGAGTCGCCCTGGCTCGCGACGTCCAGTTCCGGGCAAAGTGACACGTACCCGTCACCTTCGGCCTCGATAATCGTCGTCAGTTTCATCAGATCGCCTCCTTAAAAGGCCGTAGCGCAAAGCTTGGCAAATGTCTTCGCGCTCAAAATCGGGGTAGGCATTCATGATCTCTTCAACGCTCATACCCTCCGCCACCATTTCAATCACGGTGGCGACCGGAATCCGTAAGCCACGCACGCAGGGCACGCCCCCATCTGCTCCGCCTTAACAGTGATTCGCTCATACTCCATTGCGCACCGCCTTTCTTATTCTACTCTTGATTGCCTAAAGCCCAGCCGCGCGACGGTCTAAAGTAGCGGGTCAATTTGACGTACGGGCGGCCACAAAGCGCCGCCCGTACGTCAAATTGACCCATTACTCAGCGTGACGGGTACTTGCCACTCACCAGTTGCCAGTTGCCACTTGCCACTGCTTCTAAGATAGCCTACATCGGGGGCCTCCAAAAAGCACTTGACAAAAGGGTCTGGATGTGCTAGCGTGACGTATCTTCCCGCAGCGATTCGGGTTCTGCCATGTCCCGCCATTGGCTGCACTTCTCGGTCTCCGGTTGTCGGATCCCAGTTGTGGGTCACCGAAAGTGGAGAATCAGTGCTATAAACCCGAGCCTCTCGCGGCCCATCGTCGATAGTCGATCGAGAACCGTCAATCACCGGCCAAAGCCACCGAACCCAAAGAGGGTTAACGCCAAACAGCTCAGCAGGTTATCCTCTGTTCGGCAAGAGGCGAAGCCAAATGAACTTATCTTCCTTATTTTCAGCTTCTTAGGCGTGAGAAAACGCCGGTTTTTCACTCGATGTATGTGTCAGGTGCGTTCTGCCTTCTACAGGCCCAAAGAGCGGGCCGAAGGGGGGCCAGGGCGGCCGGGCTCTGCCTTGATTTGGAAGAAATCATCCCTACGGAGGAAGCTGGAATGTGGCCTTGAATCAATAGGTTGCTTAGAAAGATCTTCTCGCCTCCATCCATGGCGCATTTTCCCGCCCGCGCAAAGGAGACCTCATGGCATTCGCGAAGCAGTTGTTATCGAATTGGCGTAGGCTGCTCATACTAGCCGCCGCGCTCCCCTTGCTTTGCCCGACCACGGACAGGTACGGCAGCATGCTGGCGCAGTTCCCCGGCCAGACTCCCGTCGTCAAGGGGCCGTGGCAGGACAAGACCAAGTCGCCCGACGAGCGCGCCGATCTGCTCATCGGGCAGATGACGCTCGACGAGAAAGTGTCGCTGCTGCACGGCCCGGGTTTCTCACGGATCTTCAGGGCGCCGGGCGTGGAGGCGCCGACGATCTCGCTCGGCAACGCCGGGTACATTCCCGGAATCGCGCGGTTGGGCATTCCCGATTTGCAGATGGCGGACGCGGCCGTGGGCGTAACGCACGGCTCCGCCTTCGGACGCTACTGCACGGTCCTGCCGTCGGGTGAATCGGAGGCGTCGAGCTGGAGCACAGACGTCGCACGCTTTTACGGCGACCTGATCGGCACTGAGCTGCGCGACCAGGGCTACACGATGTCGCTCGGCGGCGGCATCGATCTCGCGCGCGAGCCGCGCAATGGCCGCATCTTCGAGTACAAGGGCGAAGACCCGATCCTGGCCGGGACGATGGTGGGAGCGGAGATGAAAGCGCTGCAGGCGCAGGGCGTGATGGGCGACATCAAGCACTACGCCATGAACGACTCCGAAAACGGCCGCAATTTCGTGGACATCATCGCCGACAAGCGCGCCATGCGCGAGAGCGATCTGCTGGCGTTCGAAATCGGCGTGAAGGAATCCGGGGTGAGCGCGGTGATGTGCTCCTACAATCTCGTGAACCACGACTATGCGTGCGAGAACAACTGGCTGCTGAACGATGTGCTGAAGAAAGACTTCGGATTCCAGGGCTTCGTGATTTCGGACTGGGGCGCCACGCACAGCACGGTCAAGGCGGTCATGGCAGGCCTCGATATGCAGATGCCCGAGGACAGTTACCTGGGCGAGCCGTTGAAGAAGGCCGTGCAGGACGGCCAGGTGCCGCCGTCGCGCCTGGACAACATGGTCCATCGCGTTCTGCGCTCGGAATTCGCCGTCGGACTCTTCGACCGGTCTCTCGCGCGCACCGCAGTCGATCCGGGAGCTGGTCTTAAAGTGGCGGAGCTCGTGGCCGAAGAGGGCACGGTACTGCTGAAGAACGCGAACGGCCAGCTTCCACTGAGTGCTTCGAGCATCAGGTCGATCGCCGTCATCGGATCGCATGCGGACGTGGCCGTACTTTCGGGCGGCGGCTCCGCGCAGGTCGACGCTCCGGGCGGCAATGCCGTGCCAGCCGGCGGCAATCGGGGCTTCGGCGGCGCGGTGTGGGATCCTTCATCGCCGCTGCGCGCCATTCACGGCAAGGCGCCCAACGCCAAGGTGGAATACGACGCGGGCACCAACCCCGCATCGGCGGCTGATCTCGCCAAGAACTCCGAGGTCGCGATTGTGTTCGTCAACCAGCACACCAGCGAAGGTCGCGATGTGCCCAGCCTCTCGCTTCCCGACAACCAGGACGGGCTGGTGAGCGCGGTCGCAGCCGCCAACCCGCACACCATCGTGGTGCTCGAAACGGGCGGAGCCGTCACCATGCCATGGATCGAGAACGTGAGTGCCGTGCTCGCCGCGTGGTATCCGGGAATCAAAGGCGCCGAGGCCATCGCTGACATTCTGTTCGGCGATGTGAATCCGTCGGGCAAGTTGCCGCTGACGTTTCCCAAATCCGAGGCCGATCTGCCCCATCCCAAGCTCGCCACGCAGCCGCCGCCCGGTCCAGGCGACATGAAAGCGCCCTTCCCCGGTGTAAACTTCCGGCTCAACACGCGGCAGTTTGAGATCAACGACGACGAAGGTCTGAAGGTCGGCTACAAGTGGTACGACGCCGAAGGTAAAGAGCCGCTCTTCCCCTTCGGTTATGGCCTCTCGTACACCACGTACGCCTACTCCGGCCTGAAGGTCACTCCAGGCTCGACACCGACGGTCAGCTTCGACGTGAAGAACACCGGATCGCGCGCCGGCGCCGAAATCGCCGAGGTTTACGTCGGATTGCCGGCCAGCACGAACGAGCCTCCGAAGCGCTTGGTCGCGTGGCAACGTATCGAGCTCGCTCCGGGTGAGAGCAAGACCGTGAGCTTCGATCTCAATCCGCACTACCTGTCGATCTTCAGTGAGGATAAGGACGCATGGCAACTCGCGCCCGGCGATTACAAGGTGATGGTGGGAGGATCGTCGCGGGATCTGCCGCTGAACGGCACCTTCCGGATTCCCGGAGAGTGACGCGCCTGAATAAATCGCGGTTGATAGGTGAAGATGCGGTACATTGCTTATCCGGTGGTGAACGCGACTGGCTAAGGAGACCTGATGCGACGACTGGTGCTGTTTCCGACAGTCCTGATCTCTGTTCTGACCATGACTCTTGTGGCCGCGGCCCAAGAGAGCGATCTGTTCAACCTGGCGGGATTGGCCGCGCCTCACGATTACGTCCAGCACCGATCCTCCAGCTACGATCGCACCGGTGGCAACGCCGATTATCGCGAGCTGCCGCCCGGTCAGAGTCTGACGTTGCTTGATGCCGACGGCCCTGGCGAAGTAACGCACGTCTGGTTCACCATCGCCAGCCCCGAAATGTTCCATTTGAAGAAGCTGGTGTTGCGGATGTATTGGGACGGCGAGCCGGCGCCCAGCGTCGAGACGCCGGTCGGCGATTTCTTCGGTCTCGGCCTCGGTGATTACTTCCTCTATCAGTCCCTGCCACTCGCGGTGGGCGCTGACAACGCGCTCAATTCGTTTTTCCCCATGCCCTTCGCCAAGCATGCGTTGATCACGGTCACGAATGAAGGCCGCCGGAAAGTGGACGCCTACTACTACAACATCGACTACCGCACCTACTCGCATCCGCTCTCGCCGGGCACGCTCTACTTCCACGCCCAATACCGCCAGTGCGCGCCTTGCACCGCCATCAAGAGCAACGGCAAGAATTTGTACGGCGAGAACAACTACGTCTGGGTTGAGGCGCAGGGCCGCGGGCACTTCGCCGGCGTCACCATGTCGGTGCTGGAGAACGCCGACGGCTGGTGGGGCGAAGGCGACGATATGTTCTTCGTCGATGGCGAGAAAGTGCCTTCGATTAACGGTACCGGCACCGAGGATTATTTCCTGGGCGCCTGGGATTTCGGCGGCAAGCCGTTCGCCTACGAGTTGTTTGGAGCGCCGCAGGTGGGGCCCGAGCGGCAGGGATCGCGCTGGAGCGTCTATCGCTTTCATCTCGACTCGCCCATCACCTTCACCAAGTCGCTGCGGGCGACCATCGAGCACGGCACGGCGGACGATCGCGCGGACAACTACTACTCGGTGGCGTATTGGTACCAGACCGAACCGCATGCTCCGTTTCCGGCGCTGCCGGCGGCGGAGGATCGGCTGCCGAAGCTGCATCCGGCAACGCGTTGAGCTACGTTTGGCGCTCACGGAACCACACCGATGCTTGCCGAGTTGAGATCGCCGACGATGAACCAGTAGCACCCGAGACCCGCGATCAGCGTCAAAGCCGCCAGCAGGAATCCCGGCGCATAGGAGCCTGTGCGGGCGATGAGGAATCCGGTAACGATCGGCGCCAGCACGCCAGCCACGTTGCCGAACAGGTTCTCGAACCCCGTCCACAGTCCCACTTCCGTGGAAGGGGCGCAGCACTGCAGGATCACCAGCAGATTGCCGGTGGCGAGTCCCACCAGCGATCCGCCAGCAATGAGAGCGACGGCAGCATGCGCGTTCGCGACCCGGGAAGCGGGGATCAGCAACAGTCCCGTGAGGAATGCCGCCGTGACGATGCCTTTGCGCGTCCGGGTTTCGTTCCAGCCGCGACGCATCAGCCGGTCGGCGAGCCATCCGCCCGCCGGTTCGCTCACTCCGAAGATCAGGAAGGGCAGCGCGGCAAACATCCCGGCGCCGAGGATGGTGAAATGCCGCACTGTGACCAGATAGTCGGGCAGCCAGTTCACCAGCAGATACCAGTAGTAGTCGAAGCAAAAAAAGCCCAGGCAAATTCCGATGAGATTGCGGTTGGCGAGGAGCTTCAGCACCTTGTGCAGCAGGACGTCGCGCGGCCGTTCGTTAGGGTGTTGCCCGATGTGCCGCGGTGTCGCGAGCAGCCACGGCACAAGCCACAAGAGTCCGGCAAATCCCACCAGGCGGAATGCGTCGCGCCAGCCGAGATGCACGAGTAGCCAGGGAATCGTCAGCCCGCCGAGCACCAGGCCCATGCGCGTGCCGAAATCGAAAAGCCCGCACGGCAGACCGCGTTCCGCCGGCTCGAACAGCAAGCTCACGATCTTGGTGCCGCCCGGAAGGTAGATCGACTCGCCGATGCCGAGCAGTACCCGGAAGAGGATCAGCACTCCGAGCGTTCCCGCGAATCCTGTCAAGCCTTGAGAGACGGACCACAAGGCGAACGCGCCCGCATAGAGCCATCGCAGGTTGACGCGATCCGCCGTCCAGCCGATCGGCACCTGCATCAGCGCGTACGACCAGAAGAAGGCGGAAAGCAGCACGCCCTTGGTTTCCGGCCCGAGGTGCAGATCGCGGCCGATCAGCGGAAGGGCTACGGAGATCGTGGCGCGATCGAGATAATTGATCAGCGAAGCCGCGAACAGCAGCCCGACGATGGTCCAGCGTCGCGAGTGTGCGTGAGAGGAAATATCGCCGTTCATCGTGTTTCGCCCGACGGGTTCGACAGCATAACGCGATCCGGCCGAAAACAGAATCGAAATTGGAACAGGTGGCACGGGCGCCCCGCCCGTGAATGGCCACGGCCAAGATGGCCGTGCCACCTCGAACTGCGTGACTACCAGGCCATGTAACTGGTTGACGTTAAGCTGCGTTGGTGTTATAAAAAATGATCTCGGAGCTAATGGACACGCGCCTCCGAGGGGCCCACGTTTAAGTTTCGAACCTGGTCTGAAACACCCGGCTCGCAGATCGGCTGATGGCGGCACCTTGTGCCAACTCAGCAACTCGCGTCGCCCCGGCGCGCGGCTCAAGCGCATTCCCCGGCTGGAATTCAGGAAAACTGGAGGAACACGAAGATGGTTTATCAGCAACCAACCCGTCGCATTCTGCGGATTCTGAGCGCCGCGCTGACCGGCCTGACGTTGATGTTGGCCGCGACGAGCGCCTGGGCGAAACCTCCTGAGGAGGCGGGGGGCGAAGCGAATCTCAAGGTGCCTGACCTCTCGCAGGCGCAGTTCCTCGGCACCGACGGACACAAGCTGCTGATGTGGGGATTGCTGTTCTGCGTCCTCGGCCTGCTCTTCGGCCTCGTCACGTACAGCAAGCTCAAGAATCTGCCTGTGCATCGCGCCATGGGCGACGTCTCCCATCTGATCTGGGAAACCTGCAAGACCTACCTGATCCAGCAAGGCAAGTTCCTGCTGCTGCTCTGGGTGTTCATCGCGGCGATCATCATCCTGTACTTCGGCGTGCTGACCCACAACACGGTCCCGCAGGTGATCACCATCCTGGCGTTCAGCGTGATCGGCATCTGCGGCAGCTACGGCGTAGCCTGGTTCGGCATCCGCGTCAACACCTTCGCCAACTCGCGGACCGCGTTCGCGAGCCTCGGCGGAAAGCCATATCCCATCTACAAAATTCCGCTCGAAGCCGGCATGAGCGTCGGCATGATGCTGATCTCGGTCGAGCTGCTGATGATGCTGATCATCCTGCTCTTCGTTCCCGGCGCTTCCGCCGGACCCTGCTTCATCGGGTTCGCCATTGGCGAGTCGCTGGGCGCGGCCGCGCTTCGTATCGCGGGCGGCATCTTCACCAAGATTGCGGACATCGGCTCGGACTTGATGAAGATCGTGTTCAAGATCAAGGAAGACGACGCGCGCAATCCCGGCGTGATCGCGGACTGCACCGGCGACAACGCCGGCGACTCCGTGGGCCCAAGCGCCGACGGCTTCGAAACGTACGGTGTGACCGGCGTGGCGCTGATCACGTTCATCGTGTTGGGCGTGCGCGATCCGATGATCCAGGTGCAGTTGCTGGTATGGATCTTCGTGATCCGCGTGATGATGCTGATCGCCGCGGCGGTGGCCTACTTCTTCAACGGCATCATCGCCAAGGCGCGTTACGGCAACGCCGACAAAATGAACTTCGAGTCGCCGCTGACTTCGCTCGTCTGGATCACGTCGCTGGTCTCCATCGGACTGACCTATGCGATCTCGTCCGTCATCATTCCGGATCTCGGCGGCGACACCACGCTGTGGTGGAAGCTCTCGACCATCGTTTCCTGGGCACGCTGGCCGGCGCTCTGATCCCCGAGCTCGTGAAGGTCTTCACGTCCACCGAGTCGCGCCACGTGAAGGAAGTGGTGGCTTCGGCCAAAGAGGGCGGCGCTTCGCTCGACATTCTTTCGGGATTCGTCTCCGGCAACTACTCCGCGTACTACCTTGGCCTGACCATGGTGCTGCTGATGTCCATCGGCTCCGCGGTAAGCTCGCTCGGACTCGGCAACATCATGCTGGCCGCGCCGGTGTTCGCGTTCGGATTGGTCGCCTTCGGGTTCCTCGGCATGGGACCGGTGACGATCGCGGTCGATTCGTACGGTCCCGTGACCGACAACGCGCAATCGGTATACGAGCTGTCGCTGATCGAACAGGTCCCGAATGTGGAATCGGAAGTGAAGCGCGACTTTAACGTCGACGTGCGGTTCGATCGCGCCAAGGACATGCTCGAAGCGAACGACGGCGCCGGGAACACGTTCAAAGCCACCGCCAAGCCGGTGCTGATCGGCACCGCCGTGGTCGGCGCCACGACTATGATCTTCTCCATCATCATGGCGCTCACCGCGGGCCTGACCCAGAACGTCGGCAAGCTGTCGTTGCTCAACGCGCCTTTTGTGCTCGGGCTGATCACCGGCGGCGCGATCATCTACTGGTTCACCGGCGCTTCGGCGCAGGCCGTGACTACGGGGGCTTATCGCGCGGTCGAGTTCATCAAGGCGCACATTCATCTTGAAAGCGTCGAGAAAGCGTCGGTCACGGACAGCAAGAAGGTGGTCCAGATCTGCACGCAGTACGCGCAGAAGGGCATGCTGAACATCTTCATCGCCGTGTTCTTTGTCACCCTCGCCTTCGCGTTCGTGGACCCGTTCTTCTTCGTCGGGTATCTGATCTCCATCGCGGCCTTCGGTCTCTACCAGGCGATCTTCATGGCCAACGCGGGCGGCGCCTGGGACAACGCCAAGAAGATCGTGGAAGTCGAGCTCAAGCAGAAAGGCACGCCGCTTCATGACGCCACTGTGGTCGGCGACACGGTCGGCGATCCGTTCAAGGACACGTCGTCGGTGGCGCTGAATCCCATCATCAAGTTCACCACGCTCTTCGGATTGCTGGCCGTCGAGCTGGCCGTGAAACTCTCGTCCACCAGCGGCAGCGGCTTGACGCATGCGCTCGCGGCGGCGTTCTTCGGGGTGTCGTTCATCTTCGTTTACCGGTCGTTCTACGGCATGCGCATCGGCGCCGGAGCGTAGGGATTGCCGATTGACGATTGGCGATTGCCGCACCAACGGCTGGTGGGCGGGTCATGCGATTATAGGGGAAGCGTTTGAAATGTTGGAATCCCGTCGTCGAAACGCAGCTCCTTTAGAATCACAGAAACTATCGTTGCTCAGGCTAAAAAACTAAGTCCTTTGTTTCCAGCAATCTGACGGTTTCGTTTCGTAATTTGGCCTTTCGGCGAAAACGGTCGCAAACGCCGAAAAAAGGGGAAATTGGTCCACCTTCGCTCTCGCAAGCTACCGCTCGCTCCGCGCTTGCATCGTGTATAATTTCGCTGACAAATGCTCTTGACCCCAGGTGCTCGACTAGGTCCCTACCAAGTGCTGTCGCCGCTAGGCGCAGGCGGAATGGGAGAAGTGTATCGCGCGCGGGACACGAAACTGGGCCGCGAGGTGGCGTTGAAGGTCCTGCCTGCGGCTGTGGCTGAAGATCCTGAACGTGTGGCGCGCTTCCGGCGCGAAGCGCAGTTGCTGGCCTCATTGAATCATTCCAACATCGCTCACATTCATGGTCTCGAAGAAGACCAGGGGACACTCGCACTGGTTATGGAGCTTGTGGAAGGTGAGACGCTGGCGGGCCGGCTCGCAGCGGCTGGCTTTGGCGCGTCTCCGTTTGGTGAAGCGGGAAGGCCAGTCTTGGATGAGGGCCCGGCCCTGCAAATTGAAGAAGCCCTCGAAATAGCAACACAGATTGCCGAAGGGCTGGAATATGCGCACGAAAAGGGGATCGTCCATCGCGACCTGAAAGCAGCCAATGTGAAGGTCACGCCTGAAGGCGAGGTGAAGATCCTCGACTTCGGATTGGCCAAGGCACTGGTTACGGATGCATCGGGGAGCAATCTCTCGAACTCGCCCACCATGGGTCTCGAGCCCACGCAAGCGGGAGCGATTCTCGGCACTGCGGCCTACATGAGTCCGGAGCAAGCGAAAGGGAGGTCAGTTGACCGTCGAGCAGACATCTGGGCTTTTGGCTGCTTGCTTTACGAAATGTTGTCGGGAACGAGGCCGTTCCGTGGCGACTCGGTTTCAGACACGCTGGCTGCAGTGATCCGGGACGAGCCCGACTGGCGAAAGCTGCCGGCCGATACGCCTGACGGAGTCCAGAGACTGATTCGCCGGTGCCTGATCAAAGATCCGAAGCAGCGGCTGCGCGACATCGGCGAGGCGCGTCTCACAATTGAAGAAGCCCTGAAAGGCGCGGAGGCTGCGCCCGGCTTGGGGTCGGCAGATGCCGTCACGCCAAGCGGGATCGGCGGTCCGGCCGGCCCGACACTCGGCGCCACAACGATGGTACGGAGATCGCCGCTACAACGCGCGATTGTCGGGGTGGCGGCTGCCGTAGCACTCGCCCTTGTTGTGGTGGCGAGCCACTTCCTGTGGCGCACGGCGGCGCAGCCTTCCTGGACCGGCGTCAAGCTGGGTGGCCCGACACTGGCCAGCGGCCCACGCCTTTCCCCGGATGGCCGCCTGCTGGCGTTTGATGCCGCGGATCCCGACGGGGTGATGCAACTTTGGGTGATGCAGCCCGAATCCGGCAATTACATCATGCTCACCCACGACCGCGAAAAAGGATACGTTGCTAATTATTCCTGGTCGCCGGATGGCAGCCGCATTTATTACGACCGCTGGTATGACCAGCCGAAAGGCATTTTTTCCGTGCCGGCGCTGGGCGGCGCCGAACAACTGGTGGTGGAAGATGCGATGACGCCCGAGGCCCTGCCCGATGGCAGCCTTCTGACGCTCCGGTTCAATAGCGAGAACCAATATCAGGAATTCCGCTACTGGCCGGAAAACGGCCGATCCCAGCCCCTGCCAGTCTCGGTACAACCCGGGATTCCAACCAATTACATTCGAGTGATTCCCGGTGGGCGCTACGCTCTGGTAATAGGCTCCAAGATTGGACCGGGCGCGGAAGCCGGCATTCATCTGTATGACCTCGATATCTCATCAGGAAGCATGCGGCAGCTTCCGGAAGAATACCCGGGTGAATTTGCCGGCACTTTCGTCACCATCGCTCCCAGCCGCGACGGGAAGTACGCGATCACCGCGACGCTCCATGGGGACACATACCAGGTGGCCGCTCTACCGCTGGATGGCCATTCACCGTCCCGGGCAATGTTCAGCCTGATCCAGTACGCCTCGTCCCTCGATATGGGCCCGGACGGCAGCATCTACCTCGACCAGAACGACCGGCAGTCGGACCTGTTGCGATTCCCTGCTGATGGCGGGCGTACAGAAGAGATCGCCGAACTCCCCAACCCTGATGAGGACTACGAGAACTTCACGGTGTTGCCCGACGCCCGGGTGGTGTGGGAGGAGCGAACCGCTTCCCGCTCGCGGCTGATTCTGGTTGAAGCTGGAAAGGATCCTTCGCCGCTGGTCAACACTTCCGAGGATACGGGGGGACCGATGACGGGCGTCGGCTCCGACCAGGTGGCTTTCATGATCGGACAGCATCCGGGCCACACCATCGCACTGGCCGCGCTCTCCAATGGCCGCATCACCAGGCGCTTGAGCTTCGATCAAGGGGAGGTTGGCGAAATGGGCGTCTCCCCAGATGCACAAACGCTTTACTGCCTGGCTGGCGGTGCGGTGTGGTCCGTGCCCCTTTCAGGCGGAGCGCCGCGGAAAATTCGTAACGGCGACGGCTTCGCTGTCGATGCCTCCACCGGAAGCCTCGTGATTCGAGTTCGGCAGCCGCCCAACACCCGCCTGATCCGCGTTCCGTTCAATGGCGGGCCCGAGCAGGAGATCGCCGGCCCATTCCCTCTGGCATACTCCATCGATCCGAACAGCGTCCGGAACGGAAAGCTGGTGGCGCCCATGAGCGGGCCCAGGTGGTTTTGGCGTCCCGGAATTTTCGATTTGGCGACCGGGAAGTCCGCTTCCATCCCCCTCGATTACCCCAACGAAGACTTCCAACACATGGCGTGGACTCCCGATGGGAGAATCATGGCAGTGGCCGACCGCTGGAATGGGTCGATCTGGAGATTCAGTCCGCAGGTAAACTAGGGTCGTTATTGGCGCCGGAGTCGGAGGGCAAAATAGTATCTTACCGACTCGCGATCCGGAAGCCCAGTTACTCCTGCCCCCCACTTCAAGGCGCTTCGCGCACTCGGCTGGCCGAACGGAGCCGAATTCGCGTCTGAGTTCCTGCACGATAACGTGCGCGTTACGGTACAGGCCGCCCGGCGCAGCGCCAGCCAGCCCTCTTAGAGTTATCGAGGAAGGTCCGGGAGCCGATCGCGGTCTTCAGGTTTCGCGTCTGGATTTCGCTCCGAGCCCGCCCGAAATCCTTCCGTCCCGCAAAATTCTTCTTATATATGGCTTGACAGGTATATGCTCCTTGGAGTATACAAAGGGCGTGGAATTGTTCGAAATCATTGCGGAGCCGAACCGACGCGCGATATTGAGCCTGCTGGTCTCATCAGAACAGTCGGTGGGACAGATTGAGCGTCAACTTCGCATGCCACAGCCGGCCGTCTCAAAGCACCTGCGCGTGCTGCGCGAGGCCGGTTTCGTGGAGGCTACCGTGGATGCACAGCGACGTCTCTACAGGCTGAAGCCGGAACCGTTTCAGGAAGTGGATGCCTGGCTGGCTCCATTCCGCCGGTTCTGGTCCGCTCACGTGGATGCCCTCGAATACTACCTGGACCGGATGGATCAAGCAACACCCACCCAAAAGAAGACAACGAGAAGACGACGCGGCCCAAACCGCGAACGTGACAAAGGAGAGACGAAATGAGAATCAAGGTGACGAGCCTTTACGTGGACGACCAGGACAAGGCCCTGCACTTCTATACGGAGGTACTGGGCTTTGCCAAGAAAGCCGATTTCAGCAACGGCCCATATCGCTGGCTGACCGTGGCCTCGCCCGAGGAACCGGACGGCACCGAGCTGCAATTGGCGCTGAACAACAACCCCCCGGCCAAAGCGTATCAGCAGGCGTTGTTTCAACAGAGCCAGCCCGCGGCCATGTTCTTCACCGACGACGTCAAGGGCGACTACGAACGTATGAAGGCCGCCGGCGTCGAGTTCACCACGCCGCCCACGGACGTGCACTACGCGACCATCGCGACGCTGAACGACACCTGCGGCAATCTCATTCAAGTGACGCAAC
>JASHPE010000405.1 GCA_030038235.1 Terriglobia bacterium
TGGTTGCGGGGGCTGGATTTGAACCAGCGACCTTTGGGTTATGAGCCCAACGAGCTACCTGACTGCTCCACCCCGCATTTCGATTATATCCAGTCTCCGGAATTCCGCAAATCCTAAATTCGCGAGCATTAGGAATTGCGTCTTCGCGTTTGGCGCGCTGGGAGGCCGGGGGTCGGCGGGACATCGGACCCGCTCCCGCATCCTGATGCGCTCGCGGTCATCCGGGAACGGCTCTGCGCAGGAGTGCTTGCGCCTGCCGCTCGTCAGGTATACTTTCCTTGACCGCTGCACAATGTCCGAGGCCGGTCCAAACTGAAACGATGGGCGCACTCGACGATCGTTCGCCATTGAACACCCAGCCGGCTCCTCCGACCGCGCAGTCGAGGAATCGTTACACTCTCGGTTTTCTGATCCTGGCGAGCGCCGTGGCGCTGTGGCTGTGCTACGTCATGGCCAAGCCGTTTCTCACCGCGATCGTGTTTGCAGCAGTGATGGCGATCGTCTTCTACCCGATCCATCTCCGCATCTGGAGCCGGATTCGCGGTCCGAACCTGGCTGCTCTTATTTCCACTCTGCTCGTCCTGCTAGTGGTGGTGCTGCCGGTGGCCGGTCTGGGCACGGCCGTCAAGGGTGAAATTACGCACGCGTACGCTCTCCTGAGCGTCCGGAGCGCGGAAACCGGAGGCATGGTTCCCTGGCTGAACCAGGAGATCCAAGAACCGCTCGACGCGCTCAGCCGTTACATCGATACTTCCGGAATCGACGTGCAAGCGGAGCTGCAGAGCCGGCTCGGACAACTCAGCGGTTGGATTGTCCGCGCGGTCCCCAACGTGGCGAAAAACCTGGGCTCTTTCGTCGTGGATGCAGCCGTCAGTTTCTTCACCCTGTTCTTCCTGTTCCGCGAGGGACGAAGGGTGCGGCTGACGATGGCGGCATTGCTGCCGCTGGACAACGTTCGCGTGGACCGGCTGTTCTCGAACATCAGCGACACGATCTTCGCCAACGTGTACGGCGTTCTGGCGGTGGCGGCGGTGCAGGGATCGCTTATTGGTATAGCGTTCGCGGCGCTGGGACTGGGATCGTCGATCCTGTGGGGCGTGGTTACCGCCGCCTGTTCCCTGATTCCGATTGTCGGCACCGGACTCGTCTGGCTTCCCGCGTCGATCGTGCTGATTGCGACCGGCCATTGGGTGAAAGGCCTGATCATGCTGATCTGGGGCGCAGGCTTCGTTGCCATGGCCGATCACACGTTGCGCCCTTTGATCGTCGGGGCTCGCGTCAAGATGAATACTCTGTTCGTATTCTTCTCGCTTCTCGGCGGCATTCACGCCTTCGGGATCCTCGGCATCTTTATCGGCCCTCTGGTCCTCTCCCTTACCTTCGCGCTGCTCGGCATGCTGCGCGAGGAGGTCCGCGACTGGCAGGCGCAGCCGGTGACCGAAACCAATCTCGATGCCGCGAATCCGCGGTAGGCTCGTAGTGGAGGCTCGGGTATGACCAAGTGGCTCATCCGTTGGATCCTCAGCGCCGTGGCCCTGCTGATCGTGGCCGATTTGGTACCCGGCTTTCACGTGCGTAGCATCGGGTCGGCGCTGCTCGCGGCGCTGGTGATCGGTTTCGTCAACGCCACGCTGGGTACGGTGCTGAAAATCATCACACTGCCTCTAACGATTCTGACCCTTGGCCTCTTCCTGCTGGTCGTCAATGCACTCATGATCGAAGTATCCGCGTGGTTCGTGCCTGGCTTTGCGGTGCACGGATTCGCCGCCGCGTTTTGGGGCGCGCTGGTACTCAGCATCATCCACCTGATCGGCCGCCGCCTGGCGAAAGACTAATCTCGGCTACTCCCGACTCCGTCACCAGGCTCGGCAGCAGTTCCAGACCATAGGCGTTTTGCACGTACTGGTTCAGCATGCGGTGCGTATTGAAGAACGATCCGTTAAAGGCGATGGTGCCGCGCATCACTTCGGCAAAGCCCGCGGGCTTGGCGTAGAACAGCGGCGCGATCACCGTGCCGAGCTTGTTGTAGAGTGAAGCCAGCTCGCTCGATCGATTATCGCCGCGGCTGTCCTCCCCGATGCTCCAGCCCGTAATTCCTTCGCCGTGCCCCTCGATCCACCATCCGTCCAGCACGCTGAAGCTGGGCACGCCGTTCAACGCCGCCTTCATGCCGCTGGTGCCCGACGCTTCGTGCGGCTGCAGCGGCGTGTTGACCCAGATGTCCACGCCGCTCGTCAGAAGCTGTCCCCAGCGCATGTCGTAGTTCGGAATGTAAAGCACGTGCACGTCGTCGTCAAACTGGGAGGCGCGCTCGATCACCCGCCGGATGATGGCCTTGCCTTCCTCGTCGGCCGGATGCGCTTTGCCGGCATAGATGATCTGCAGGGGACCCGAACGCTTGACCACCCTTTTCAGGCGCTCGGGATCCGAGAGCATCAATTCCGCGCGCTTGTAGGCTACAGCGCGGCGCGCGAATCCCAGCGTCAGCCTGGACTCGTCGAGCGCCACGCCGGTCTCCGCGCGGATGGCCGCAAACAGGGTCCGCTTGGCCGCGGCGTGGGCCTTGAGAATCTCGTGGAGCGGCACGCCGAGGACGCAGCGCAGATACAGGTTATCGCGGCGCCATTCCGGAATGAAGCGATCGTAAAGCTCCTGAAAGGGCGGACACGTCCAGGTGCGCGCGTGGACGCCGTTGGTGATCGATCGTATGGCGAAGCGCGGAAACATGGCGCGTGAGACCTCGCCGTGCCGCATGGCCACCCCGTTGACGTAATGCGAGCAGGCCAGCGCCAGCTCCGTCATGTTCAGGCGCCCCTGCGGCATCAAGCCGCGAGTCTCCAGGCCGTGGGTACGCTTTTCGCCGAGCACCTGGCTGACCAGGTCGCGATCGAAGGCATCATGCCCCGCCGGTATGGGCGTATGCGTAGTAAAGACGCAGCGCTGCCGGAGGCGCCGCAATTCTTCGAGGAAATCCAAGGATTCCGGCAGGCGTTCGCGCATCTGCTCTTCGAACAGGGCCACGGTAAGCAGCGCGGAGTGGCCTTCATTCATGTGGAACTTGCCGATGTTCGTGTGCCCGAGCGCCCGCAGCAGACGCACGCCGCCCATACCCAGGACAACTTCCTGCGCCAGGCGGTAGCGGCGGTCGCCGCCGTAGATGCGCTCGGTCAGCGCTCGATCCCGCTCGTCGTTTTCAGGCAACGCGGTATCGAGCAGATACACCGGCACCGTGTGACCGCCGATGCCGGCGACATCGTAGCGCCAGGCGCAGACTTGAACGCGACGGCCCTCGATCGATACCGTCGTCCTCGCGTCCACAGGCTGCAGCACATTTTCGGGCGACCATGCGGAAGGCGTCTCCATCTGGCGCCCTTCGTCATCGATACGCTGCTCGAAATATCCGCCGCGATAGGCAAGCGTCACGGCAACCATCGGCAAACCGAGATCGGCGGCGGACCTCAACATGTCGCCAGCCAGGATGCCCAGGCCTCCGGCGTAGGTCGGAATCGCGGGTTCAAGGGCGATTTCCATGGAGAAGTAGGCGATGCGGGGCACGCCGGCAGCGCCGGCGTCTTGCTCGCGCGGCGCCTCTTGCGCAGCAAAACCCGCCAAGTGGCCCGCCGTTGTACCCGCGATTTCACCGCTCATTGGAACAGTTGAACTCACGCGATCTCCCTCATGTCTCTCTTCGTCGTCTCCAGAGTTCAGACGTACGAGCGGCCCTTGTGGCCGCCCAACCGATAATACCCGTAAGGGCTGCGGTGTATTCGGGCGGCCACAAGGGCCGCCCGTGCGTCTGAAATCAGGACATCACTATTCTCTTGAACGCCCGGACGATTTCGTCTTCTTCGCTGCCATCGAGCACTGTGCGCAAATCGAGCAGCACCCGGTCCCGCTCCACACGCGCGATAATGGCCGGACGATTGTGGCGCAGGCGGTCGGCCAGGTCGCGCGCCGAACATCCCGAGTGACCGAGCACCAGAAGGGTTGTCGGCAGCGACTGGCCGGGTGTCGATCCGCCTCCCGCCACGGATTCGCCGGTTTCGAGAGCCGCCGTCAATCCCGGCAGGCCCCTAAGCTGCTCCCGGAGCCGCGCAGCGCGCGCAGCGATGGACTCAGCCGAAGCGCGAATCATGGCCAGCGCCGGGATGCTGTCGAGCTTGCCGCGCCGGTAGAGCCGTGCGGTCGCTTCGAGCGCCGCGATGGTCATTTTGTCCACGCGCAAGGCGCGAAACAGCGAGTTCTTGCGGATGCGCTCGAGCGGCGCGCGCGCCCCCGCGATGATTCCTGCCTGCGGTCCGCCTAGCAGCTTGTCACCGCTGAAAGTCACTACTTGCACGCCCGCCGCGAGACTCCGGCCCGCCGGCGGCTCGTCGTTCAGTCCCTGCTGTTCGAGGTCCACAAGACATCCGCTGCCCAGGTCCTCCATCACCGGCAGGTTGTGCCGCCGCCCGAGCTCGACGAATTCATCGAGCGCCGGCCGCTCCGTGAAACCGACAATGCGGAAATTGCTGGGATGAACCCTCAAAAGCAGGCGCGTGCGTTCGTTAACGGCCGCGGCGTAATCCGCCAGGCGCGTGCGATTCGTGGTGCCGACTTCACGCAGCACCACGCCGCTCTTGGCGCAGATGTCGGGGATGCGGAACGACCCTCCGATTTCGATCAGCTCGCCGCGCGAGACAATCACCTCGCCACCTTCCGCCAGAGTGTTCAGAGCGAGAAAGACGGCCGCGGCGTTGTTGTTCACCACCAGCGCGGCCTCAGCGCCCACCAACTTCGCCAGCAACCGGTCCGTGTGATCGTCGCGCTTGCCGCGCTCGCCCTGCGCGAGATCGTATTCGAGATTCGAATACCGCCCGGCGACCTCGGCCACGCGCTCCAGAGCTTCGCGCGCCAGCGGCGCGCGTCCCAGATTGGTGTGCAACACCACGCCGGTGGCGTTGATCACCGGGACGAGCGAAGGCGCAAGCTGCGCCTGCACGCGCTCCCCAATGTCTTGTTCGATGACTTCGGGCGCGAATCCACTGTCCTCGCCACGGCCGAGGCGCTCGCGCAAAGCCTGAACCCCCTCGCGCACCGCTTCCAGCACCAGGTCGCGTCCCGCCGATGCCCCCAGGGCGCGAATTGCCGGCCGGCTCAACAGTTCGTCCACGGAAGGGATGCGGCGGCGCGCTGCCTCCGGTTTGGCTTGGGTTTCTGATGCCATGATTGAGAATCGCACTACAGGCGAATTCTTGAGTATACAGGATTGCGGATTCGCCACGGGCTGGACCCTGCAGACGCCTAACATCGCGAGCCCCTCGGTTCCGTCGCTGTCCACGAGTATCCCTCGGGTAGTTCCCACGGAGGCGCACTGTCGTCCGCTTTGACCTGGGAGCGCGGGCATCCTGCCCGCTTTTCATTTTGCGCCGCCGGGACCGCTTGGTTGCGCTGCCGGAGACTGCGATCAAGACCGGGCGGGACGCTACGGCCAACGGCGGGCAGAATGCCCGCGCTCCCAGGCGAATCGGAGCGATATTTTAAGCGTCCTGTTTTCTTGGACATTCCGGGTCCGTCCGTTTTTCAGCCCGTTTGGCGCCCGGTTTCGTGCTCAGCGGAACGCCCTCGAGACCCCGATTGAAATGGGGATGCCCCGTGCAGGTGACCCGGGTAATCACGTGGACGCGGGCCGGCTTGGTCTCAGGCATCCGGGTAGCCCCAACCGCCGGAATCGAACTCAGGTCGCGGCTTAGCTCACAATGGGGGCGGCGTCCGCGGCGCGCGAACACCGTCACCGTAACCTTCCATCCCGAATGCGGAATCTTCCGATGCCAGAAGCGTGGCACAGGGATCAGGCGCTTTGCGATCAGGCTGCGGCTTTCCGCCGGCATGGTGCGCAGGTAGCGTTCGGCATACCGCCTCACCGCCCAGACCAGCGCCGTGATCTCGGCCAGGCGCTTCTGGCCCGCGGGCCCGGCCGACAGGGCACGGTCGCTGGCGTCGCGCAGGGCATAGAATTCTGCGACTTCGCGGTGCGACACACCGCGGGTCCAGAATGCAGGCGAAGCGCGCTTACCGATACGCAAAGCCTTGGCGGCGGATCGCTGTTTGCCGAGCGCAGTGCGAGGTCCGGTGGGCTTTTGAGCGTTGGCGCGATTGGCGGCGAGCAAAGCTGACGTGCGGCGAGGGGATCGGCGAACAGACATAGGGCAATCCTCCGATGTCAGGCAGGCAGCGGCCTGCCGGTAATTGCCCCCTCAGTTGTAAAAGGGAAGAGGAGCGAGGAGCGAGTTAATTGTCAAGTTATTTGTCGGGTTGCGACCCACGGGTTGGCGATGCAGCCTTGGACTGCGGCTGCGTCCTGCCGCTTTCCTCGCGCGAGCCTGCTCCCGGCCTTCGCCGCGATTTCACAGCCAGCGAGCTGGCCTGATCAAAGCGGCAGCAAGCAGCCGCACTCTAAGCCTGCCGCTATCGCGCGGATCTTGAGTCTAGGAATTGGGGCGGGTGATGGGGCCATTGTTTGGGGGCAGTCGCGTGGCAAAGAATGCGTGCCGGCGAGGAGCGAGTTGATGAGCGCCATAAGACTGAGCTGTTTCAGTCGCGAACCCGCAAGCGGCCAGTTGATCGCACAATGTCCGGACATCGAAAAGCCGGACTCTGTGGACCTCGTGGCTACGCCTGTAAACCTCACCAACTCGGCGAAACGTTTCTATGTTCCTAACCAACGTGCACTTCGTCTGGTTCTCTGTGGTCTCGACCAGTACGGCCCAATCATCACCTGAGCGCAAGGTCCGGCCGGCCAGGCAAGGCTCGCCAAGTCCAATCACGTCGAAGATGAGCATACCTCCTGATGGCAAGGCCTCGGCGACGCGTTGAAAAAAGCGGCTGATGAGATTATCTGCGTCAGTATCCTCGTTGTGGTACGTCAAGGGTTCGCCGAGGGCAACCACCGCGTCGTAACCTCGGATTGGGACTTCGTAGACCGAGGCATGAACGAAGTGCGCCCCCGGAGCAATCGCCCGGGCAAATTCCAGCAATTCCGCGGAGGTGTCGATGCCCGTTACGTCGAATCCGGCCCCCGTGAGCGCTTGGGTCAGGACTCCGGCGCCACAGCCCACGTCCATTACTCTTCGGATTGGCGTGCTGGAACTTTGAAGCCGCCGCACGATCTCGCCTGCTGCGCCTTGCGCAAGCGTTGCAAACGCTGTGGCCTGAACATAGGCGAGATCGCACTGGTACAACGATTCCATCACGCAGCACTTTCGACGATCCGTGCCGCAGCGCGTTGGCCGCTCTCCATTGCGCCGTGCACCGTCGTCGCGTGACCTTCGGTATCCGCGGCCTCGCCGGCGAAGTAGAGCGTATCCTCGACGGGTTGGGCGAACATGCGGCGCGCCTCGATTCCACCCACTCGCGCGTAGCTATAGGCCCCGCGAGCAAGGGGGTCCGCACTCCAGTTGCGGACATGCCAGTCTTCGACCGCGCTCCGCACCGTGTCTTCACGTATCGCCAAGATCCGCGCTAACGATCCGATCGCGTCTTCTGCGAGTTGCGCCTCGCTGAGTCCGGCAAGGCGCTCGGCCTTGGGCCCGCCGCACCAACCGGTCAGCGCTGGGGTCGGCTTCGACTCCGACGCCGTGAGTGGGGGGGTCCACCAAGTCGGGAAAGCGGGGTCGTCCGAATGAATAAACTTGGACTCGGCCAAGGCACGATGTTCTTCCCTGAAACCCGGACGAAACCTCAGCGTGACCCGTGCTGCATGGCCCATCTCGAGCCGATCGAGGGCAGGACGCAACTGGGGCGGGAGTGGGCTGATGCGCACTGCGCCGAAAGCTCCTTCGGGCGATTGAAGAACGCCGAGCGGTAGCGTGATGACGACCCGGTCAGCACTAAAAGTTTGCTCCGCTGAAGAATTCGTCGAGTCTCGCGCCGTGACTTCAACATGGTCACGCCGCCATTGGACAGTGCTGGCCAACGTGCTCAAATGAAGCCTGACCCCGCGCGAATGGGACTGCTGCCACAGCCATTCCACTAGCCCGTGGTAGCCCTGGGAGAATCGAAAAACGCGATCGCCATCGATGGAGTCCTGCGCGCTGTTCTCTTGAGCGAGTGCCTTGATGCTGATGCGATCCGCACGGGCGGCCTCGAAGCCTTCCACGTAAGCGACTGCCGACCGTCGCACCTCCTCCTCAGGATTAACGTCAGCGATGAACTCCGAAAACGTCTGGTCGGGCAGGTTGGGATCCGCCATTCGTTCGAAGATCTCATCGGTCTTATGGAAAAGGTCAGGCCTGTTGACGGGCTTGCCGTTTCGCCAATACTCGTGACGCTTCGTCATCTCCTTAATCGGGAGGCGCGCGGCCTCCAAGGCTTCAAAGATCGATGGCGGCTTCCCGTGAACGAACTCGGCGCCAAGTTCGACCGGGACCTCAAGGCCCGGATCGCGAACAGTGTAGATGCGTCCGCCGATTCGATCCCGCGCCTCGATGAGTTCCACCTTCGCTCCGGCGGAACAGAGGGATCGCGCCGCCGCCAATCCTGCAATACCGGCGCCGATGATCAGGGCCTCCATGCCGGTAGCTGAGACCTTCTTACATCGCGATTCGCGCAAGCTCATCAAGGTTAAGGCGTCCGGTGTAGATGGCCATACCGAGCGCGCAGTGGATGCCGAGCGCGCCCAACTGGCGGACTTCATCCATGGTGGCGATGCCTCCGGCCGCCGTCAACTCATGCGCGGTGGCGGCACGCAGGCGTCCAAACCACTCAATGTCTGTCCCTTCCAATGTGCCTTCTTTGTCCACGTAGGTGCACAGGAACCCGG
>JASHPE010000406.1 GCA_030038235.1 Terriglobia bacterium
ACAGGGGATGCTATGAAGAAGATTGAAGCCATCGTTCAGCCGTCGCGGATGGAATCGGTGAAGGAAGCGCTGGTCGAACTCGGCATCATGGGCATGACGATTTCCGAAGTGCGCGGCCACGGCCGGCAGAAGGGCCACACCGAGGTCTACCGCGGCAACGAGTACACCGTCGATCTGCTGCCGAAAATGAAATTCGAGATCGTGCTGCCTGACGCCATGCTCGACACCGTTATCGATGCCATTCTGCGCTCGGCGAAGACCGGCAAGATCGGCGACGGCAAAATCTTCGTCTCCAACGTGGAAGACGCCATCCGGATCCGCAATCTGGAGCGCGGCGAGAAAGCGATCTAGATGCATTCCAACACAGAGGCACAGAGGCGCAGAGAAAGATGGAAGGGCCGGAAAACGAACGACATCCTCATGTAGTTTTCGTTGCCTTCTCTGTATCTCGGTGCCTCTGTGTTTGATTTTTCCCAGCTTCGCAGGCTTTCCGCCAAGCAGGCGGCAAAGCCGTACAATTGGGGTGCGTGACAAGCAGTGATCGATCCGAATGACATCCTGAGCTCTCTCGCGCCGGTCTATCAGGCGGGCAGCCGCAGAATCCGCGAACAATTTGAGCGCGATCATCAGCCCGCGACCGTGCTGCGCGAGCGCACGCACGTGGTGGATCGCGTCGTTACTGGCCTCTATTCGCAGTTGATCGCAGGCGGACCGGGCGAGCCGCAGGGCTTGTGTCTCGCTGCAGTCGGCGGCTATGGACGCCGCGAACTGCATCCCTGCTCCGACGTCGACTTGACCTTCGTCTGCGCCAACGCCGCCGTCGAGGCCGCGCACCGCGAATCGACGGCGGCGCTTCTGCGTTCGCTTTGGGATCTGGGCCTGCGTTCGAGCGGCGGTTTGCGGACACTCGCCGAGTGCCGCACAGTTCTGGCCACAGACCCCGAATTTGCCGTGGCGCTGCTCGACGTGCGGTACCTCGCCGGCGATCCGCAATTGTTCGGCGCGCTGCACGACCGTCTGCTGCCCGAAGTGATCGCGCGCGAGCGTCAAAGCCTGGTATCGAACCTCGAAAGCCTCACGGGCCAGCGCCACCAGAAGTTTGCCCTCACGATCTTCCATCTTGAACCCAACATCAAGGACGCTCCGGGCGGATTGCGCGACTACCATGTGGCGCGATGGCTCGCCGGAATTGCCGCTCTCGACGAGCGCGGCGCATGGAGCGCGCCCGAGGAACTCTGGCCGCAAGCTTTCAGTCCCGAGGCCCGCGCGGCCTACACCTTTCTCACGGCCACGCGCTGCTTCCTGCACTACCGGCGCGAGCGCGACGACAACCACCTGACCTACGAAATGCAGGATCAGGCCGCAAGCGAGGGCATCGGCACCGAATCCGGCGCTCCGCCATCGACCGTCGACTGGATGCGCAGCTACTTCCGGCACGCCCGGCGGATCGATGCGCTGGTGGCGCGCCTGCTCGACGAGACCACGCGCGGACGCCGGTCGCTTTCCGCCGTGTTCGAGGACTGGCGCACGCGGCTCTCGAACAGCGACTTCTCGGTGATCGGCGGACGCATTTTCCCGCGCCAGCCGGCCTCCGCCGCCGACGCCGGAGTGCTCCTGCGCCTCTTTGAGATGCTGGCGCGTCACGAACTGCAGTTGAGCGCCGAAGCGGAGCGCTGGGTCGGGGAAATTCTGCCGCGGCTCACTCCGTCGCTCAACGAATTCCCCGAAGCCGCCCTGAGTCTCGAGGAAGTCCTGACTTCCGCGCACGCCGCCGCAGCTCTGCGCGCCATGCATCGTCTGGGCGTGCTGACGGCCCTCGTGCCGGAGTTTCGCGGCATCGACGCGCTGGTCACGCGCGACTTCTACCATCGCTACACGGTGGACGAACATACTTTCGTGAGCATTCAAGCGCTGCACGACCTCGCCAAGCTCAAGGCGCGCAGGGGAAGGAGCGAAGGCCGCGACCCCGACCTTTCGCGGATCGAGGAGCGCTTCGCCGGACTGCTCGCGGAGATCGATAGCCCCGAGCTGCTTTTCCTTGCCCTGCTGCTGCACGATCTCGGCAAGGGTACGGCGCACGCTAATCACGTTCAAGGCAGCGTGGAATGCGCGCAGCAAGTGCTCGCGCGTTTGGGCACTTCGCCGGATGAGGATCGCACCGTGCTGTTCCTGATCGCGCACCACGTGGAGATGTCGTCCACGCTGCTGCGCCGCGATATTCTGGATCCCCACACCATCCGCGAGTTCGCCCACAAGATCGGCAGCGTGGAGCGCCTGAAGCTGCTGACGCTTCTGACCTATGCGGACATCAAGGCGGTCAATCCCGAGGCCCTGACGCCCTGGAAGGCCGACGCGCTCTGGCAGCTTTACGTCTCCACGGCCAACGATCTCGCGCGCAGCGTGGATGACGATCGCGTTGCTGCCGATGCCGATGCCGCGCTTGACGCCGCGCTCGATATCGACGAGACGTTGACCGCGGGGCAGCCGGTCGATCAGCCTTCCGAACTGCACGGGTTTTTGGCCGGATTCCCGCAACGCTACCTCGCGGTCCACGCGCTCGGCGAAATCCTGGAGCATCTGGAGATGGCCCGGGCGCTCGACCGCGAACCGGCGCGGCTGCGCCTGGAACGCGAGCACGCCTTCTGGCAACTCACGCTCATCACGCGCGACCGTCCGCTGCTCTTCGCCACTGTCACCGGAGCGCTGGCGTCGTGGGGCATGAGTATTGTCAAGGCGGAGGCCTTTTCGAACGCGCAGGGCGTTGTGCTCGACATTTTCGCGTTTCAGGACCTGCACCGCACGCTCGAACTGAATCCGTCCGAGATCGCGCGCTTCGAGCAACACCTGCTGGACGCGCTGAGCGGCAAGCTCGCGCTCCAAAGTCTGCTGGAAGACGCCGTCCAGCGTCGCGCGTCGCTGCGCCCGCCCAAGGTCACGATCGCCACGCAGATCCGCTTCGACGACGCGAGCTCGGCACACAGCACCCTGCTCGAACTGGTGACCACCGATCGGCCGGGATTGCTGTTCGACGTGAGCTACGCGCTGGCAAGGTCCAATTGCAACATCGAGGTGGCGCTGATCGACACCGAAGGCCAGCGCGCGATCGACGTGTTTTACCTGACCGCCGCGGGCGCAAAGCTCAGCGCCGCGCAGCAGGAACTCATCCGAAGCCAGCTTGACGCGGTGCTTGCCAAGCCCACTGGCGATCTGGCGCCTCCGCCGGCCGGGAATCGTCTTGCGATGAGCGAGGGCCTGGACGCCGGCCACTGAGCGACCCCCGTCGCAAGGCGACCGCAATCTGCAATTGGAGCGAGCGTGTAGACATACGATTTGCCGAAAACAGGCCCTCTTTGGCGCGTAAACTTCTGAAAATAAGCCAGATAACTGCGTCGGGTTCGCTTCCTGCCGATTTTGGCCTATCGCCTTCATTCTAATCACTTTAACCCTGTCGGGTTCGCTCGGGTTCGCTCGACCGCGTTTGGCTGCCCCCCCATCCTGTTCGCCCGGCCACAAAACCCCAATCTGCAATTGGACAGGGGCCGAAGACATACGATTTGCGAGAAACCGGCCCTTTTTGACGCATAAGCTTCTGAAAATAAGCCAGATAACTGCGTCGGGTTCGCTCCGCGCCGATTCTGGCCTATCGCCCTCATTCTAATCACTTTAACCATGTCGGGTTCGCTCGGGTTCGCTCGGTCGCCTCTTTCGACCCTCCGCTTCGTCCGCCTCGGCCAAATCTGAGCGTACACTCGACGCCTGGGACAGTGGGTAAAACTGAGAAAAGTGAGGGGATTTTTTTTGCTTCGTATTTTCAGTAGATTAAGCTGTGGAAAACTCCTGGTCAGGTGAGGACATCGAGGGTATCAGGGCGCCTTGGGGAACCCGGCGAGGCACCCGGGCGACCCTGCCAGTGTTACAAACGCTTGATTCCAAAAGCGTTGCCGCCAGCTCCGCAGAGTCCTCAACTTGCGCACCGAGCTTCGTATGCCGAAGGGTATCTCTGCACTCAAGGCCGCGGACCGCACGGCCGGAACTTTGGCTTCCCGGTCATCAATCGCCGGTAGACGGCGGCATCGCGCAGGACGGTCTCGACGTAAGCGCGCGTCTCCGGAAACGGGATGCTCTCCACAAACTCCGCGTCCTCCGAGTAGGTGTGGCCGTTGAGCCATTCTTCCACGCGGTCCGGGCCGGCGTTGTAAGCGGCCAGCGCCCGCTCTAGGTTTCCGTTGAACTCTTGCAAGATCTGGGCCAGGTAACTGCACCCGGCGCGCAGATTGTAGCCCGGGTCGAGCAGATTTCCCGCAGCGCGCCGATGGCCGGGCCGGCGGCTGCCCGCGACCACGCGGGCGGTCGGCGGCAGCAATTGCATCAAGCCGCGAGCGCCGGGCCCGGACACCGCTTTGGCGTTGAAACCGGACTCCTGGCGGATCAGCGCCATGACGAGATATGGATCGAGGTGATTCAGCGCGGCGTATCTCTGCACCGTGGTCCAGAACTCCTGGGGATAGAGCAGCGTCCAAAGGTCGGCGGGGAGCGCGGAGAAATCGTACTCGGTGTACTCCGGCACTGCGTGCTTGGCATTATAAGTTGCGAGATCGAACTTTTGGTCATCGCGCTGCACGCGCGCCAGTGCCAGCCGCAGTTCAGTGGACTCCCGCGCGTCACCAGCGGTCGCCGGTGAGGACACCGGCCCGCCCCCGATCGCCGGTGAGGACACCGGCGCCACAGACTGCAGGCGCAGCCGCAGATCATGCTCAGCGAGATCATCGAGTCCCAGAGCGGCCAGAATGAGTCCAGGCCGCTCGGTGGCGCCCGCCAGGCGCGCGCAAACCAGCGCGTAATCGGGCGCCGCCGCCGCGTGATCGCGCACCGCTTCGATCTGCGGCGGCAGCGCGGCGGTGGCCGTCGAAGCGTTGACGATCCTGGCGTCACCGAGGCGCTTGGCCGCTTGCACCGCGTAATAGTCGGTGCGGAAGGTGCGGCTGAGCAGCGTGTAGATCGTCCGCGCCTGTGCGGGCCGGTCCTGCAGGTCCTCCAATCGCGCCACCCAATAGAGTCCGGCAGGAACGCGGAACGACGCCGGGTAACGCCCGAGGTATTCGAGGAATTGCTTCTCCGCGCCCTCGCGTTCCCCGCCGACGTATGCCGCCCACGCCGATTCCCACAAGGCGCGCGGCGCGAGCTCGGAATCGGGGAAACCAGTGGCTAGCCTCGCATTGTATACGGACCCACGCCCCCATTCCTCCTGGCGCGTATAAAAGAAGGCGATGGAATTGAGCGCCGCCGCGTAGGACGGCGATGTCGGATAGAGCTGAGCCAGGCGGTCAACCTCGGCCGTGGCCGCGGCCTCATCATGATTGCCCTCGGCAACGCGCAGCACCAGCAAGCCGCGTTCGGCGTCGATTTCGCCCTGCGGCCAGCCCGTGGCGGCGAGATCGGCCGAAGCTTCGCTCGCGCGGCCGAGGTGCGACCAGCACTGGTCGCGTCCAAGACGCCAGGCGGCGGCCGGCGCGCTCGCGGGGTCGCCGTGCAGTAAGCCCTCGTACTCACTGAGTGCGGCCTGCCAGCGTCCGCCATTTTCAAGAGTTCGGGCGCGCTCGGCACGCAAGTCTTCGGACGGTGCGGGATACGACGCTGCCATCCTGCCTTGGAGCCGCGTCAACGCCGTGGCTGCCACGCCAGCTTCAGGCGCGGTTGGCGAACGGTAGTAGAGCTCCTGGTAGGCCTCCACCGCGCCGCGCAAATCGCCCGAATCTTCTCGCGCCTGCGCCAGCAGCAACTCGAGCGGCGGATGCCTGCCGAGATCGGCCACCGTCGCGAGCACGGTGAGCGCGTCGCCGGGTCGATGCGCGCCGATCAGCGACCATGCCAGCAGCCGCGTGGCGTCAAGACGCAGCACGCTCGCCGGAAATCGAGCGGCAAAGCCGGACAGCCCTTGCGCGGCGACCTCCGGCTCGTCTGCCAGGCTGGCGGCTGACGCCCGGTAGTAGGTGGCGTAGTCGGCGAGCGCGAAATGCGTCCCGCCGGCGGCGCGCCACAGATGCTCCATCGCCTCAGAGTAATCGCCGGCCTGGTATTCGCGATATCCAAGCGCAAAGTAGGCCAGACTCTTAGCCTCGGGATCGCGCGCCGATGCCGCATAGCGCGCGAGCGGCGCCCAGCGCGACTTACGATCGGCGTGGGCGGCAAGCGTCTTGAGCGCCGGAGGTATCAGTTCCGGGCTGGAAGCCGCGGGCTGCGATACGGATGCCGAAGCCGCGGTGCGCGGACGGGGCACGGGCGTCCCGCCCGTGGGCGGCGCGGAGAGCAATCCGGCGCATAGCAAACACACGCCGGACACGAGCACGCCGTCGCGCATCTGCTTTTTGATCCAATTCATCGCTGAATCACTTCACCA
>JASHPE010000407.1 GCA_030038235.1 Terriglobia bacterium
TCAAGGCTGCCTTTCGGGATGCCGAGTTTCAGTTTCATTCGCTGCCCTTCCCGGCCTCGCCAGGCTCTTGCGTCACTGAGTAGACGGCTTCCGGATCGAAGACTCGCGGCTCGCTCTCGACCCACGCGCCGCCTTGGAGCCGGCGAAAGAAACAACTCTGATATCCTTCGTGGCAGACTCCAGGACCGAGCGCGTTCACTTTCAACAGCACAGCATCGCGATCGCAATCGGTCGAGATCTCTCGGACCTTCAACCGATGCCCCGAAGTTTCACCCTTCACCCACAGTTTATTGCGTGAGCGGCTGAAGAAGGTCACGTCGCCGGTTTCCACTGTCCGCCGAAAGGCCTCCGCGTTCATGAAGCCGACCATCAGAACGCGGTTTGTGGATTCATCCTGGATCACCGCCGCCACGAGGCCGCCGAGCTTGTCAAAATCGAGATTCATGATCGTACTCCGAACGAAATGGTTCGCCGTCCGCCACCGCTCGCGGGCCTCACAAACGCCAACTTTACCCGAGGATTGCGGTCAGCGCCCGGCCGGCTGCGGCAGCAAGAAAGGGCTTCGATGCCCGTGTTCCGCGTGATGACGACTTCGAACATCCCAACGTGATTGCATGAAAGCGAGTATAACAGACGGTCGCACTTACGATAGCTAAGGATCGCTGCTAGCTCCTAGAAGCGTTTTCTATTGCAGGTCCGCCGCTCCTCGCGCGCCAGCGATTTCTCATCCTGACCAGGATTCCTGAATTTGCGTCTCACGCTTCGGAGCGTCTGATATCATGCAACCGGATTGAGACCATGAGCTCTCAAAGCGCCGTGATCCGCCTTACAGACGACGAAATCCGCGAATACCTTGCCTTCGCGTGCCGGCTTGGCGAGCTTGGCGGCGAAGTAATTCTGCCGCACTTTCGCGCCGCTCTTGCTGTGGACAACAAGGCAGCATCCGGCGGTTACGATCCCGTGACCATCGCGGACCGGGCTGCGGAAGAGGCGATATCCCGCGAGATCGCGCGCGTCCATCCGGAACATGCCATCCACGGCGAAGAGCATGGCCGCTCGCCCGGCGTCTCGCCCCTTTGTTGGGTGATCGATCCTATTGATGGCACGCGCGCGTTCATTCTGGGTCAGCTACATTGGGGAGTATTGATCGCTCTGAACGACGGCGCGCGGCCGTTGCTAGGCGTGATGCATCAGCCTTACGTCGGCGAGACCTTTCTGGGATCACCCCTCGGAGCGGTTTTGCGGAGGAACGGCACAGAGCATCGGCTGCACGCCAGGGCATGCGCGAATCTGCGCGATGCCGCCGTCTGCGCGTCGCATCCCGATCAATTTGCGCGCCGCGAAGAGCGTGCTGCTTTCGACCTGGTGGCGTCGAAGGCGCGTCTGGCCCGTTTCGGGGGCGACTGCTATAACTACTGCCTGCTCGCCGCGGGGCTGATCGACGTGGTGATCGAATCGGCGCTCTTCGCTTACGATGTTCAGGCGCTGATCCCCATCGTCGAGGCGGCCGGGGGAGTGATGACCGGATGGGACGGTCAACCGTGCTACCAAGGCGGCGCCGTGATTGCCGCTGGCGACCCCGCGCTGCACCGGACCCTGCTTGAAGTGCTCGGATGGGCCGTAGCATGAAGCCTCGGTCTCTGGAGAGCATCGCTTGACTTCGATTCTACGCCAAAACCATACTCAAATAGGGCGCTCGGTGAGCATCTATCAAATTCCACACAGCGATTGACGACGGTAACCGATGATTGAGGCTTATAACAACCGCGCGCTGCTGACCGACCTCTACGAACTCACCATGGCGGCAGCCTACTTCGAGCAGCATGTGAAGCTGCGGGCCACCTTTGAGCTTTTCGTGCGCCACGTGCCGCCGGAGCGCTCTTTTCTCGTGGCCGCCGGACTCGATTCGGCGCTCGGCTACCTTGAAAATCTCCACTTCACCGACGATGATGCGGCCTTCTTGCGCCGCCTGCCCGCGTTCCGCACGGTCTCAGACGGCTTTTTCGACTATCTCCGGCGCTTCCGCTTCAGCGGCGACGTGCACGCCGTGCCCGAAGGCTCGCTCATTTTCGGCGGCGAGCCGATCCTGACCGTGACGGCGCCGATTCTTGAGGCGCAAATTATCGAAACTTATCTGCTCTCCGTCGCCAATTTCGAAACCTTGATCGCCTCCAAGGCGGCGCGAGTGGTGAGCGCCGCCGCCGGACACCCCGTGTGGGAGTTCGGAACCCGCCGCGCGCACGGGCCGCAGGCGGGCGTCCGCGCGGCGCGCGCGGCGTACGTGGGAGGCTGCGCCGGCAGCTCTAACGTCCTCGCAGGCTATCTCTACGGCGTACCGACTCAAGGCACGGCGGCACACTCCTTCACGCAGGCTTATCCCAGCGAGCGCGAAAGTTTTGAGGCGCTGCTCGATACCTTTCCGGACGCCACGCTGCTGATCGACACCTATGACACGCTGGCGGGCGCGGAGACCGCCGCAAGCCTCGGGCGCAAGCTCGCCGGCGTACGCATCGACAGCGGCAATATGCTGGAGAAAAGCCGCGGCGTGCGCGCCATTCTCGACGGGCACGGGTTGAGTGACACACGCATCTTCGCGAGCGGTGACCTGAACGAGTACAAGATTCAGCAACTGGTGGCCGACGACGCTCCGATCGACGCCTTTGGGGTTGGCACCGACCTCGCAACATCGCGCGACGTACCCGCGCTCGGAGTGGTGTATAAGCTGGTCGAGGTGGAAGAAGAAAACGGGCAGATCGAATACAAGACCAAGTTCAGCGAGCACAAGGCCCATTGGCCCGGACGCAAGCAGGTGTTCCGCTTTTCGCGGCGCGAAACCGACCATCGGGAGCTCTACCATCACGATCTGGTGACGCGCTGGGACGAGCGTTATTCCGAGGGAACGCCGCTGATCGAGCCCGTGATGCGCGCAGGGCGGCGCTTGAACCCGAGTCCGCCGATCACGGAGGCGCGCGCGCGGACGCTTGCCAGCCTGGAACGCCTGCCCGCACGCTACAAGTCGCTGCACGGCGGCCTGCGATATCCCGTGGGACACAGCGCGGCCCTCGAACGTCTGCTCGAAGAAGTCCGCAGGCAGTACCTCACATTTCCGGAGACGGCGACCCCGGCTCGCGACTCGGACGGCGCGGAGGCCGACTACGGCCTCGTGTTTCTCGACGTGGACACTCAGTGGGATTTCATGGATCCGGCTGGAGCGCTTTACGTGCCGGGCGCCGAACGTATCCGGCCGCAGCTCGCGAAGCTCGCGGAGTATGCCCGTGCGCATCGCATCCCGTGGATCTCGTCGGCGGACGCGCACGCGCCTGACGATCCGTCCTTCAGCGTATGGCCGCCTCACTGTGTGGTAGGCATGCCCGGACAGCGTCGCGTGCCGGAAACCTCCCTGCCAGGCGCCGTCATCATTCCGAATCGCGCGGGCGCTTTTCGGCCGCCGTTCGACTGGTCCGGCCACCTGGTGCTCGAAGTCGAGAAGCAGGAGTATTCGGTCGCCACCAATGCCAACTTCGACGCGATGCTGGCGGCGCTTGGCCCCAGCCGCTTCGTGGTGTTCGGCGTGGCCACGGACTATTGCGTGAAGGAATCGGCGCTGGCGCTGCGCGGGCTGCAGGCGCCGGTGGATCTGGTGGTGGACGCCATCCGCGAAATCGATCCCGAAAACGGCCGACGCGCCCTCGAGGAGATGACAGCAGCGGGTGTGCGCCTCGTCACCACTGACGACATCTGTTCCCGCGAGCCCGAGCCGGCGATGATGAGTTAGGGGTTGAGGGTTAGGGTTTGGCCTGCGAATTTCAACCCGTCTGCGCTTGATGTCTGAACCCCGGTCCCTGACCCCCGACCCCTTTTTGCTCGCCCACAGTGCTGAGGACACGGTCCAGACGATCGAGTCCAGCGTGCATGTGATCTGGCGGCACACCATAATTCAGCCGTATAAATCCGTCCATCCCGAAGTGATCGCCGGGGACGACCAGCAGGCTCTGCTCGCGGATACACCGTTCCATCAGTTGACTCGAATTGATGCTGTGGCGGTAGCGCAGATACGCGATGGCGCCCGCCGCGGGCGGCACCAGTGAAAAATCTGCCCCGTGCCCGTTGATCCACTCTTCAAGCAGGGGGTAATTGCGCTGGAGAATCGATCGCGTGCGGGCAAAGATGCGCTCGCGCATGGCTGGATCGAGCGCGCGACGGGCCAGCAGGTCGCTGAGCACGCTCGAGGCGATGGTGGTGTAGTCCTTGTACGACCAAAGCTCGAAGATCAACTCCGCGGGGGCCACCGTCCAGCCAATGCGCAATCCAGGCAGGCCGTAAGCCTTGGAGAGCCCGTTGTTGACGATCACTTTTTCGTAGCGTCCCCAAAACGAAGGCGTCGTCTGGCCCGATCGCTCCGCTCCCTGATAGACCTCGTCGGCCAGCAGCCACGAGCCCGCGCGGCGCGCCACTGACACGATTTCGTCCATGGCGGCTTCACTCAACACGCTGCCTGTGGGATTGTTTGGATTGCATACCGCGATTAATTTGGTCCGCGGTGTCACCGCACGATTCAATTCATCGAGATCAGGCGCCCAGCTACGATCTTCACGTAGACGGAACGGCATGACACGCGCGCCGAATCCGCGCGCCAAGCCCGGAATCTGCATGTAGTTCGGGAGCATGACCACGACGTCGTCGCCAGGTTCCACCAGCCGCCAAATCGCGAGGTAGTTCGCTTCGCAGGTGCCGTGCGTGACCAGTACGTTCTCACGCGTGGCGCCCGGATAGAAGTGGCTGATCAGGTTCCGCAGCTCGAGCGTGCCATTGCCCTGGTTGTAGAGCATCTGGCGGCGTCCAAGCTCTTGAACCGCCTCGGGCCCGCCCAGCAATTCCTCGACGGTCAGCGGATCGACGCCGCTTTCAGCGAGGTTGTACTCGACGACGTTTTCCCACTGGCTCTGCCAGCGCTCCATCTCGAAGACTTCGATTTTCATCCGAAGCTACCTCAGAACATTCAGCTCCTTCGAGCACGATGATGAAAAGCGCGGCCACGCGGCGCGGCCGCGACACGATTCGACCGGCCCGTCCGGCCGTTTCGGCTTGCCAGAGCGCGCGCCACAGCCTGGGGAAGCTGCAGGACGAAGGAACGCTCTGCCGAGTAGCCGTAGTCGTCGCCGCTTTCATCGACAACACGGATATACCCATGACTGGCGGCTTCCTCGTCGGGCACTACCACATATAACTTGCCGATCTCAAGCGAGACAGCGTATCCGCGATTGTTGATACAGAGCCCGAATTCTATTGTTCGCGTGCCTTTCGTTTTCATTTTCAATCAAGCAAGGGAAATTTGAGCTTCAGTTCCTTCCTCCCAATCCCATGCGCCTCGTACCAATGAACCTCCGCTGAATGAATCGTACCATCGGCTAAACGTACTCGCGCGACTCCACGCAATTTTCTCCAGCGTCCTTTGCCATAGCCCTCTTCAGCCGCTTGCGATCGCGAATGCTGCAAGCAATCGCAATGGGCTCGATCCTTTCAATCTGCGAAACAAGCTCAAAGTCGATGGCATCGGTCGCGTGTGAGCAGCTTCCAACTATTTGAACCCCTTCTCGCCTAAGGCTTCACGCACAGGAAGTTGCCCGCGTCGTTGCTGTCGCCTGTGCCCTTGTACTTCGCAATCTCCGGATATGGGCACAGCGGACGCGTCATCTTGACGCCATGCGCCGGATTATCATCCACGTACTTCGTCGCAATGATTGTCGCGGGCGCGACATTCTTCTCCACCCATTGTTCGAGAGCCACGTAGATGTTGTGTTCGGAATCCTTCGGTCCTTCGGCATCCTCGCCAAAAGAATTGGCTCCCGGACCGCCGCCGCAGTGCTGCATTCCCGGAATCATGTAAAGCCGCATAAAAGACTCGACGCTTGCCTGCCCCATGCGTGACGTCACGCTGTTGTAGTAGTTGATGGCGTTCTCAGGAGGAATGGCAGCGTCGCTCCAACCGTGATAGACGATCAGCTTGCCGCCGCGCTCCTTGAATGGCGAAAGGTCGGGATCGGTCGCGTTGAGCGCCGACTCCGTTTTGGCGTCCGCTGCCTTCAGAGCGCCGTCCACGGTGAAGGTCTTCGGGTCCCAATCCTTCTGGCCGTACACCATATCCGAAAAGAATCCGTGCCCGAAAAAGTAAATCAGACTGGTGGTCGGGCTGGAACCGGTGATCCACAGGCCCCAACCGCCAAATCCATCTTCGCCGCCCGGTTCGTAGGCCGGGAACACCTGATGCCCCGCGGAATCGTGCGGCCCGGCATAGACGGCCTTTAGTGCCGTCACCTGCGGGGCCGTCAGACAACTCGTGGAATCCGCGCCCTTGCAGGCGATGGTCTCGGGATCGAAATGGCACTGCCGCGGATCGTTCAACACACCGTCTGTGACACCATCCTCAGCGTCACACGCGTCCACGACTGCCTTGGCGATCGTTGGAACCTTGGCGGCGGGAATGTAGCTGGCTGGATCCCGCGTGGTCGCTTCCACGTTGTACATCGCGGCCGTCAGGAGATGCGTCCAAAAATTCGCAGGCGCGCCGGCGAGAATGCCCTCGTAATCGTCGGGGAAGCGCTGGGCCTCCATCAGCGCTTCGCGTCCGCCGTCGGAACAACTGGCAAAGTAGTTGTGCTCCGGATTTTCACCATAGAAGGCGCCGATGATCCCCCTCGCGTTCAGCGTCATCTGGTGAATGCCGCGATTTCCGAAGTCGATCACTTTTTCGGGATGACCGAGCGCCCAGGCCGCGTCGATCGGCGAGCCGGAATGGCCGGTGTCTGTGGCGGCGGTCGCGTAACCTTGTTTCACGGCGGCGGCGAGGCTAGGATAATCAATCATGCCCGCGAATCCGCCATTGCCCTGGCCGCGGAACTTATGATTCCAGTCGACCGCGGGCATCCAGACTTCGATCTTGATATCGGAATCCGGTGCAGGCGACGCGTCCAATATCACGCGGCAAAACGCCGGCACATCCTTGAAGTTCGGCGGCGGACCCATAGGCGGAATCGGCGAAGGCGGCGGCGTAAAGGCCCCGGCAGCGACAGTCTGCGCGAGGGTGATTTTCGTGTTCGGCAGACCGACACGCGCCAGCCTCTCGCAGGGTAACCCGTTGGCCGCAAGGGCGCCTGACGGACTTACGGCAACGATAGCCAAAAGAAAAGCGCAGAGCCTCAGCCGTAGCATCACCTGGAATCCTCCCTTTTTGCTTTTTGCTGTAGCGCCGGTGTCCTCACCGGCGGTTTTTCAGCGATTCGCGCCGGTGGGGACACCGGCGCTACACCAAAATCGCTTCATCCTCAGCTTCCGTATCCCGCAACCACAATGGGGTGACATGCGAGCCAGAATAGTTGCATGTTTGTGCTCATGTCAAACACGCTTCCTGATGCGATGGCCTGTTGACGACCTTGGAAGTCTGCGGCCGAGCCCAGAAATCGAAATTTTTCCGTCCATAATTCAAGCTTCCGAGATGTATTCGGAGCCATTTCGCGTCATTTTCCGTCAGTTTCTGTCAATTTGGTTTCATTTTCCGTACTTTTTGGGTTCGTTTTTTTTAACCTTCTTACACACATTTATTGATTCCATTGAACTTGTTGGCTTCGTTTCCCATTTTTTTAGGGGGGGGTGGGAGGCCCCTCCCCGCCGCCTTCGAAATCCGTTCTCAGGATCGCTCTCCGCACCGAAAAGGTCGGGGCCTCAGCGCGGCCGTTAAAGCGTCGACCAGATATTTGCTGCCTCCCGGTCTCGGCGCGCTGTTTCGCCCCTGCTGCCTGTGTCCTCGAAACGGTAGCTTCGTTTAGCTTCGTTTTAGCTCCCGTTTTTTTGGCCTGTTCCGTTGACGATAAAGGACTTGCTTAGCTTCGTTTTGCGAAAAACGTGCAAAATTTATAGGGGGGAGGGGTCGATTTGTAGTCGATGCTCGCCTGCACGCCGGGTCACGCTGCAACCGGCAGAGTTCCCGGGGTCCTCGCCGCGAGCCCGCAGTTCGTGCTCCAGGACTTCCGGCCCCAGCCTCCGCCATTGCAGATTCAGGACACAGAGACATTTGCCCGCCTTGGTGCGCGGGCCGACGGATTTCAGGGCATTCAGACGATTGGCAGCGGGGTGATGGGAACTGCGGGCGGGATCTTCGCGGAGGGACATGATTAGCCTCCAAGCGCCGGCCAGTCGTACCGGCCGAACGCAGAGCGGATAAATTGCCCTTATAATTGAAGCTATAATATATCATGAGTACACGAGATGTTGTCAAGAAAATAAGTTCGCGTGCCGTGAAATAGGTACGCTACAGTACCTCGACTCGGGCTGCGCACGGAGCCGACGCAAGCGCCCGGTCACGAGTAACGAGCGTAGCTCTCAAGGCTTCGGCCAGGGCGAGATAAGCGGCATCATAGGCGCTCACATTGTGGCGCAATTGCCAGATTCGAGGAAGTAGAACGTCATGCGGATAGCGGTTTAGCGGAAGAGCCAAGAGGTCGTCGATGGCCTCGGCGCCGCGCGGTGCAGAGATCGCGCCCGAGCGAGCATATCGGCGCAGCACCTGGGCAACTTCCACGTCCAGGAGGTGCGGCGCATGCAGCGTTTCGCCGGAGCCGAACAGGCGTCTCCTCACGAGTCCGGCGGCAGGGGTCTGCAGCAAGATTTCTAGGATCGCGGATGCGTCCACGACGATCAACGTCCTTCCCTTTCGGCCCTGACGGCAGCCGCGGGCGGGACCCGCAATCGAACCGGCTCACGCGTGGCGAGTCGCTGCTGAATTTCTTCCGGCGTGGGCCGCTCGACCGCGCGGCGCGCCTCGCGGAGCAGATACTCCGAAAGGGACATGCCTTCCAACGCCGCACGGGATTTGAGCTGGCGATGGAGGGTGGATGGTACATTTCGAATCTGGATCATCACTGACATGCGACTAGCATAGTTGCATGTTGGGCACATGTCAAGTGCGCCCAGACAAGACAAGCTGGCAGCCGTCAGGAAGTCCGCTTTGGACTAACGCTCTCTGGAAGGGGTTCCGTGCATACGTCGAGGATCTCGCGCTCCGTGAGCACCCGGTCCGCGTGCTTGGCGCGCGCAAAGATCCGTTCCACGCGATCGGACGAGGCATCGAGGCCGTGCCTCTCGAGCCAGAACACGACGTTTGACTTCCCGCTCATCGGCCCGATCTCAATCTGCTGCTCGAGGCCGAACCAGTGCGACGGCACGCCCGAATAGACGCGATTGGCCAGTTCTTGATCATCCCTGCGGTAAGCCTTGATGACGGCCGCGGCGTGGACGCCGGTAGCGGTACGGAAAGCGTCGGAGCCGAACACGGGATAGTTGGGGGGGATGCCGACTCCCACCGCCGCGGAGACGGCGCGCACGTAGTCCTTCAGCCGCGTGAGGTCGCGCTCCTCGTAACCGGGGGCGCCCATAAGCTTGAGGTTTACCAGCATTTGATCGATGGGCGTGTTCCCGACGCGCTCACCAATGCCGATCGCCGCTCCATGCACCTGGTCGGCGCCGGCTTCGAAGGCCATCAAAGAGTTCGCCACGGCGAGACCGCGATCGCAATGGCCATGCCAATCCACACGAACCTGTTCGCCGGTCGGTTTGACAACTTCTTCGCAGACGAATCGCACCAGCGCGTGCACGCCGCGCGGCATGATGTGGCCCACCGTGTCGCAGACCACCACGGCGCGCGCGCCGCACTCGATGGCCGTCGTGTACAGCTTCTTGATCACCTCGGGCCGGGCGCGAGTGGTGTCTTCGGTAACGTACATCACGGGCAGGCCCAGGCTGCGCGCGAATTGGACAGCCTTCTCGGTGGTGTGCAGCAGAAAATCGAGCGTCCAGTTCTCGGTGTATTGCCGTATGGGACTCGACCCCAGAAACGTGGCCGCCTCGATCTCGAGGCCGGTGGCCTGAACGATCTCCGCGATCGGCCGGATGTCGGATTCCAGCGTGCGCGCGGCGCAGTTGGGACGGATGCGCAGCTTCGAGGCGACAATTTCCCCGGCCAGCGCCTGCACGTCAGCCTTGGCTCGCGGCCCGGCGCCCGGCAGTCCGAGGTTCAGGCTGTCAATCCCGACCGCCTCCATCATGTGCAGAAGCTCGATCTTCTTGCTGATCGAAGGATCGATTACGGAGGGAGATTGCAGCCCGTCGCGCAGGGTCTCGTCATTCAGCAGCGGACGCCGCGCCACGCGGAGTTGGGGTCCGGAGGCTTGGTTCCAGTCGTAGATGAGGTCTTTTCTCGTGTCCACCTGGACCATGCTCCGATCGCGATTCATCCTTAAGCCGTCGCCACCGGCATCCGAGCCAAATACTTGTCATGCAGCCGGCTCAAAGTCAGCAAGGCTACCGAGGCACCAAACAAACAGAATGTCATGTCCCACTGCGTATCCCAAGGGTCACCCTGGGTCCCAAGAAAAGCGTCGGCAGACGCGCCAAAAGCCACCGCGGTGCGCCATTCGAACAGCTCATAGAGCGCGCTAAAGGCTTCGCACACGCAGAGCACCAGGAAAATCAAGGTCTTGCTTCGTTTCAGTGGCGTGGTCCGAAGCAGGAATTCGCGCGTGATGATCGCGGGCACGAAGCCCTGGGCAAAGTGGCCGAGCCGATCGTAGTGGTTGCGGGTAAGGTGAAATGCGTCGCGAATCCAGTTGAAGACCGGCATCTCCGCATACGTATAGTGGCCGCCGATCATCAGAATCGCGGCATGGATTGACACCAGGAAATACACCAGCGTCGTGAACTGAAAGCGCCGGTAAGTAACGACCAGGATGCCGATGCCCAGAATCGCCGGCAGGACCTCAAGAAACCAGGTGAAGTAGTCGTGAGGCCGGACAGCCGACCACACGAACACCGCCAGCACACAGGCCGACAGGATCGCCAAGCTCGTCTTCTGTCTGGCAATGACAGGATTGGCTGCCGTGGACGGCAAAGGCGCGGGTTGCGCTGAACTACTCATGACGTCTCCTCATCGCGCGAATCCGTCCGGGCGCCCGAGCCGCGACACCGAGGCCGGCGCGCAATCGTGACCAGAATCCCGGCGCAAACAGGAAATCCACGAAGTTCTCCATCAGCCGACTCGCAAGGGCGCCGTAGCCGTACCACCAGAGCTTCGGCAGCTTCGGCACCAGGTCCACATCGATGTATTTTACGCGAGCCATTTCCATCAGACCAACCCAGGAGTGGGTCCTGCCCAGGCCGCTCAGCTTGAAGCCGCCGTGCGGCGCCTCGGCGATTCCGAATGAGCTCAAACAGTCATTCACCATCACGGAGCCGGACTCGAGGCTCCGCGCCAGCCGCTCGCCGCGGCCGAGATCGCGCGTCCAGATGCTAGCCGAGAGGCCAAAGTGCGAGTCATTGGCCAGACGGACAGCTTCGGCTTCGCTGCTGACGGTCATGATCGGCAGGACGGGCCCGAACGTCTCTTCACGCATGATCCGCATCCCGTGATGAACGCCGGCGAGGACCGTGGGCTCGTAGAAAAACCCGTCGAGGCCGGCAGGGTGCGCCCGTCGCCCGCCGGTCAGGGCGGCAGCGCCGGCCGCTACGGCTTCGGCAACGTGATCCTCCACGATTTTGAGCTGGCGCTCACGAATCAGCGGGCCCACCTCGGTATCGGGGTCTTCGCCGGCCCCAACACGGAGTCGCCGCGTCTTCTCCACGCACAACTCGGTAAAGCGCGCCACCACTTCGCGCACCACGTAGACACGCTCCGCCGAAAGGCAGGCTTGACCGGCGTTGGTGAACGCGCCCCAGACGACGCCGCTTGAAGCAAGATCGAGATCGGCGTCCGCGCACACGATCACCGGGTCCTTGCCGCCGAGTTCGAGCACGGTGGGCAGCAGCCGCGCGGCAGCCTCGGCCTGGATCCGCTTGCCGGTGGCGACGCTGCCGGTAAAGACGAGCTTGTCGATAGCCGAGCTCACGAGCGTGGCGCCCGTGACAGCATCGCCCACGACCACATTGAGCACGCCTGACGGCAGATGCGCCTCCTCGGCAATCGTGTGAATGGCCAGACCCGCCTGCGGCGTGAACTCCGACGGCTTGAGCACGACGGTGTTTCCTGCGATCAGCGCCGCGCCGATCTGGTTCATGGGAATACTGAAGGGATAGTTCGAAGGCGAGATGATCCCGATCACGCCGTAGGGCTCATATTCCAGCCGTCCGCGCTTGAATCGTACGGCGAGGTTCTGATGCGGCACTGACTCGGACTCGAGGAATGACGGTCCGTGACCGGCGAGGTAATCAAGACCGTCGAGCGCAACCAGCACCTCCGCCAGCAAGGCCTCCAACCGCGGCTTACCCGCCTCGCGTGTGATCAGCGCGGCCACGTCATGCCGGCGCTTGAAGAGCGCCTCCTTCAAACGCAGCAGATGCCGCGCTCTGCCGCCCGGGCCGAGATTGCGCCAGCCCGGCGCCGCCTTGCGCGCTTCCGCCACTGCAGCCTGCACTTCCGTGGCATCGGCGGCATCGAACTCGGCCAGCAACTGGCCCGTGGCAGGATTCAGGGATTGCACCTTGCGCCCCTGTCGCGGCGCCGCGCCGTGACCGCCACGCGGCGACTCGTTCGTGCTCGCGGAGCCGCTATTTTCGCGACTTTCTCGGCCCAAATCTGCCGAACTGTCTAACGTGGCTTGATCAGGATTCATGACGTCTTCCTCGTCCTCGGACAACCAACCGGCGCCAGGAGCCGTGCCTCGCAGGGCTCACGTGCCTCTTTTTTGACCGGCCCCCAAGCGGCCGCTAAGCGTCCACGGTCATTAGAACTCAACTTCGGTCGCCTGGGCTAGTGAATACCTCACCGGCGTGACAGGTTCGTGATCTGTGACTGCCGGTGGCACCGGCCGTCGCTGGCGCCGGCCGCCCCCAAGCGGATCGATGCAGGGCCGCGGAACGAAAATACATTACTAGACTAATCGACATACTTCTGTTATGCTGACGACAGCGTTCTGCAAGCTGCAGTTGGCGCAGAGCGCCTCATATCGCCCGGCTGGCGATCCCCCCTTTCGCCGGCCGGGGACGACTCTTTCCGTGTCCCGTGGAGGCCCCGCCCCCCTCGGGGTATCCGCGGGACCCGGGAAGTCCAGAAACGTTCTGAGGACCGCCGCGACCGACAAACAGATCTTTCCGAAGTGCTAGAGTAGTATTTTGACGGCTCCCACGGGTCACTACGGACGCCGTCCGAATCGCCAGTTGAGCACCTCCGAGGAAACTATGTACAGAGTTGTGTTGCTGCGCCACGGTGAAAGCCTTTGGAACAAGGAAAACCTGTTTACCGGCTGGACGGATGTCGATCTGTCGGAGCAAGGCCGTCAGGAAGCTCAGGACGCCGGCCGAGTTCTGAAGCAGCAGGGGTACAGCTTCAACGTCGCATACACTTCCGTGCTGAAGCGCGCCATCCGCACGCTTTGGATGGCGCTCGATGAAATGGACCTGATGTGGATTCCCGTTATACGCGACTGGCGCTTGAATGAGCGGCACTATGGCGCTTTGCAGGGCTTGAATAAAGCGGAGACGGCGGCCACGTATGGCGAGGAGCAAGTAAAGGTCTGGCGGCGCAGTTACGACATCCGGCCGCCGTCTCTGGAAGAGTCGGACCCGCGTTATCCCGGTCACGACCCGCGGTACAAGGACCTGACCAAGAGCCAGCTTCCGCTGACCGAGTGCCTCAAGGATACCGTGGCGCGCTTCTTGCCTTGCTGGAACGACGTGATCGCGCCCGAGGTGCGCTCGGGCAGCCGGGTCCTGATAACGGCGCACGGCAACAGCCTGCGCGCTCTCATCAAGTACCTCGACAACATCCCCGACGCCGAGATTCCCGAGCTGAATGTCCCGACCGGCATGCCGCTGGTCTATGAACTGGATAACGATCTCAAGCCTCTCAACCGCTATTACCTCGGTGATCCCGAGAAGGTAAAGTCGGCGATGGAGGCGGTTGCCAAACAGGGCAAGGCCGGAGTTTAGGGATCAGGGATTAGGGGCCCGTAATCCCGACCTTCACTGCAGCCCGCCCCGGGAAATGTGCAGCCTCACCGAGTTCCTCCTCGATCCGCAGCAACTGGTTGTATTTCGCGATCCGGTCGGACCGGCTGGCGGAGCCGGTTTTGATCTGCCCCGTGCTCAACCCGACTGCGAAATCGGCGATGAAGCTGTCTTCGGTCTCGCCGGAGCGATGCGAAACCACCGAGGTGTAGCCGTGGCGGCGCCCAAGGTCGATGGCAGCGATGGTCTCGCTCACCGTGCCGATCTGGTTCAGCTTGATCAGAATCGAATTGGCCACGCCCTCCTCGATGCCGCGCTCGAGACGGTCGATGTTGGTGACGAAAATGTCGTCGCCCACCAGTTGGATCTTGGCGCCGAGCTCGTCGGTCAGTTCTCTCCAACCCTCCCAGTCATCCTGCGCCAAGCCATCTTCGATCGAAATGATGGGATACTGTCGCACCCAGTCGGCGAAAATCTGGATCATGTCACTGGACGATTTCTTCGATTTGTCGGACTTGAAGAAGAGGTACTGGCCATCTTCATAGAGTTCGCTGGCAGCAGGATCGAGCGCCAGGGCGACGTCCTGTCCAGGCGAATAGCCGGCCTGCTCGATAGCTTCGAGAATCAGCTCGATGGCCTCCTCATTCGTCTTGAGAGCGGGCGCAAACCCGCCCTCGTCGCCAACCGAGGTCGAATAGCCGCCGCTCTTGAGCACCTTCTTCAGGGTGTGGAAGGTCTCCACGCCCATGCGCAGCGCCTCGGAGAAGCTCTCCGCGCCCACCGGCATGATCATGAATTCCTGGAAATCCACGGTGTTGTCGGCATGCACGCCGCCATTGAGGATGTTCATCATCGGCACCGGCAAAGTTCGCGCCGATACGCCGCCGAGATATCGATACAGCGGCGTGTGCGAGGAGCGAGCCGAGGCCCGGCACACGGCCATCGAGACGGCCAGCATGGCGTTCGCGCCCAGCTTGCTCTTGTTGGGGGTGCCGTCAATCGCGATCAGGTGGGCGTCGATCTGAGTCTGATCGCTCGCCTCCTGCCCGCCCAATTCGCGTCCGATATAGGTATTAATATTGTCGATGGCCTGCCGTACGCCTTTGCCGCCATACCGCTTGTCGCCATCGCGCAGCTCCAGTGCTTCATGAACGCCGGTGGAGGCGCCCGAAGGCACGGCGGCGCGCCCGAAGGCGCCGTCGCGCAAGTGAACGTCCGCTTCCACGGTGGGATTACCGCGCGAATCGAGAATCTCGCGCGCAACAATCAGGTCAATTTGTGCCATGGATTACCGTCCTGTGAGGAATAGTTGAGAACTCGCAATTCTATCACCTAATGAAAGGGGTCAGGGGTCGGAGCCAGGGGTTAGGGGTTAGCTTAGGGGTTAGAGGTCAGGGATCGGCGAATTGGGTTCCTGTAAACATCGGTTCCTCGTGGATCTTGACTTGGTCGGCCCATCTCCGTCAGGACTAGACCCTAAACCCCAATCCCCAACCCCCAATTCCCATCCCCTACTCCGGTTCCTCGAAGATCCTCTGTTCAGGCACGACGATCACAATTCCGCTATCGCTGACGTGATAGTTCTTGCGGTCCTCCTCGAGGTCGAATCCGATCACGGTACCCTCGGGCAGATGGATGTTGCGATCGATGATGGCCCGGCGGACGCGCGAGTAGCGTCCGATGTCGACGTGGGGAAAGATGATGCAGCCGTCCACATCGGTATAGCTGTTCACACGCACGTCGAAGGAGAGCACTGAGTTGGCCACCCGTCCTCCGGAGACAATGCAACCGGAGGAGACAATCGAGTCCACCGCGGTTCCCACCCGCTTCCCTTCCTGGGCGAACACAAACTTGGCGGGCGGATACTGGCGCTGGTAGGTGCGCAGCGGCCAATCCTTATCGTACAAGTTGAAGACCGGGCTGACCGAGACCAGATCCATGTTGGCCTCGTAGTAGGCCTCGATGGTCCCCACGTCGCGCCAGTACTGAGCCTGCTTCTTGTTCTCGTCCACAAAGGGATAGGCATAGACCTTTCCGTGCTCGATCAGCTTAGGCACCACGTCGCGCCCGAAGTCGTGCGAGGAATTGGGATCGTCGGCGTCGGCCAGCATGGCCTCGATGAGCAGGTCGCGGTTGAAGCAGTAGATGCCCATCGAGACGTGGCTCTTGTCAGGCCTGCCTGGCGCGGGTTTCGGATCGGCGGGCTTCTCCTGCCAGCCCACGATCCGCAAGCTCGTGTCCAGCTCGAGCACGCCGAACGACGACGCCGCAGAGCGGTCGAATTCGAGGGTGCCGATGGTGACGTCCGCGCCGGCGTCCGCGTGGCGTTCCAGCATGCGCATGTAATTCATCTTGTAAACGTGGTCGCCGGAAAGGATCAAAACATACTTGCAAGGCTCACTACCGACCGAATAGAGGTTCTGATAGATGGCATCGGCCGTTCCGGTATACCAGGTGTCGCCCACCCGCTTCATGGGCGGAAGCACCGAGACGAACTCTCCCATCTCATGAGCGAGCATGTACCATCCCTCACGCAGATGCCGATTCAGGGACAGGGCCTTGTACTGCGTGATCACAAAAATGCGCCGCAGCCCCGAGTTGACGCAGTTCGACAGGGTGATGTCGATGATCCGGTAGATGCCGCCAAAATGGACCGCGGGCTTGGCCCGGTCGCGAGTGAGTGGGTAGAGGCGCTCGCCGGCGCCTCCCGCCAGCAGGCAGACCAACGTGTCGCGAACCATGTCTCACCTCCTCCTCCGGCGGAATGCCTGAGAAGTTCGACCTTCAAGTCACCATCTTCCGTGTTTCCCCGAGTTTGATCAACTGCTAGTACTCACCCCGGTAGCGTATGGAGTTCGTCTGCCGGTTCCGGGCCCATCAACAGAGCGAAACGCCACTCCGTGGTCTTCTCGCGTACAGGTTCGCAATTCCGGGCGTCGGTAGGACCGGGCTGTGAAGGCCCGCCAATGCAGTTCGCGAACGCCACCGGCGGTCAGACGCATGTTCACGGCTGCTATGTCCTTGGACAGCGGGAAGCCTCGCACCGCGACCTGCCGCGACCATCCGCCTTCCTGGATGCGACGGTGCGTGGTGGAGAAGCTACTCCAGAATGTCGCTACCTCACTGTGATCCGTGCGCGGGGGAAGAAAAGTGTCTGGATTCGCCGTGCGGCCCAAGTCGTTGTTTAATTCTCAGGCGACATGGGCGTTGTAAGTTGGCCTACCGCGCAAATGGCGCGCCCGGAGGGGCTCGAACCCCCGACCTACAGATTCGAAGTCTGCCGCTCTATCCAACTGAGCTACGGGCGCCTCAGTTCCAAAATACTATGAAGCGCCCGTGCTCGCCAGCACAAAGCGCGGCTGGCAGTGGCATCATTTGCGCGACCTCCCCGACGCCGTCATTCCAGCGGGAATGACGGCGCTTCGATGTCGAAAAATCGCCCACAGCAGGAGCGTGCCCGAAACCACTGACAGGATGCTGGCTACCTGGGCGTTCGTCAACCCGAAGAACGAGCGCGGGTTGATTCGGATGAGTTCCACCAGGAAGCGGGCGACGCCGGTTAGGATCAGGTACCAGGCGAACACTTCTCCGGCCGGACGCACGGCACCGATCGCACCGTCACTGCTGACCGCGCGGCTGCCGATCCGCCACAGCACCCAGGCAATCACCAGCGCCCCGAGCAATTCGTAAATCGGCGTGGGATGAACGCGCGCTGTGGTGGGGACAACGCCATGGGGAAAGCTCATGCCCCAAGGCAGGGAAGTGGGCTTGCCATAGTCACCGTCGCCGGAAAGCAGGCACCCGATGCGGCCGATGCCGTATCCGGCCGCGGCCGCGGGAGACGCCGCATCGAGCGAGACCAGGATCTTGATCCGGTAATGGCGCGCGAGCAGCAGGAAAGCGATGAATCCGCCGATCAAGGCTCCGAACCAGGCGTAGCCGATAGAGCTCAGCAACAGCGGTTCGGGATTGGCGAAGAACTCCCTGGGACTTTCAAGCAGGTGATAGAGCTTGGCGCCGATGATTCCCACTAGCGCCGTGATCGCAATGATCTTCTCGGCGCTCGCGTTGAGCCTCCGACGCCGCAAATCGGCGTGCAGCAGCAGGAAGGCGACGGCCAGTGCCACGGCCACCATGGTTCCGTAGGTGCCGAGTGTCACGGAGCCGAGATGAATGAAGGGATGCATGAGGAAGACAGTCGAACGTCAAAAGTTGAAACTTGCAAGTTCCGGACCTTCGTTCAACCTTTCACTTTTGACTTTCGACAAATTCGATGCCAAGAACGGAATGGGCGTCGTCCCTCACGGACGGCCCGAACAACTGCGAACAACTGCGACGTGCCCGCCGCGGCTGCGCAGGGTATAATGCCGGATTCTCGATTCCCGGTTTGCCCCGGCGAGCGCCGGTCGGAGGTCCATCTTGCCCGAATTCAAGCCTTACGTACCCGCCGACTCCAAGGAGCCCGAGTTTACGCTGAAGGCAGTGCTAACGGGCATCATTCTGGCGGCGGTCTTCGGCTCGGCCAATGCGTATCTGGGCATGAAGGCCGGCCAGACGGTCGCTGCCACGATCCCCGCCGCCGTGATCGCCATCGCGCTCTTCCGGCTGCCGTTCTTTCGCGGCGGCGTGCTGGAGCAGAACCTGACGCGGACCGCGGCGTCGGTCGGCGAGGCGCTGGTTGCCGGCGCCATCTTCACCATCCCGGCATTCATGATGGTGAACGTCGGCGGCCAGCGCCTCTGGACCGATCTGCGAACGCACTTCTGGGTGGGCACGCTGATTCTACTCGCCGGCGGATTGCTGGGCGTCTTCTTCATCATCATCCTGCGCCGCCCATTGTGCGTTGAATCACACGATCTGCCCTTTCCGGAGAGCACCGCCGCCGCCGAAATCGTCAAAGCGGGACAACAGGGCGCCGCCGACGCTCCCAAGTACATCTTTGGCGCGCTCGGGCTCGGCGCATTCCTGCAAATTCTGAAGGACGACAAAGGCTTCCAGGTCTTCAAGGATTCGGTCTCGTTCTTCGTGCGCTTCCCCAAGTCCGTCATCAGCTACTTCGGGTATGAGAAGGAACTGCTCGGGCAGGTGACCTACACGGGCGGCATCGCTTATACCACGCCGTCGGCGTCGCCGGCGCTGATCGGGATCGGCTACATCATCGGACCGCGCCTGGCCGCCATCAACTTCTCCGGCGGCGTCTTCGCCTGGCTGCTGCTGATTCCGCTGGTGGTCTTCATCGATCCCGACCTGCCGGCGCGACTCGGCGCCAGCGCCGCGCCGGGAGCGCCGCCCGTACCCTGGGACCTCGTGGCCTACACCGTCTGGTACAACGTAGTGCGCCCGATCGCCGTCGGGTCGATGCTGGTGGGCACCGTCTACACGCTCTGGAGCATGCGCGATTCCATCATCCGCTCGGTGCGCGGCGCCTTCGAGACCGCCGAGACTCATGGCACGGAGATCATCAAAAAGACGCGGCTCGACATCGACATCTCTATCAAGTGGATCATCGCGGCCATCGTCGGGCTGATCGTTCCCATCACGATCATCTATCAGCATTTCGCCGGAAGCTTGGGCGCCGCGATTGTGGCCGCCATCGTGATGACCATCACCGGATTCTTCCTCTGCGCGGTCGGAGGCTATCTCGTTGGCCTCGTCGGATCATCCAACCAGCCAGTCTCCGGACTCACGCTCTGCGCCCTGGTGGTTGCGGCCATGGTGATGATCGGCATCGGCGCCAAGGGACTGGGCGGCGTGGCGGCGGTGCTGGGCGTCGCCTCGGTGGTCTGCTGTGCTTGCTGCGTGTCCGGCAGCCTGATTCAGGACCTGAAAGCGGGGTATCTGCTGGGGGGCACACCCTGGAAGATGGAAGTGGTGGAGATCTTCAGCGTGACCGCGGTTTCCTTCTTCCTGCTGCTGCCGATCATCGCGCTGCACGAGGCTAATCTCTCAACCGGCGGCATCGGCGGACGCGCTTTACCCGCTCCGCAAGCGGGATTGATGGCGGAACTCGCGCAAGGCATCGTCGGCGGCCAGATGCCTTGGGGCCTGCTGCTGATGGGCTGTCTGCTCGGCATCGGGTTCATCATGATCGAGGCCCCGTCGCCCATGCTGATCGCGGTCGGCATGTATCTGCCGCTCGAGACCACGTCGGCAATCTTTGTAGGCGGCGCCATCAAGTGGCTGGCTGACGTCTCGGCGCGCCGCCGCAAGCTGGATCCGGAGCAGCAGGCCAAGTTCGAGGAGCGCGGCACGCTGCTGGCGTCAGGATTCATCGCAGGCGAAGCCATCACCGGCATCCTGCTGGCCGTGCTCTTCATCGAAGGGGTGCCGTCGCTGACGCACGTGGTCACGGGCCGCGATGTGTTCGGCTTCGTCCACAACTGGGGCGGATGGCTGTCGCTCGGCGCGTTCGGGATTCTGGCTTATTGCCTGGTGCGATTGCCGCTGAGAAAGCTGAAGGGATAAGAGGGTGTCCTTGCCATTCCTGGCACAACAGGTTCGGGGTGGAATCGACAACCGCGGACCGGCGACTCAGGTCCGCGGCTTTTTCCCGATGCCAGTGACAAGCTACGGATTCGATGGCGGCGCGCTGGAGGCCGCTTCAACCATCAGCTTGCCCTTCATCTTGGAGTGACCTAGCCCACAGAAGTTCGAACACTCAAATGGAAATGTGCCTGCCTTGTCGGCAGTGAACTCCACCGTGGTCGGCACGCCTTTGGGAAGCTTCTGGTCGATTCCGTAGGCTGCCACCTTGAACCCGTGATCGTGGTCAGCCGCAGTTATGATCAACTTCACGCGATCGCCCTGCTTCACCGTGACCACGGCAGGATCGAAACGGTATCTCCTGGCTGTCATCTGAATTGCGGCCCCTGGCGAGGCTGCGGGCGCGCTTTCCTGCCCGAGGATAAGGGCCCATGTCACCAGGGTTCCGGCCAGAAGGAAGATCACGACTCTGACTCGCTTTCGGAGCATAGGTGTTCTCCTGCAGTGATTTTACAGCACGTCAGTTGTTCAGGATGTGTCAGTCAGTGTCAGTCAGGACTTCGTGGCTGAGCAACCGAGGTGCCGACAAACTGACGTGCTGAACAACTGAGTTACTGACCAACCGACGTCCTACTGCTTGCAGGCGCCGTAGTCCTTCACGAGCTTTGCCACGTCAAACGTCGGCCTGCCGGAATCGTCTTTCGACTTCTTGCCCCGCAGCGCCACTCGTTCACCGGGATTAAGTGAGATGTTCGAAGCCAGCAGCGCGTAGGTGCGCTGATCCTTTTCGTTCATGAGTTTGACGCCCTCTGTGGACGGCTGAACGCAGCCAACTACGGTGCGGTGGCTGCGCAGCACCAGGTATCCGACTGCAACCCCGGCTCCCGCGGCAGCGGCCGCGCCGACTGCAATTCCGGTGCTCGATCCGTATCCGCCTTTGGGCGCGGTGTAAACGCCCGTGGTCCCTGTCGATCCTCCACCCGGGCTTCCCCCATATTGCGCCAAAGCAGAGCCTCCCATTGCCAGGCCAAGAACAACCGCGAGCAACGAACACTTCATCTTGGAACTCATTATTCTCATCCTCCCGAGGCAAGATGTGCCCGGAGTTTGAGATGCGTTAGAAGAAGGGGTTGAGGTAAAAGTACTGTCAAGCGGGCGTCATAAAAACGTCAGCAGCAAAACTGTGGTGGTTTTTCACTCCTCGCGCAGCGCCACCGTTGGGTCCAGCGCCGCCGCGCGGCGCGCGGGCATCCACGACGCCAGGGCTGCAATGATGATGAAGAGCACCGCCATCAAAATGTAAGTGGGCGGGTCCGTGGCTTTGATGTTCACGAGCATGCTGGCCAGGACGCGCGTTGCGGCCAGGGCGGCGAGCAGTCCGATCACGATTCCGGCGGCGCTCAGTCGCAGTCCCTGCCCGATCACCAGCTTGAAGATGTTGCCCGGCACCGCGCCCATTGCCATCCGCACACCGATTTCCGCCGTGCGTTGACGCACCACGGTTGAAAGCACGCCATACAGCCCGACGCCGGCGAGCAGAGCCGCGATCACGGCAAATACGCCAATCAGCAAGAGCGAAAATCGCGTGGGCGCCTCTGCCTTCTCCACCAGATCCTGCATGGGCTGCATTTCGGTGATGAGAAGTCGGGAGTCGAGCTGCGCGAGCGCCGCACGCGCCGGACCGACGAGGCTTGTGGGATCTCCGGCCGTCCGCAGCGCCCACGTCTGCGCCACGCCATAACCCAGGAATCCATCGCTGACGTAAACCTGCTCGCGGCCGGATTCGGCAAGCGAGTTGTCGCGCTGGTGGCCGACCACTCCGATGATTTCCACCCACTCCGCCTCAGGTGTATTGACGCGAATCAGGATTCGCTTGCCGACCGCCGGCTCATTGGGGAAAGCCTTGGCGGCCAGGGCCTGATCCACCACTACGACCCTGCGCTCAGGCGCATTGTCGGCATCGGTGAATGTGCGTCCCCACAGAAGCGGCGTCCGCAAGGTTTCGAAATAGCCGGGCGACACGATTTGAAGATCGGCCGCCTGGAACTTGCTGGGATCGGTGAGTGCCGGCTCCAGGCCCCACCGGATGGGACTGAAGCCACCTGCCAGCGGAAACGGCGCCGACGAGGCTACGCTTTCAACTCCTGGCAATCCGCGCAGCTTGTCCTGGATTTGGCGCATCAGTGCGCTGCGTTGGGCGGGCTGCGGCCGGCCTTGAAACACGCCAAGCACATTGAACGTCAGCAGCCCGTTCGGCTCGTACCCTGGATTGATGCGCTCGAGCGCGAGAAAACTGCGGATCATCAAGCCGGAACCGATCAGCAGGACGAAACAGAGAGCGACCTCCGCTACCACGACCCCGTTGCGCAATAACCCGCCGCTGAGTCCCGCATTGCGGGCGCTCGACCGGAGCACATTCATGACGTCGGGCCGCGAGGCGCGCAGCGCCGGCGCGATTCCGAAAACGACTGTCGCCAGAAGTCCGGCCGCCGCTGCGAAGGCGAGCACTGCCGGATTGATGGTGATCGACTGAAGCCGCGGCAGGTTCTCGGGCGCGATGGCGAGCAGTTCGCGGATGCCGGCCCAGGCGAGGCCCACGCCCAGAATCGTCCCCACGGCAGACAGCAGCAGCGCCTCCGCAAGCATCTGCCGGACCAGACGCCAGCGACTGCCGCCGAGGGCCGCCCGCACCGCGAGCTCCCGTTCGCGCAGCGAAGCGCGGACGAGCAGCAGGTTGGCCACGTTCGAGCACGCAATCAGCAGCAGAAAGACCACAGCGCCCATCAGGGCCAGAATCGCGGGCCGAACATCGGTCACGAGGTACGCCTTCATGGGTTCGAGGCGGATGCGGTAACCTGCGGTCTGAAGAATCGGAACCGCCTGGCGATCCTGTGCGGCCACGGCGTCCGCTTCGGACTGGGCCTGGCCGAGTGACGCGCCTTGCTTCAGCCTGCCTACCACCTGGAGCGAGACGTTCAGTCGCTGGGAAACGTCGTAGGAGAGGCGGTTCGCCACCCAAATGTCAGGCGATGGCTCCACGCTCAGGTTGGGCGGGAAGTAGAGCTGGAAACCCGGCGCCAGTACGCCGACAATCTGCAAGCTGACATTGCCCGCATTGATGAGATCATGCCCCACGATCGATGTGTCGCCGCCATAGCGGCGCTGCCAATAGCCGTAGCTCAGGATCGCGAATGTGGGAAGCCGTGGCGCCGCCTCGCCCCCGCCGGCGTTTGCGCCTGCAGCATTCGGAGCGGCGCCGGGAGGCGGTGGCGGCTGCGGCGCGCCGTCGGAGTCTGTAAAGTCGCGCCCCACCAGGATCCGCCCGCCGAGCAGATGCATGAAATTCGGTGTGATGCCGGCAAAGACCACCTGTTCGGATGTGCCATCTTTCCGCGGCAAAAGGCCGCGCCCGGAATTAATCCCCGCCACATCCTCAAGGAAGCGCTTCGAGCCATTCCGCAAATCGATGAAATCGGCGTTGGAGAAAGGAAAATCGCGGACGTGGCGGCGGGTCATGTCGGAACATGCCAGCACCAGCCGGTCCGGGTCCGGGTAGGGCAGCGGCCGCAACAGCACGGCGTCCGTCACGCTGAAGATCGCGGTGCTTGCGCCGATGCCGAGGGCTAAAGTGATGGCAGCGGTCAGCGCAAATACCGGACTCTTTCTCAAGGTCCGCCAGGCGTAGGCCAGGTCTTTTCTGAACATGTCAGCGCCTCCCGAATAGTATCGCGGTCACGGATTGCATTTTGCCACTCGCAGATTGCGCCATCAAGTATCCAACCTCGGTCCGCGGATTATGCGGATTATGCAGATTACGCAGATCACGCTGGATTACATCAATCGCCTCGGCCGGAAATCGAAACGGCGATTTAACTGCGGTCGTGGTGGCGCTGCAAGCGACTTATGAGGTACATGTACGGAAAGACCGTAGAAACCATGCGCGGCGCCGTCTAGCGCTTCTTGAGCACCGCTTTCCGCGTGGATTCCAGCGTGCTCTCAAGCGACTCCCTCGGGACGCTGGTGATGAACGGCTTGATCATCCAACCGAGGCCGGTTGGAACGTCGCGTGTGAGGGAAACAGGTTCCAACTCGACGTAGACGCCACCGTCCTGCTCGACATACTGCCAGAAGGAATCAAGCTGCCACAGGAAGCCCTCGCCCCGGCCCTCGGGCAGGTCGCGCTCCCCGGGCTTGCCCGCGTCTTCCACCTGCCGGACGCTCGTGGAGCGGGATGTCACAAAGCAGTGCTGCGCGTCGGGCTGGATGAACGTGATATCGAAATCGGCGTCAACGGTCACCGTGATCACGTGATGCTCCCGCAGGCGCATGAAAGCCTGGAAGTGATCGCCCTCACGATGCAGGAGGCGCGAGCGGACCACCTCGGGATAATCGTCCTGCTTATGGTCGTAGTCCTCCATCACCTTGAGCGTCCCGGCCAGAGTCGCGCCCGGAATGAAGACCGCGCCCACCCAGTGGTGGACCAGGCCCTGCGGCACGCTAATGGTGTGGCCGGAAGGGTCCAGCGTGGTGAGTGGAGCGATGTACATCTCGCCACTCCTGAGCGACGCATACACGCGGCTGCGCTCCGCGAGCGGGAGCGTGTTGATGTAGAGGAACACGCCCGGATCGCTCAGCTGTTTCGCGATCCGCGCTTCGGTGAGAGTCTCATACTCGCGGAAGGCGGCGAGCGTCGCGGGATTGAGATCGCCAGCCAGCAGCGGCGCGGCCAGCAGGCAAGCGAAGAGGGATATCGTGGCGTAAGCTCGTTTGCCAGGAAGGAGAGAGGAGGCAGGCTTTGTCGATGCGAGGGCCAAAACGCTCCGTCAGGCAAGCGCCAGGTTCAGATTCTCGATGGCCTCGTCGATCTCGGCAGCGTTCTTGTAGCCGACGGTCACCGAATCGACGCCTGCGTTGCGGAAGGCGAATCGCATGGCGGCCTGGCGATCCTCCCGGCTTGTGAACTGGCCCTCGCCCACCAGCTTCATGCTGATGACCCCCATGCGTTCCTTGCGGACCTGTTTCACGTACCCGACCACCTCGCTCACGTCGCCCAATCCGTCGGTGGCGTAATCCTCGGCGTCCATGCGCACGCCCTTATGATTCATCCGGATCATCGCCACCTGCAGCCAGTCGTCCCCCGGAAAGCGGCGCAGGGCGGGAAGGCCATGGACCGATGCGCCGTGCGACAGCACCGCATGTTTCGCCTGAGCTTCGGAAATGCCATCCTGCCAGCGCAGACTGTCCGTGGGCCACGTGGGCTCGTGCTGCCAGTGCAGCAGAACGATGTCGAAATAATCGGTGTTGGCCAGCTTGCGCAGCTCGTCGATCTTCTGCTGCGGATCCGCGCCCGACCGCGTTGTCACTTTCGTCATCAGGCGGTAGGTGTCACGGGGAAGGCCCTGGAGCGCGATGCCCAGCATCCGGTGCATGTCGCCGTACGATTCCGCCGTCTCAAAGAAGCGAATGCCTTGGTCGTAGGCGTAGCGGACGAGCCGCGTGAATTGGTCCTGCCCGAGATCGCGCTGCACCTGCCCGCTGAAGGTCCCGGTGCCGAAAGCGAGGCGCGTCACCTTCACGCCCGATTTGCCGAGCGTCACCCAGTCGGTGGCCGCTTCGCGCGTCGCGGGCAGCGGCAGTCCGGCACGCAGAATGCGCGGAGTCGCGCCGGCTATGGCCGCCGCGGCGAGGCTGGTCTTCAGGAATTCGCGTCTGGAGTAATGGGCCATGGCAGTCTCCTCCAATTGGAGGCATCTTACCACGAGTCCTGCTTGTGGTGCAGGCATCCTGCCTGCGATTTGCTCACCCTGCAGGCCGTCTGGATGCTCTATCGCAGGCAGGATGCCTGCACGACAAGCAGTGCCTGCACCGCAAGAGCGTCACACCACCGGCAATTGCAAACGCAGCACGAGCGCGTCTTCGCCGTCGCTCGCATAGTAGCGCCGTCGCAGACCGCATTCCGCGTAGCCGAGGCTCCGGTAAAGGGTCCTGGCTGCAAGGTTCGACAGCCTTACTTCGAGGAATACGCTCGCCACCGATCGAGCGGCGAGCCGGCGGTGGCCTTCCGCGAGCAGCGCGCGCGCTATACCGCGGCGGCGGTAGTCCGCGCGCACCGCAACGTTCTGAATCTCCGCTTCCGTCCCGATCTCGATCGCGGCGAGAAACCCGACGATCGAACTCAGCGTCTCGCTCGGCTCTGCAACCAGGACAATTCCGCCCGGGTTCCGGCTCACCCTCTCATAATCTGCCGGCCTCCACTGGGCCATCTCAGGCGCTGCGAGCTGGATTTCCAGAATTGCCGCCACATCAGCCGGTCTGAAGTCGCGGATGACGACGGTGTTTGGCTCCATTCATTCCCGCCAGTTCAACTCGGCGTCAGAGCGCCGGATGTAGCAGGCATCGAGTTCGTCGGGCCGCTGCGGACGACCCTCGCGGGCAGCCTGCGAGGCCACGCGAGCGATGGCGCCCGCCAGAAAACCTGGCACAACGATCGACGCCGCGCCCTGCTGGAGTTCCAGACAGAGCCCCACGGCAAGATCACGCGCAGCGTCATCCTCCGCACGGACGATGAATGTCGTTCTGCCGCCATCCTTGGATCGCAGGTCGCCGGCCAGCATCCCGATGCGAGCAGGATCGAGCACCAGCCCGTCGCCCGATTGCGTCCAACGGCCCTGCCCGGCGTCGCTGAAAATGCCGAGGTAGAATTCACCGCGACGAGCATCGAGCAACGGCACGGCGAGGCCGCCCGGCGGATTGGCCTGCGCGACCATCGCCTCGAACACCGAGACACCCCGCACCGGCCGTTCGAGAGCTCGCGCCCAACCGTGAGCCGCCGCCAGCCCCACGCGAATGCCGGTGAACGAGCCCGGTCCGTTGGCGACCGCAAAGAGATCGACGGCCGTCAATTTCAAATCGGCTGCCGCCAGCAGGCGATTCGCCATCTCGAAGAGCTGCACAGAATAGTTCCCCTTTCCATCCGCGCGCAACTCTCCCAGCCTTTCGAAGTCGCGGTAAAGACCGGCCCCGCCGTGCGCGCTGGTTGTGTCGAAGCTCAGGATAACCATGCGAAGGGTCGCTCGCCGCGCATTGCAGGCAGGATGCCTACACCACGACCTGTTGCAATGCGCGCAGGCGCCAGGATTCAGTAGCCTACCCCCCTGCCGGTACGCCTGCCCGGCTCGCAGTCCGGAAGCCAAAGCGCCCAACAGGGTATGGTACAATACTCAATTAGACGCCGACTCGAAAGACGCAGAAGATGGCGGGATTAGCTCCACTGAGTCGAAGCTGCCACCCACGGCTGAGCGCCGAATCTCCATGCCTGAGGCCACCCACACATCCGCGCGCCCTCTCGAAGCCACGGAACTGCTGACCCTTCTACTCGAAGTCAGCGAAAAGCTCAACTCCACCCTTGACCTCGACGAGCTGCTGGGCCGGATCGCCGAGCTCATCAAGCGCGCCATCGACTACGAAGTGTTTGCCATTTTGCTCCTGAACGAGAAGATGCAGGAACTCAGCATCCGCTTCAGCATCGGCCATCCCGAGGAATCCGTCCAGCGGCTGCGCATCAAGGTGGGCCAAGGCGTGGTGGGCCGCGTGGCGGCGACGGCGCGCTCCATGCTGGTGAATGACGTTCATAAGGAGCCGAGCTACATCGCGTCGCTGCCCGCGGTCCGCTCCGAGCTTGCGGTGCCGTTGGTGGCCAAGGGCAAGGTGGTGGGCGTGATCGATCTCGAGTCGCCTTGGCCGAACTTCTTCACCGAGCGCCACCAGAGCCTCCTCGAGCTTCTCGCCGGACGCATCGCCACCTCCATCGAGAATGCGCGTCTTTACCGGCGATCCCTTCGTCAGGCGCGCACCCTGCACCTGCTCAACGAGATCAGCCGCGAGCTGAGCTCGGTCCTGGTGCTCAATGACCTGCTGCGCAAGATCGGCCAGCTCACGAAGCACTTGATCAACTACCATCGCTTCGGCATTCTGCTGGCTGACGATCGTACGCGCTACTACAACACCGTGATCTCGATCAAGCAGGACGAGCGGATGGCCGAAAAGCCCCAGGTCGCGTTCGGACAGGGCGTGGTGGGCGCCGCCGGCGCGAGCCGGCAAACCGTGGTGGTGCCTGACGTGTCCAAGGACCCGCGTTACATCGCCACCAATCCCGAAACGCGCTCGGAGATGGCCGTGCCGCTGATTTTTCGCGACCGCGTGATCGGCGTGGTCGACCTGGAGAGCCCGCGGCTGGGCTATTTCACCGACGAGCACGTGCGGATCTTTTCCACCCTGGCGCCCCAAATCGCCGTGGCCATCGAGAACGCCCGGCTCTATGAGCGCGTGGTGCGCAGCGAATCCTTGCTGGAACGCGACCTGGCCCGCGCGCGTGAGATCCAGCTCCACCTGATGCCAGGCCTGAAGCCGTCCATTCCCGGTCTCGACGTTCTGACGCGCTTTCAGCCCGCGCGCGAACTGGGTGGCGACCTGTACGATTTCCTGCAGTACGGCAAGGACCGCCACATTCTGGTGATCGGGGACGTCAGCGGCAAAGGATCGCCCGCCGCGCTTTACGGCGCCATGGTAAGCGGCATCCTCAGAAGCCTGGCGCCGCGCCACCTGTCCCCGCCGGAGATGCTGCGCCGTCTGAACGTGATGCTGCTGGAGCGCAAGATCGAGGGTCATTTCATAACGCTGACCTATGCCGTGTGGGACATCAAGAGCCGCCGTGTTACCCTCGCCAACTCCGGGATGCCGCTTCCCATTCTGGTGCGGCGCGGGCGAAGCCAGTCGATCCGCGCGGAAGGCGTCCCGCTCGGGTTGCTCGAGAACACGGATTACCAGGAAACTTCGGTGACGCTTGAAAAGGGAGACTTGCTCGCGATGTTTTCCGATGGCCTGGTGGAGGCCGCCAGCTCCGACGTGGAATTCGGGATGCGCCGGCTGGAGAATCTGTTCCGCGAGAACGCCAAGCGTCCGTTGGCCCAGGTCATCGACCTTGTTTTCACACAAATCGCCCGCTTCGAGCGCGGTCAGCCTCCACGCGACGATCAGACGCTGATGCTGATCCGCGCTCTCTGAGTGCTTGCCGGGACTGAGTTTATCGCTGATGGACCCTGGAGCCTTCTATTACGGCGCGGACGCGCTTTGCTGCGAGGACTTGGAATTGGCGCGCGTCGCGGAGGAGATCGGCACGCCCACGTACGTCTACAGCCGTGCCCGCATCCTTGCGAACTTTCGGAGCATCGCAGAGCCGCTCAGCAAACTGAACGGTCATGCCTGCTATTCGGTCAAGGCCAACTCGAACCTCGCCATCCTGAGGCTGCTCGCGGAATCGGGTTCCGGATTCGACATCGTTTCCGGCGGCGAACTCATGCGAGTGCTTCGCGCCGGTGCCGAGCCGGGACGCGTGGTCTTCTCCGGAGTCGGCAAGACGAACGATGAGATCGATGCGGCACTGGCCGCCGGCGTTCTCATGCTCAATGTCGAGTCGGCTAGTGAGCTGGATGTGGTCGAGAGCCGCGCGCGCCATCGCGCCATGCGCGCACCCGTCTCGATCCGCATCAATCCTGACGTCGAAGCGGACACGCATCCGTACATTTCCACCGGACAAGCGATCCACAAGTTTGGCGTGCCCAAAGTCGACGCCCTGGAGCTTTATTGGCGGGCCGCGCTCTCGTCCCACTTAGAGGTACGCGGCGTGGCCTGTCACATCGGGTCGCAGATCCTCGATCTTGATCCCTTTTTGCGAGCAGCGGACGAGGTGATCGCGCTCGCCCGCGACCTGCGCTCCGAAGGCATCGCGACCGAGTATCTGGACCTTGGCGGCGGCTTCGGCATCCATTATCGCGACGAACATCCCTTCGACTTCGACCGCTTCTTCGCGGGGCTTGAGCGTAGACTTCGCAACGAGGGCTTTCGGCCGCTGCTTGAGCCCGGCCGCTCCGTGGTGGGCGACGCCGGACTTCTACTCGTGCGTGTGCTCTACGTGAAAGAGACGGAATCGAAGCGATTCATCGTGGTTGATGGTGGCATGAATGACCTGCTGCGGCCCGCACTCTACGGGTCCTATCACGAGATTCTTCCGCTGGAACGGCGCGATGGCTCGCGGAACACGGCGGACGTGGTCGGCCCTCTGTGCGAGACCGGTGACTTTCTCGCTCGCGACAGATTGCTTCCCGGGTTCAAGTCGGGCGACCTGCTGGCGGTGCTGGATTCCGGCGCCTACGGGTTCGTGCTCGCCTCGAACTACAATAGCCGTCCTAAGCCAGCCGAAGTCCTGATCGAGGGAGGCAAGATGCGTCTGATCAGGCGGCGCGAGGTCGCGGAGGAGTTGATGGCGGCGGAACTCTGACGCGTCGCAGTTTCGCACGTGTTGGCTGAAAACTGCCCTACCTCTGACCCCATTTCAGTTTTTGCCGCAGGACATCGTAATAGCTCTTGTCCACGGCGTGGATCATCTCCACGCTGGACGCGGCCTTGTGCATGCGCACGCGATCGCCGGCGTAGACTTCGATCGCCACCTGCCCGTCTACGGTCACGTACACGGATTCGTCGGTCTTGACGGCAACTTCGATGGTCACGCTGTCGCGCAGCACGATCGGGCGGTTGGTGAGCGTGTGGGCGCAGATGGGCGTGATGATGAAGGCGCGCACATTGGGCGCAATCACAGGTCCGCCTGCCGCCAGGGAATATGCGGTCGAACCCGTGGGCGTCGAGACGATCAATCCGTCGGCCTTGTAAGTGGAGATGAACTGCTCATCGGCCTTCACATCGAAATCGAGGACGCGCGCGATCGCGCCTTTGTTGAGCACCACGTCATTCAGGGCGACGTATGGTCCAAGCTGCAAGCCATCCCGGATTACGGAAGCCTCGAGCTGCACCCGCGACTCGACGCGGAATCGGCCAGCCAGCACCGCCTCGAGCGCGGAGTATATCTCTTCGCGCGTCACGACCGTGAGGAAGCCTAGTCCGCCGAGGTTCACCGCGAGGATCGGTACCGGCCGGCCTTCGAGGGCGCGCGCCGTCGCCAGGAACGTACCGTCGCCGCCCAGCACGATGATCAAATCGACCGTGCCGCCGAGTTGGGCCCGGCCTGTTCCTCCACTCGCGCTGCCCAGCGTGTTCGCCGTCTCCTGGTCGATAAGCACCTCGATGCCGCGCTCCCGCAGCCAGCCTATCAACGACGGCACGATCTCGCTGACCTCGGCTTTGTTCGGCTTGGAAGTGATCCCGACCCGCCTGATGTTCATGCTATGTCGCTCACGTCCGGAGGCATTCTCTCAAGGACTGCGAGCCATCGTAACGAATCTACCACTCGACGAGCATTCGAGCGCAGGTTATTCGTCGCTCGGCCGCTTCGTCCAGGCCGGTCCCCGCAGGACGCGGCCCGCGGTCGCACCGGTCAGCCGTCCCTGCTCGAATTCGAGCTGGCCGTTCACAAATACGTACTCCACGCCGCGGGCGATCGACGCCGGATGCTGGTAGGTCGCCGTATCCTGAATAGCGCCCGGATCGAACACCGTAACGTCCGCATAAAAGCCCGGGCGCAGAAGACCGCGTTGGTACAAGTGCTCGCGGTCGGCCGGCAACGACGTGATCTTGCGGATTGCCTGCTCCAAGTCCATCAGATGATGGTCGCGGACGTAGTAGCCCAGAAAGCGCGGCATGGATCCGAAGGCACGCGGATGCGTATGCGCTTCGAAGAGCGGACCGTCCAGCGACATTTCGTTCGCGTCGAGGCCGATGCTGGTCCACGGCTGACGCAACCCGTACTCGAGGTCCTGCTCGCTGGCCATAAAGTAGAGCGCGCCCGTCTGCGCGTGGTCGGCCAGCACAAAATCGAACAACGCATCGAGCGGCTGCTTGTGTTGTTGGCGGGCAATCTCGGCGATTGTCTCGCCGTCGTACTGCTGAAGATCCTTGTTGAAGACGCCGGACACCTGGACACCTGCCGCTCCGCCGCTGTCGTAGTAGAGATTTTCCCAGTCGGGGTGATCCGAAGCCATCTCGGACTTGATGCGCTGCCGCGTGCCTGGATCACGCAGGCGATCCAGAAGCTTGTCCGGACCGCCGTCCGCGGCCCAGGGCGGCAGGCAGGAAGCGAGCGCCGTGGAACCCGCCAGGTAAGGGTACATGTCCGCCGCGACATTGAACCCGGCGGCGCGCTCCGCCTCAATGCGGGCCACGATCTTCGGCATCGAACCCCAGCGCGGCTTTCCGCTCACCTTCAGGTGAAAAATTTCCACGGGTAGCCCGGCTTCGCGCCCGATGCGGAAGGCTTCATCGAGCGCCGCGATTTCCCCCTGACCTTCGCTGCGCATGTGCGTCGCGTAGATTCCGCCATACTGCGCCGCGACCTTGGCGAGCGCGATAAGTTCGTCCGTCTTCGCGTACTGGCCGGGCGGATAGATCAGCGCCGTGGAGAGTCCCAGCGCCCCCTGCTGCATGGCTTGTTCAACCAAGCCCTTCATGCGATCGAGCTCGGCCGGCGAAGGCGCCCGGTCGACATCGCCTAAGACCGCCTCGCGGACCTGAGCCGCGCCTACGTAGGTTCCCAAGTTAATCGGTGTCCCGTCGTGCTCGAGTCTCCTAAAGTAGCCTTCGAGGTCCGTCCAATCGACCTTCAAGTGATAGTGATCGAGAAAAGGCTGCAGCGGCAGCAGCGTCTGCTCATCTTGGGGCGCAATCGACTGCCCTTCACCGGTGATCTCACTGGTGATGCCTTGCGAGAGCTTGCTCAGCGAGCGATTGTCGATCAGGAGCGAGGTCTCGGACTGGCCTAGCATGTCGATGAAGCCGGGCGCAACCACCAAACCGCTCGCGTCGACGACGCGCTTTGCCTGCGATGCGTTCAGCTTGCCGATGGCCGCGATGCGATCGTCCCGGATTCCCACGTCAGCCGCGAACCACGGATTCCCGGTGCCGTCGATCACATGGCCACCCTTGAGTATCACGTCGTACGCCAGTTCCGGCACTGCCCCAGCGGCAAGATATCCGTCGGTGGCGATCTCGCCTACTGCCTGACCCACGATGTTCGTCACCGAGTCATCCTGCTGCGGGACCGCCACGCGGTTGGCATAAACTGCGAAGGCCATGTGCTCGCCCGCGGGAGTCGTGAAGTAGCCCGCCAGACCCTTTCCCGTCACCATCACGTTGCGATTGAGCGGATCGTAGGCGGTATACGTGCCAGTCTTGGCGTGAACCTGTCCGGCTGCTGGTGATGAGGTTTGGATATTCCACAACGTGCCGTCGCGCCCAAGAATCGGGAGCGCGCGAAAGAAGACGGGGAAATCGGGCCGGTGAGCCATGTAGGCCAAATAATGAACCATGAAGTCCGGCGTATAGAACGCGGCCTCGGAACCGCCGGCGCCATCGCCTTGCGACGCCTGGCTGAGGTCCAGCCCCGCCTGCTGAAGCCACTGACGCTCGCGGTCGAATCCGGCCGCGGACGGGTCTGCACTGCCCTTGGCCAGCAATGCGCCCAGTAAATACGGCATCAGGCTGGCGTGCAGATTCTGGCTTACCTTCAGCGTTACCTTGATCTCCTCCGACAGGGGCGGCGAGACGTGCTCGGCGATCAGGTTCTGCGGTACGTATGACGCGGCCAGTGTCTTGAAGTCCGGTGCAGCGGGATTTGTGACGCCCGTCACCTGGACGTGCTCGGCATTCAAGACCTCTGCAAAGACGATCTGGGCGAAGACGGTCGGCTGAGGCACATCATAGTTGAAGAGAATCGATGACTTGCCTAAAGGCATGGTGCCGGTCACGGTGATCGTCCGCCGGCCATCCGGCCCTGCAGAATCCTTGGAGAACGAGATGTCGGGTGTGGAGTCTGGTGCGCCGGTGGTGGCCTGATTGATGAACTGCGCGTAAACGGTTGCCGGCGAAATGTTGAGTTTCACCGGTTGTCCGGCCGAGGCGCCCGGGCTCGCGATTACGTCAATAATATTGTCATTGACCACGACCGGTGAGATCACTGCTCCTGTGCCGAGTTCGGCCGCTCCCTCGGGAAACAGAGTGGCGTCCACGAGCGCGCGGCCGTCGACGCGCTTCACCCCGTGCGCGGCCACCTGGCGCGCGATCTCGCGCAGCACGGCCAGCGGATCACCCGGCACCGCGCGCGTATCCACGCTTCCGCCGTAGCAGTGGTCTTCATTCTCGAACGCCAGTGTTCCGTCGGGCTGAATCCGGCCCGAAAGGTTCGGGTCGCCGCTCGCTACCAGCACGATGTCGCCGTGCAGCACCCCGTTCGAGTCAAGTTCGCCCGTGCGGTAAACGCGTGTGTGAAAGCGGAAGTCGGCTCCGAGTAACGCCAGCGCCGTGCCTTCGGTCAGCAGCTTGGTGGTGGAGGCCGGCGTGAAAAGCTCTTCGGGATTCAGCGCGAAGACCGGCTTCTTCCGGTCGAGCGAATAGAACTCGATCCCGAACGTCGCATGCTTGAACTCGGGCCGGCTCGTGACCTGGCGGATGCGTTCAGCGAGCGATGCCTGCGGGTTCTGCGCAGCGCGCCCTGCTCCCGCGATCAAGATTGAACCGACCAGCATTGCGCAGACCAAGCTCGCGCTCTTCACGTGCTGCCCATGTGACATTCACATCCTCCGACCGCCGGCGCACAACGCTCCGCTGCGGACCGACAGTTTACATCGTTATGTTACGATGTTGAACTCAGTTGAACGGGGATCGACGCGTGCGCCTTCCACAAGCTGTCCTTGCCATTCTTATCGCCGGCTCCTTCGTATCGACCGGGTCCGCTCCCGCGCAGACCGAGCGTAGCGATGTCGTAGAATACAACACGTTCGAGCTTGCGGCGCCGGCCGGCGTCCTGCCAACGAGCATCGCGCCCGATGGGGCCACGATCCTTCCCAATGGCCGCCGCGTCACGCCGCGCGGGGTCTACGTTCGTGTGGCGCCACACCCTTATGGCATGGCGCTTTCGCCTGACGGGTCCACGCTCGTGACCGTCAACAGCGGCACTTCTCCGTTCTCGCTCTCGATCATCACCCACCTCGGCAGCGGCCATCCAACGGTGGCGCAGATCCCGCCCGATGGAAAATCCTCGGACGCAGACCCGAAGAGCGTGTTCCTCGGCGTGGCGATCGCGCCCGACAACCGTACCGTCTACGTTTCCGAGGGCAACAACGGCCGCGTGGGCATCTTCGATATGATCGCCCATCAGCGGCTCGGCACACTGTCACTGGACGACCCGTCGCCGAGTGAGCCCGGCGTGAGCACGCGCGACAGCCTGACCGGCGATATGAAGCTTTCACCCGACGGGCGTCACTTGTTCGTCCTCGACTTCGCCCATTTTCGACTGGTCGTGTTCGACACGGCCTCGCGCAAGATCACGTCAACGGCCGCGGTCGGCCTGATGCCCTTCGGTATCGCGCTTTCCCCCGACGGCGAACGCGCGTATGTGTCGAATGTGGGCACGTTCCGCTACTCGCTCATCCCTGGCATTGATCCCAACGATCAGAAAGACACTGGGATTGACTTTCCACCTTTCGGCTATCCATCCCAAGAGGCAGAACACGGTGCGACGGTTGCGGGACGCAAGATCCCGGGCCTTGGCGATCCCAACACACGGGCATCCAATTCTCTCTGGACCCTGAACATCACGGACCAGGCCCGGCCGATCGTGCTGGCCGAGACGCCGACCGGCATTCCGATCGGCGAGAAATCGGTGGGCGGCGCCAGTCCCGGCGCTGCCGTGGCGGGCCGCGAATGGATCTTCGTGTCGAATGCCGCGCAGGACAGTATCGCCAAGATTGATGCGCACGGCTTGCGTGTCCGGCACCGGCTAGTGCTCGAACCTGCTGACGCGGTGCGGCATCTGCGCGGAGTGCTGCCCTTCGGGATGGCGCTGAGCCCGGACGAGTCTCGTTTGTACGTGGCCTGCGCCGGAATCAACGCCATTGCTGTGATCGATACCCGCCGCCTGGAGGTGAAGGGCTATATTCCCACAGCGTGGTTCCCGGCACGCGTTGCCGTAAGCGCCGACGGCAACACGCTCTACGTGGCGAACGCCAAGGGCTTCGGCGCAGGGCCGAACGGCGGGCCCAATTTCCATCCCGGACCCGAAGGCACGTACATCGGTGATATCACCCATGGCGTGGTCGAGATCCTGCCTGTGCCTGACAAAGACTTGCTGGCGATCCAGACGAATCAAGTGCTCGAAAACAACGGATTCATTCCCGAGCGGCTGACGATCAGGCCGGCAGGCTTTCCGATTCCCTCAGCCGAGCGTCCGGACTCGAGCAAGGGTGAATTGAAAACCAGCAGCCACATCCATCACGTGATTTTCATCGTCAAGGAGAATCGCACTTTCGACCAGATCTTCGGCGACGTGGCGCAATTGGGCCCGGACAAGGTGAACGGCGAACCGTCCCTTGCCGTTTACGGCATGGACAGCACTGTGGCGCCGTCGCCCGAGCATGGCAACGACGGAAAGGACAGCGATCAGGCGGCGCAAGCGACCGAGCATCTTCCCACAATCCAGAATGCTAAGGTTACGCCCAATCATCACGCGCTCGCGCAGCGCTTCGGTCTCAGTGACAACTTCTACGTCGATTCCGATGTATCCGTCGACGGGCATCACTGGCTGGTGGACAATTACCCAAATGAAGTGCTAGAGACAGGCTGGCCCGCGGCTTATGGGGGCCAATTCGATTTCAAGTTCGATCCTGAAGCGCCCGGAAGAATCGAGATCGGCTCCACGCATCCCTGGCCCGAAACGTATCTCGAAGCCGGCTCGTTGTGGGAGAATCTGGCGCGGCACAACATCACGTTCCGTAATTACGGTGAAGGACTCGAAACGGCGAACGACGACGAGGAGGCTGATCTCGAACCGACGGGCGTGCGCGAAGTAGTCAACATGCCGATGCCGGAGCCGCTGTTTGAGAACACCTCGCACACCTATCCCACGTTCAACACGAATATCTCGGACCAATACCGCTTCCAGCAGTTCAAAAAGGAGTGGGACGAGCGCTACGCGAGCGGCCGCGAGCCTTTTCCGCAGTTTATGTTCATCTGGCTGCCCAACGACCACACCGCCGATCCGCGGCCTGCCGACGGCTACCCTTATCGCGCGTCTTACGTCGCGGACAACGACCTCGCGCTCGGCAAACTAGTGGACCTGGTCTCGCACAGTAAGTTCTGGAAGGATACCGCAATCTTCGTGACCGAGGATGATGCGCAGTCCGGGACCGATCACGTGGACGCGCATCGCAGCGTGCTGCTGGTGATCAGCCCGTATTCGCGGCGCGGCGTATCGCATGTCCACACGAGCATGGCCAGCATCCTGAAGACCTTTGACCTGATTCTCGGTCTGCCTTACCTGAACCAGTATGACGCGGCCGCGACTGACCTCTCGGACTCGTTCACGGACAAGCCCGACTTCACGCCATACGAAGCGCTCGAACCAGACGCCCGAGTCTTCGATCCCGCCAAGATCGTCGAGAGGGGACTCGAGCCGGTCACCCCTGGAGCGCCGCCTTCCGAGCCTTTGGACGATCCCGATCACATGCGGCGAGAAATGAGGGAGCAGACGCATCCGAAGGCGGAGCCGCCGCAAGAAAACTAGAAGTCGGAAGGCAGGAGTCAGAAACCCTGCCGGCGTGGGGTCTTCTGACTTCTGATTTTGTGACTTCTGACTTCTACGCCCGGTATTTCTCTCTCAGCCCCTGTCGATGATGCAGTTCGTGCCCGGCGATCATGTAGGCCAGGGCGCGCACCGAGACTTCGTTCTGGTTCGCGACTCCGCGGCGTGTCCAGGCGTCGGGTGACAGGCTCTCGAACAGACGGAGCGTGGCCTGGCGGACGGCGGAGAACTCGGCGGCGAGGTTCGCAACGGAGAGCCGGTCAAACTGGGCGGCGCGGACGTAGTCGTCCTGCTCGAATCCTTCGATAGGCGTCCGATCGGCGCGCGCAATCCGCAGCGCGCGATAGGCGAAGACGCGCTCCGAATCCGCGAGGTGGCCGATCACTTCCTTCACACTCCATTTGTCCGGAGCGTACCGATACGACGCCTGCGATTCGCTGAGGCCGGCCAGAAGTTGCGCGGTCTCGCGGCCCTGAACCTCCAGCGTGCGCAGGATATCGCCGTCGGGGACCAGGGCGATGTACTTGCCGTAGTAGGGTGCGTGCTCGGAAGGTTCCGGCCGCATGATGCTAACGCTGCTTGCTGCCATAGTCGGTTTGCTCATGCCCCATTGTCCTCTCTGGCGACCTGCGCTTCAAGTGCGGTGGGGCCGCAAGATCACTTCGCTTTCAAATAGCGATTGAAGAATTCGAGCGTCGCGAGGGCCAGGCGCAGGCGAGCTTGGGGAGTTTGGAAGGTGTGGACGTCGTCAACCTTGAGGAAAGTGACGGGCACGCCTGCCTGCTTGAGCCGGTCCGCCAGTTCCTCGGACTGGGCGATGGGCACGTTCTCATCGCGTGTGCCGTGGACGATCAGAAAGGGCGCGTCCGTTTTCGAGACGTGAAATACGGGCGAGGCGTCAAGCCAGATTTCGGGATGCGCCGAGTAACTGGCGCCGAGGAAACTCGCCAGGAACGCGTCCTCGTCGGGATCGTGACTCGTGGTGAAATCGCTCGGCCCGCTCACGTCAACCACGGCCTGCACGCGGCTCGAATACTCGGCGAGCGTGGGATCGGAGTTATCGCGGGTGTCTTCCATCCCAAGCAGGGCCGCGAGTTGTGCCCCGGCGGAGTGACCGAAGGCGCCCATCCGGTCGCCGTTCACCTGATATTTTGCGGCGTTGGCTCGCACCCAGCGGACGGCGCGCTGCACATCGTCCAGTTGCGCCGGCCAGCGGTTCTCGGAGTCGTGGAACAGGCGGTAATCCGCCGAGAATACCACATAACCGGCGCGCGCCAGCACTTCGCCCATGCCGTGCATGGTGCTCTTGTCGAAACTGGTCCATCCGCCGCCGTGAATCAGGACCACCGCCGGACGCAGTTGGCCAGTGCTGCCGGCGGGCTCATACACATCGAGCAGCAGCTTCTGGCCGCCCGCTTCACCGTACTGGATATTTTCCTGAACCGATACTTGCGGAGCGGTTTGCGGAGCTTCAGCAGCCGACGATGCAGGATGCGAGGGAACTTCAGACGGCTGTTGTGCTGAGACGAAAGTCGCGGTTGCGAGCAGCACCGCAGTAAGGACCATCAATTTGCGCATTCTTAAGTCTAGCATGAGGAGTTGCGCCGCTTCGGCCGCGGTGGGACAATTTCTCGTGAGGACCACATGGGGAACAAGAACCGCGATTACTTGGGACGAGTTTCTGGCCGCCGGTATGACGATCCGGGACCTTCGCAACGAGGTACGCATGTGATCGCGGCGTCGATGCCGCCCTCTTACTTGCCATTGCCGCTTCTCGCCCAGTAAACTTCTCGCATCATGCCAACATCGCGTAACCTGACCCAAGGACTTCTCATGATCTTCGCCCTGGCTTTACCTCTGCGCGCTCAGCGTCCGGCCAACCTGCTCGATCGCTCGCAGGCGCGGTCCATGACCATCACCCGCGAGGGCATTGTTGCGACCAGCCAGACGCTCGCCTCGCAGGCGGGCGCGCAGATCCTGGCGCGCGGCGGCTCGGCGGCGGACGCAGCCATCGCGGCCAACGCTACGTTGGGCGTGGTGGAATGCATGATGAACGGCATGGGCGGTGACCTGTTCGCCATCGAGTGGGATGCGAAATCCGGGAAGCTCACCGGTCTCAACGCGAGCGGCTGGGCGCCTGAGAAGCTGACGCCGGAGCTGCTTAAGCAAAAGGGATTCGACAAGATGCCGCAATCGGGCATCTACTCGGTGACCGTTCCCGGTGCGGTGCGCGGATGGAAGGCGCTGCACAGCAAGTTTGGACGTCTGCCCTGGGCCGAGATCTTCGAGCCGGCGATTTATTACGCCCGGAACGGCTTTCCGGTCACCGAGTTCATCCATGCCTATTGGAAGGTCGCGGAACCGCAGCTTGCGACCGATCCTGGCGCCCGCCAGGTATTCCTGATCAATGGCCATGCACCGGCGGTTGGCGAAGTCTTTCGCAATCCCGAGTATGCCCATGCGCTGGAGCTGGTCGCCCGGCAGGGCCCGGACGCGTTCTATCGCGGCGATATCGCCCGCGCCATCGTCAAGACTTCCACGAAGCTCGGCGGCGTGATGGCGGCGGCCGATCTGGCGGATTTCAAGCCTGAGTGGGTGGATCCGATTTCGACCACTTACCGCGGCTGGACGGTCTACGAACTGCCGCCCAACGGCCAGGGGATGGCGGCGCTCGAAATGCTGAATATTTTCGAGAAATTCCTGCTGCCGCAATGGGGATTCAATAGTGCCGACGCCTTTCACGTGAAGATCGAGGCACAGAAGCTTGCCTACGCCGACCTCTATCGCTACAACGCCGACCCGCGTTTCGTCAAAGTGCCGGTGGATGGGATTATCTCCAAGGCTTATGCGGCCGAGCGTGCCTCCACGATCGACATCAAACAGGCTCACTGCGACGTCGCGCCCGGTGATCCCACCGAGTTCGGCCATGACACCATCTATATGTCGGCGATCGATCGCGACGGCAACATTGTCTCGCTGATTCAGAGCCTTTACTCGGCGTTTGGATCGGGAGTCGTGGTGGACGGCTACGGATTCATGCTGCAGAATCGCGGCGCGTTGTTTCGTCTGGATCCCGATCATCCGGATGTGCTTGCGCCTCACAAGCGGCCGTTTCACACCATCATTCCCGGCTTCATGGAAAAAGGGGACGTGCACATCGGCTTCGGCATCATGGGCGGACCCAATCAGGCGCAGGCCCACGCGCAGTTTGTCTCAAACATGGTGGATTACGGCATGAACATCCAGGCCGCCATGGAAGCGCCGCGATTCACCAAGCCCGCCACGGGCGGATGCAACCTGTTGGTCGAGGATCGCGTGCCCGCTGCCATTCTGGACGATCTCCGCGGGCGCGGGCATATCCTCGAAGTGTGCGGCGACTACTCAACCGAGATGGGCGGCGGACAGGCTGTCATGTTCGATTCATCCACTGGCGTGAAGTTCGGCGCCTCCGATCCGCGCAAAGACGGCGCCGCGATACCGGAACCCGATCCGTACTTCAAGCCAGCAAGGCGGTAGGTGCTCTCCTGATTTCGACGTAGGGGCGGCCCTTGTGGCCGCCCAAGTGAAAAAACCCACAATCGTGAGGGCGGCCACAAGGGCCGCCCCTACGTCGGAATCAGGAACGCCCACTGATCCCCTGCCCTACCAGATACCGATCCATCCAGGCGAGGACTTCGCTCCGCATTTCCGGCAGTTCCTCGTGGGCGCAATCGAACAGCTCGATGCGGCAATCGGCGGCACGGCCGTAGCGCGCGTAGAGCGGCAGCAGCTTGTCTCGAACGCGCTCGACCCCGGCGGGCGGCGTGAGCGGGTCGCGGCGGCCGTTCACGCTCAGGTGCGGCCGCGGCACGATCAGCTCGTTGATCTCGAAGGTGTCGAAGTGTTTCAGCAGCGAGGGCGCGAAATAGTAAACGCCGTGCCCTTTGAGCCCATGCGCGGCAATCAGCGAGTCGTAATCGGTCAGGCAGCAGACGTCCATGACCGCCGAGACGCGCGGGTCGAGCGCGCCCAACCACCACGCCTTGGTAGCGCCCATCGACATTCCGAACACGCCGATGCGGCTCGAGTCAATATCGGGATGGCGGGCGAGAAAATCGAGAGCGCGAAGCTCGTCGAACATCATCATTCCCCATAGCACCTGCCCGCGCCAGAGCATCAGCTTGAATGCGTCTTCTTCCCCGGCGTGGCCGTCGGGCTCGTGCTTGCGCTCGCCGAAGCACCAGCTATCGATCGCCAGCGTCACCAGTCCCTTCTCGGCGCAAACCGGCGCGTACGCGGGCTGCACGCTGACACCCTGAAGCAACTGCTCCTTGCCAAGATCATACATTCCCGCGTGCCAGTGCATGAAGAGTAGTCCCGGGGCCGGATGCTGCCGGCGGTCGGGGATGAGCAGCAGTGCCGGTACCGGCTCGACGCCGTTCAGGTCGAGCACCAGCCGCTGGAGCGTGTAGCCCTCGTGTTTCTCGGTGCGGATCAATTTCGGCGGCGCGGGCTGGTGCTGCCAGGGCAAATCCCCCAGCAGTCCCCACAGCTCTCCGCGACGGCTCTCCTGGTAGGCGGCGAATTCGTTCACGGCATCACGCGATCCCATAGCTTACAGGTGCGCAGGCGCGACCGCGGAAAGTATAATGCAACCGTCAGGACGAGGAGCGAAGCTTTTGAGCGAGGCCTTTCAGCGAAGCTTTTGAGTGCGGCAGCTTGCTGCCGCTTTGGCAAGGCCAGCTTGCTGGCCGGGACAAGGCACGTAATCGAGATCATTGCTAGTGGAAGAGCCGCGAGCAAGCTCGCGGGAGGAAAGCGGCGGCAAGCTGCCGCTTTGCCAAGGCCAGCCTGCTGGCCGCTGGCGCGTGCGGTTAGCCTTCGTCTCCAAAGCGGGCAGGCGACAAGAAGCGCCCGGCGCACTTCGGGCCACCTGGATTCCGGAAGCATGCAAAGCACCGCCCCGATCCGCTCGTGTTGGGCGAGCGATATGTGGTCAAAGTTCAGGGTGCATAGAACGGGCATTCCATCGCCCTGCGAAAGAAGCACTTCGGTTGATAATCCGCGGATGGTGCGCGTGACCGGCACGACGATGATTTCATTCAAGCGCTCAATGACTTCGTTTCGGGTCAGGATCAGAACGGGGCGGCGCTTGTCGGGCGGTCGAAATGTATACCAGCGGATCTCGCCGCGGTTCAAGCCACACCCTCCCAGCCCTCAGCATCCCAGGCCAGCGGCTCTTCGCTGGTGGAGAACTCCCCGTCCTGCGGCGGCGCGACAAGGTAAGCATCTCGATCGGCTGCAGCGAGCCTTGTACTGATCAGCCGAAGCAGACGGAGACGCTCGTGGGGTGACAGGCAGTCAACCAGCGGGAAAACATCTTCAGCGCTCAGTGATTTTGGCATCGAGGATATTCTATCAGACCATTGTGCAAGCCACCGCCGCGAGCGGAGTGCTGCCGAATGCGTTCGAGAGCCGGGTGGCCATCCCGGGGCTGATGCCACATTTGCCGTGGAGTCAAAAGCGGGGACCCACAACTTCGCTGCGGCCGGCGCTCGAATTCAAGGAGGGTGCAGGAAGGCTTACCTGATCGCGGTTTGCTGACTGAAGAGTTGACCGGCTCGCAACCCCAATGGAATGTGACCTCCCCAAGTCTGTAGGCTAATCCCGGCTAGACAAATCAAGGAGCAAATGTGATTAAATAGCCTACAATAAAGAGCCTCGACAAAGCTCTTGACAAACCGGGTCGAGTGTGCTAGGCTCGTTTCTTCCCCTTCGGAGCGTGCCATGTCTCTGCGCCGCGCGCCCGTTCTCACTCCCGCGTCGCTGGCCGCGCGCCGGGCCAACGCCCGCAAGTCCACCGGACCCCGCAGCGTCGCCGGCAAGGCCCGCGTGGCCCTGAACGCCCTCAAGCACGGGCGCCACGCCCGCGGGCTGCACCCGCGCCTGCTGCGCGCCGGCGGCTGGGCGGACGCCGCCCTTTACCGCCGCTTGCAATTTGTCCTTCTCGGCGCTTTCGGGCCCTCGGATCTGGCCGGATACCGCGACTGCCAGCGCATGGCCGCCGAGGCCTGGTGCCAATTTGGCGGATTTCGAAAGCCGAGCGGAACAAAGCTGGAATCTCCTTTCGATTCAAAGGCAAATCCGCTGTGGTACCTGGAGGCTCTGCGCCGGTTGGAGGGCGTCCGAAGCGGCTCGGGAGGGCTCGGGAGCCGTCCGCGGAGGCGAATCCACCGGCGGGCGGCTGCCGGATGGGAAGCCTTGAGGTTCGCTGCCCCTGGCAGGGATTTGGCCTGACGTTCTGGGTGCAGCGCCGCCGCTTCTGGACCCCCGACCGCGTGTTGTCGGTGCTGCTGAGCCACCATGGCCGCCCGGACGGTTTCGTGGCGGAGCGGCCGCTGGGCGATGAGTGGGAGGACGTGGTCCGGTACCGGGTCTTTCCGCTAGTGCGTCCCACGCTGGAGGAAAGGATCCTGTACGGCCTCGACCGCCGCGGCAACCGTTATCCGGAGCTTCTGCCTGCCTGCCGGGCGCTTGTCCGGGCGCTGCGGCAGCACGGGGTTTGGCCGCTGCCGTCCCGAGCCGGTCCGAAAGGGCCGTAGTGGGTCAATTTGACGTAGGGGCGCAGCCTTGAACCCATTGCACGCGGGACGGTATCATGGCGACAGACCTAAGGGGCAGGAGACGGATGAAGGCTCGCGCCGGTGGCAACCCGAAGCGCAAGGCGGATCGGCATCCTGCGCAGCTTGCGAGCGTCATTCTCACCGTCGCGATTGCTGGTTTTGTCCTGGCTGCTTTTCGTCCGAGCCTGAGCCTGGCGCCCTCATCGGGATTCGGCCAAAGCCTGCCGGCCACGCCGCCCGCTTCCACCGACTTCAATCGCGATATCGAACCGATCTTCAAGGCGAGCTGCCTGAAGTGTCATGGCAGCGAGACTGCCCAGGCTGGACTGCGGCTTGATTCCGAGGCCGGCATCCTGAAAGGCGGCCAGTCCGGAACGGCCATCGCTCCCGGACACAGCGGCGACAGCCTGCTGGTCAAGCGACTGCTCGGCGCGACTAATGCTCCACGCATGCCCATGGGCGCGCAGCCGCTCCGCGACTACGAGATCAACCTGATTCGCGCCTGGATCGATCACGGCACTTTCCCCAGTGCCTCGGCGAGGGCAGGAAAAGCAGATTCTTCGTCGCCTTCGGCTCCTCAGAATGACAGCGGGGCTGGAGTGTCGCCGGGAATGACGGGGCCATCTCCGAACAGTTCACCGGCATTCGCAACCGAGATTCGCCCGATCCTCGCGGCGCGCTGCTATCAGTGTCACGGACCGGACATCCAGCAGAACGGGCTCCGCCTCGATTCGCTTCAGGCGATTCTTGCCGGCAGTGAGACCGGCAAAGTCGTCGTGCCGGGATCGAGCGAAAAGAGCCGCCTGATGCGGCGACTGCTGGCGCTCGATCGTCCGCAGATGCCCTATGGCGGCCCGCAGCTCCCCAAAGATCAGCTTGACTTGATCCGCCACTGGATCGACGCTGGCGCGCCGGGCCCGGACTCGTCAGCGCCGCTCGCGCATACTGCACCCGTGAAGCACTGGGCCTATGCCGCGCCGGTCCGTCCGCCGCTGCCCGCAGTCAAGGATGATGCCTGGTGCCGCAACCCCATCGACCGATTCGTATTGGCGCGGCTCGAGCAAGAAGGCCTTGCGCCCTCGCACGAAGCGGATCGAGAAACGCTGCTGCGCCGCGTCAGCCTGGACCTGATCGGGCTGCCGCCCACCATTCCGGAAATCGACTCATTTCTGGCGGACAAGAGTCCGAACGCCTATGAGAAGCAGGTCGATCGGCTGCTGGCGTCGCCTCACTACGGCGAGCGCTGGGCGCGTCCGTGGCTCGACCTCGCGCGCTATGCGGATACGGACGGCTATGAGAAAGACTTGCGACGCACCGCCTGGGAGTACCGCGACTGGGTGATAAACGCCTTGAATCAGGACATGAGCTTCAAGGAATTCACCATCGAGCAGATCGCCGGCGACATGCTGCCGCATCCGACCGACGCACAGCTTATCGCCACCGGCTTCAATCGCAACACGCTGCTGAATCGCGAAGGCGGCATCGATCCCGAGGAGTATCACTGGTACTCGCTGATCGATCGTGTGAATACCACGGCCTCGGTGTGGCTCGGAGTCACTCTCGGTTGCGCGCAGTGCCACAATCATAAATTCGATCCCTTCACTCAAAAGGACTACTATCGCTTCCTCGCCTTTTTCGACAACAGCGACTACAAGATTCTGCATCTCGGGCAGGGCGAAAACGAAGAGGAGGAACCGAAGCTGGAGCTGCCCACGCCCGCACAGGGGGATCAGAGCAAGAAGCTACGCGCGCAGATCGCGGATCTCGAAACCAAGCTGAACACCTCCACGCCCGGGCTCGAAGCGGCGCAGACCGAGTGGGAATCAAAGCTCAAGGCTGCTCAGGCTGATTGGACCGTCCTGCGCCCGAGCCAGTACAACTCAGCAGGCGGCGCCACGCTCAAGCTGCTCCAGGACAGTTCCATTCTGGCATCGGGCAAGAATCCGCAGGCTGACACCTACCAGTTGACAGCGAATACCGATCGCACGGGAATCACCGGCATCCGCATCGAAGTCCTGCCTGATCCGAGCTTGCCCAAGGGCGGACCGGGACGCGACCCGGACGGCAATTTCTTCCTGAGCGCGTTCCAGGTGGAGGCGAAGCCGGCGACCGGAGCGGCAGCGGCGCAGAAGATCACGTTCAAAGAGGCGATCGCCGACGAGTCACAAAGCGGTTACGAAATCGAGAACGTGCTGAAAGGCAATAAGGACGGTCCGGTCGGCTGGGCCATTGATCCCACATGGTCACGCGTTCCCTTGCCGCGCCAGGCGGTGCTGGTTGCGGATAAGCCTTTCGGATTCGACGGCGGCACCGTACTCACCATCCGGCTCAAACACGAGATGAAATTCGCCTCGCGCAACCTGGGACGATTTCGCTTGTCGGTGACCGCGAGCGCCGACCCGAAGTTCATCGCGCAGATTCCGGCGCACGTACGACCGATCGTCGAGATAGCACCGGCTCAACGCACAGAGGACCAGAAGAAAGATCTGGCCGGGGCATATCGCACCATCTCGCCGCTCCTCCAGCCGGACCGCGACCAGATCGCGAAGCTGAAGAAGCAGCTCGACGATCTCGGCATCGTCACAGCCATGGTGATGCGCGAGAAGCAATCCTACGAGCGTCCGTCCACGTTCATTCACATTCGCGGCGCCTTCCTGAGCCCCGCCGACAAGGTCTACGCGGACGTGCCCAGCGCCCTCGGACATCTCTCCGAAGATGAATTGCCGAACCGGCTGGGTCTCGCACGATGGCTCGTTGACGACGGCAATCCCCTCACCGCGCGCGTCACGGTAAATCGCTTCTGGGAGACGCTTTTCGGACACGGCATTGTGGAAACCAGCGAGGACTTCGGCAGCCAGGGCGATCCGCCCACGCATCCCGAGCTGCTTGACTGGCTGGCGACGGAGTTCATGAGCGACGGCTGGGATCAGAAGAAAATCCTGTGGCTGATGGTAACGTCGGCCACTTACCGCCAGTCGTCAGACGTGACGCCGCAGCTTGAGGAGCGCGACCCGTACAACAAGCTGCTGGCGCGCGGTCCGCGTTTCCGCGTGGAAGCGGAGAACGTGCGCGACATCGCCCTCGATGCCAGCGGCCTGCTGAGCCCCAAGGTCGGCGGTCCCAGCGTCTTCCCCTATCAGCCTGAAGGCGTCTGGGATCTCGTCTATAACGACGACAAGTGGGTGATGAGCACGGGCGAGGACCGCTACCGCCGCGGGCTTTACACTTTCGTGAGGCGCTCCGCGCCCTACCCGAGCATGGTCACGTTTGACGCGCCCAGCCGCGAGTTCTGCGTGCTGCGCCGGGTACGCACCAATACGCCTTTGCAGGCGCTGACTACGCTCAATGATCCGGCATTCTTCGAGGCGGCTCAAGCGCTCGGGCGCAGAATGATGGAGGACGCTCCCGATGACGGGCCGGCTCTCGATTCCGGCCCGGGCCACGGACCCCATCAATCTCTCGAAGCCTCCGCCGGCAACGACCCTGCCGCGCGCGCGATCTACGGATTCCGGCGCTGCACCTCGCGCGAACCTGCCTCGCAGGAACTCGACCGATTGATGCAGTTCTATAATCTCGAACTCGCTCGCTTCCAGAACGATCCTGCGGCTGCAGCGAAGGTGATCAAAGGATACGAGAAGGTCACGCTCGATCCGGCGCAGCAGGCTGCCTGGACGATGGTTGCGAATGTGATGCTGAACCTGGATGAGACGATCACGAAAGAATGAAGGCGTCAGCAATCAGCAGTCAGCTTTCAGCCATCAGCTCTCAGCATTGCTCTCGCCGCGGAGTGCTGGCCGCTGACGGCTGATAGCTGATAGCTGACGGCTCAAAGCTGATACGAGGACAAACCATGCTAACTCGTCGCCAGTTTCTCGAAAAAGCCGCTCAGGGCGTTTGCGCGGGCGCGGCCATGATCGCTTCGAAGTCGTGGGCCGCGGGCCAACTGGCCTGGCCGAAGCCGATCGGACTTGAGGTCTACACGGTCCGCGATCAATACGCGAAGGATCCCGCAGGAACGCTGAAGAAGATCGGCGCGATTGGCTATCGCGAAGTAGAAATCTCCACCGACATTGCGGCCGATACGCTGAAGGGCTACTTGCGCAACGCGAATCTGACTGCGCCGAGCACTTATCCCGACGCCCCGAAGGACGTCGACGACTGGAAGGAGACGCTGGACCACGTTCATCCTTACGGATTCCACTACATCGTGGTCGGCGACAATCCCGTGATGGACGCCGACGCGTGGAAGCGCCGCGCCGGTCTCTTCAACGAGTGCGGAAAGCTCGCCCAGAGCGCCGGATTGCAGTTCTGCTATCACGCGCACTTCCACGAGTTCGCGCCCCTCGGCTCGACCACCGGCTACGACATCATGGCTGAGAATTGCGATCCCAGCCTGCTGAAGTTTGAGATGGACTGCTTCTGGGCTACCTATGCAGGCCAGGACCCGGTCAAGTACTTCGAAAAGTACCCCGGACGATTTCCGCTGCTCCACATCAAGGATTTCAAGTCCGGCTTCCCGACCAGCACGTCCAGCTTCCCCTACGATAGCGGTCCGAATCCGTTCGCGCCGGCGGGCAAGGGACGCATCGACTGGGCGCGAATCTTCGCCCACGCGCCGCAGGCCGGAGTGCGGCACATCTTCGTCGAGCAGGACCGCTGCGACGGCGATCCCTTCGAAGCCGCCCAGACGAGCTTCAGCTATTTGAAGAGTCTGCGCCTGGCCTGAGGCCCTGCCAGCGGGCTTGCACTGGCATAGCGCTCCTCATCTTCCGGACTTCACTGCCCCGTGGGCAGATTCACGGGCACGTCGGTCGAGGCGCCCCAGACAGTCGTGGTCGTCTTGCCGTTGCTCGATTGCAGGATGTACCACGTCCCGTTCGAGGGCCGGAACACCGCGATGTCGGTCTTCTCGTCGCCGTCGTAGTCCTTGGCCACCGGAATGTCGCCGCTCATTCCGAACGGGGTGATGACCGTCTTGCCGTCGCTCGACTGCAGCGTGTACCAGGTCCCGTTCGACGGACGGAACACCGTGTAGTCGGTTTTCGTGTCGCCGTCATAATCCCCCGGCACGGGGATGTCGCCACTGATGCCCCACACCTGCGACACCGTCTTGCCCGTGCTGCTCAGGATCACCCACCACGTCCCCGTCGATGGACGCCAGATCGCGTAATCGGTCTTGCCATCGCCATCGTAATCGCCGGGCACCGGAATATCGCCGCTCACGCCCCAGACCTGGCTTATGTGCTGGTTGGTGCTGCTGAGAATGACGTACCAAGTTCCGTTCGAAGGCCGAAATACGGCGAAGTCGGTCTTGCCGTCGCCGTCGTAGTCGCCGGGAACAGGAATGTCGCCGCTTGCGCCCCATTGCTGCTCGCCCGTGTAGCCTGAGCTGCTGTAAGTCACGTACCAAGTCTGATTTGAGGGCCGCCAGACCGCGTAATCGGTTTTTCCGTCGCCGTCGTAGTCGCCGGGTACGACGATGTCGCCGTTCTCCCCAGCCGCCTGCGAGGTGCTGTCGCCTGTGCTGCTATCGATCACATACCACGTCCCATTCGACGGCCGGAACACCGCGATGTCGGCCTTGCGGTCGCCGTCGAAATTCGCAATATGCTTGTCGCGCCAGTACATCGACGGCAGGCGGTTTCCCAACACATCTGCCAGCACGCCCCAGGCGGTCGTCTTGGTCCCGCCACTCGAGTAGGAGACATACCACGTTGCGTCCGAGGGCCTGAAGACGGCATAATCGTTCTTCCCGTCGCCGTTGTAGTCACCGACCACAGGAATATCGCCGCTTTCGCCCCAGGCCTGGCTGACGGTCTTTCCCGTGCTGCTCAGGATGATCCACCAGGTGCCGGTATCCGGCCGCCAGATGGCGTAGTCTGTCTTCCCGTCATCGTCATAGTCGCCCTCGACAGGAATGTCGCCGGGCAACCCCCAGGGCGTGGTCACGGTCTTGCCCGTGCTGCTGAGGATCACGTACCAGGTTCCGTTTGAGGGCCGGAAGATCGCGTAATCGGCCTTGCCGTCGCCGTCGTAGTCTCCCGGAACCGGCACATCGCCGGCCATGCCCCAGGGCTGGGAGATCAGCTGGCCGGTACTGCTCAGCGTCACATACCAGGTCCCGTTCGAGGGGCGCCAGACAGCGTAGTCCGTTTTACCATCACCATCAAAATCGCCGGCAATTGGAACATCTCCAGGCTCTCCCAAGTACCACCAAGTTTGAGAATAGTTGTTACTGCTTTCCAAAACCTCAAACGAGCCGGACTGCGGCACCCACATGCCGAAGTCTTCCTTGCCGTCGCCGTCGTAATCGCCGTTTACGACGAGATACCCTGTGTAGCCCTCGTATTCGCTGAGCGTGCCGCCCGCGCTTAGCATGACCGACCATAGATCGGTGGACGGCTGCCACACGGCCAGATCCGCTTTCCCGTCGCCGTCGAAATCAACCGTGCCTCCGGGATTCTGAGCCAGCGAGTAGTAGCCGCTGCCTGACAAGCCCACAGTCTGCGGGCTGGTTGGAGCATTATCCGTCACCGTCAGAGTTCCCGACGTGGCGCCGATTCCCTTCGGACTGAACTTCACCTCGATCAGACAACTGCCTCCTGCCACTATGCTCGACCCGCAGTTATTCGTTTGGCTGAAGTCCGCGCTGCTGCTCGCAATGCTCGTAATCGCCAGCGCCGCTGTCCCATAGTTGCTCAGCGTGATGTCTTGCGTCGTGCTTGTCGAGTTGAGCCTCTGATTCGAAAAACTGAGACTGGTCACAGAGAGCGTAGCGTTCGACCCGGCAACGAGCCCGGTGCCGCTCAGGCCCACCGATTGCGGACTGCTGACGTCGCTATCGCTGATGGAAACAGTTGCCGCTCTTGGACCCGTCGCGGTCGGCGTGAAGGTCGCCGTGATGCTGCAGCTTGCGCCGGCAGCGACGCTCGACCCGCAGGTGTTCGTTTGGCTGAAGTCGCCTGGATTGGCTCCGCCAAGGCTGATGCTGTTAATGGTCAGCGCTGTGCTGCCTTTATTGGTAAGGGCTATCGTTGCCGGCATGCTGGATGTTCCGACCATGTAAGCGCCGAAGTAAACGCCGATGGGCGAGACCTCCACAGCGGTGCCCGTTCCCGCGAGCGAAATCGTCTGCGGGCTCGCGGGCGCATTATCGGAGATCGACACGGTGCCGGTCTGTACCCCGGCCTGGGTGGGATCAAACTGTACCGTGATCGAGCACGAGCTTTGCGTGTAGAGCATGGAGCCGCAGTTATTTTGGGCAATAAAGCCGGCGCTGGCCGTGATGCTGTTGATGTTCAAAGTAGCTGTTCCGGTGTTGCTGAGCGTTACGCCCTGCGGAAGGCTCAATGTCCCGATAAGTTGCATACCAAAAGTCAGGCTGGAGGGAACGATCTGAACAGTTGGCTCCTGTCCAGTGCCAGTAAGGCTGACTGTCTGCGGGCTGAACTGGCCGCTATCGCTCACGCTCAACGAGGCAGTCAGGTTCCCTGTCTCGATGGGCGCGAAAGTGACATCGATGGTGCAGGTCTTTCCTGCGCCCAGGCTGGAGCCGCAGTTGTTCGTCTGAGTGAAGTCCGCAGAATTCGGGCCCGCAAAGCCGATGCTGCTGATCGGCAGGGCCGAGGTTCCGTAGTTTCCGAGCGTAACGGCCTGAGCTGTGCTGCTGGTGCCCACGTTCTGATCGCCGAATGAGAGGCTGCCCGGAGTCAACGCGACGCCGCCCTGAAGCAGTACAGAAACTGATCCCGAGTTGGAGTAATTAATGGTGAAGTCGTCGGCGACAGCCAGGTCAAGCCGTCCGTCGCCGTTGAAATCAGCGGAAACCAGGCCCACGGGTCCTTGATCGAGCGGAAAATCCACGTGCGTTTGAAAGGTGCCGTTACCGTTACCCTGGAGCAGGGACAAGTAACCGGGGGAGTTGCCGTAGTTGGAGTCCAGAACGGCGAGGTCGAGCTTGCCGTCGTCATTGAAATCGCCCACGCTCAAGTAATTGGGCTCGGTATTTGTTGCGTAGTCGGTCTCCGTCTGGAAGGTGCCATTGCCATTGCCCAGGAGCACAGCCACGATGTTGCTGAATTCCACAGGCACCGCCAGATCGAGTTTGCCGTCACCGTTGAAATCGGCGGTCGCAATGTCATAGTTGAAAGAGCCGCCGTCGACCGAATAGCTTATGGGGGGTTGAAAACTACCGTCGCCATTCCCAAGCAGTATCTCGACTCCCGGGTATCCCGGAATCGCGAGATCCAACGTGCCGTCGCCGTCAAAATCCCCTACGGCCGGTATTCCAAAACTTCCTGCCTGGTTGGCGATCGTGGGGACCTGAAACGTTCCATCGCCGTTCCCGAGAAAGACAGCAAGGCCGCACGAATAGGGGTAGCTGATACAGTAGTAGCTGACACCGAAATCGAGCTTTCCGTCTCCGTTAAAGTCGGCGGCAAACATGGGACTCTCTGAATCGACGCTGAGGTAAGTGCTCCCCGCGATGAAAGTGCCGTCCCCATTGCCGAGAAAAACCTGGATGCTGTTGGGATAGTAGGGGCCACTGTTGAAAATGACGTCCAAGTTTCCGTCGCCATTAAAATCGCCCACCGTAATCAGTCCGCTGTTCGAGGTGGCCGTGAGAATGGGTGTGCCAAAAGTCCCGTCGCCGTTGCCCAGCAGGATGTCAAACCCGGTGCTCACGGGCACGGCCAGATCCGGTATGCCGTCGTTGTTGAAATCTCCGGCAATCGGCTGCTGCGGTTGGATGTAGCCGGTGAGATCGTTGAAACCAAAGCCTGGCTTGGTCTCGCTGGTCGCGATCGGGAAGTACACCACGTTCGAGTCTTGCGCGCCAGGAGTCGAGACCGTCACGGAAGCTGTGCCCACAATGGCGATCATCGACGCGGGCACTTGGGCAGTGAGCTGTCCGGTGGAAATCACCAGCGTCACCAGCGGCAGTCCGTTCCATTCCACCACCGAGCCCGGTGAGAAGCCTGCGCCGTTAACGGTAAGCGTAAATGCCGCCCCGCCCGGTACAGCGCTCGAGGGCACCAACGGTTGATCGATGAACGGTGCAGGAGCGAGCTGCGCCGCGGCGCGCGGCGCGCAAGTGCCCAGGAAGAACATCAGTTCACAGAAGATAACCGCGGACTGCGCCCGATGGATGTGCTTGGTTGTCACCCATCCCCCCTTTTCTCGTTGTCGGCGATTTCAGCCGGAAATTTGCCCTACCCGCTTGAAGCCGACCAAACTAGCACGCAATTCCCCAGAATGCAACCGGCTTTTGACGCGGGTTGGGCCGTCTGACTCAGGGCCTTCTTCTCCGGGCCTGCGCCAGAGGAAATTCCACTCCCCCAAAGCGTCATACGTTCGTTCTCATCCGGGCGCGGCAGCCCGAGAAGCCTTCCGGCGATCTAGCCTACAATCCAGGGCTCAGAAATATCTTGACAAACACGCTGCGATGTGCCAGCTTGTTACCGTCCCTTGAGCAATCGAGGAGCGTATCATGGTTCTGCGCCGCTTCGACCGTACCGCAGGCAGGAAGCCTTCACTACAAGTGCCCGCCAATCGGCACTGCCGGCTGGGGCCTGGAGGCTGATGATGTCTGTGCGCGGAGGTTCCGCTCGCTCCGCCCGGAACCTCGCAGCGGACGAAGCCAGCTCTAGCCTCTGCAGATCGACCTACACCACGAAAAACATCCCCAAAAACACGACCAAAGCGCCCCTCCAAAGCCGGAATGCCATGAGTAATCATAAAGATGGCGGGATTTTGGGAAAATGCACCTTAAGGGACGCGCCCGTATTTGCAAACCCTCAGTTTTTCGAATTTCGCAACCCTCTGAATCTCGGGCCGTTAACGGTCGCTCTAGCCGACACAGCTCAACCTACAATCGAAAAAACGCGCAAAAGCGCCCCCGCTCTAACATCCACGAATCAAAATGCACTTTCGTTTAGAATCAACGACATTCCGGGAATGTGTCGGCTAGGCACGAAACGGGAATGTCCTTTAGAATCAGTAAAACGGGGCTACATGGCGAACAATGTTTACAAAGTTCCGAAAACGGGAATGTCGTTTGGAATCAGCGAGATGACACTAATTCGAGAAAAGTCGAAATACCCAAAGGGCGCCCCCAGCGGAACGGGAATGTCGTTTATAATCAATGAGATGTCAATTTGGGTTCAGCGATCGAAAGGCGGAGTTTACTCACGAGTAACGAGCGCGACGAAGACGCTGGGGATGCTGTTTGAAAGGCCCCACGCCCGTCATTCCGAGGAGCCGCAGGCGACGAGGAACCAAGCGGCACAAAGAGGCGCGCCAAGGCGCTCCCCCAGATCGCTTGGCTCGAAGGACGATACCGCAAAACCGCGCCGAGCGGCATCAAATCGTCTTATGGGAACTTATCTCAAAACTGTGGGCTTAGCATTGGTGCTGGCCTTCGCGACCACTTCGGCGCGCGCAAGTTCGCCTGGCTTCGATCTCGCCGGACCGCCGATCGAGGTGAAAGTCATCCGCGGCGGCAAGCAGTTGCCGATTTCTGAAGTGCCCAATCTGCTCGAAGGCGATCGGCTGTGGCTGCACGCCGATCTTCCCGAGAACCAATCCGTCCGATATCTCCTCATCGCGGCTTTCCTGCGAGGCACCACAAATCCTCCGCCCGAAGGCTGGTTCACGCGCGTGGAAACCTGGACCAAAGAGGAGCGCCAGGAAGGCACTGAAGTCGCGGTTCCGGCGGGCGCTCAGCAGGCGCTGCTGTTTCTCGCCCCGCAGACCGGCGGCGACTTCGGCACGCTGCGCGGCGCGGTTCGAGGCCGACCGGGTGCGTTCGTGCGGGCGGCGCAGGATCTGAACGAGGCCGCCCTCAACCGCTCGCGGCTGGATGAGTTCCTGAAGGAAGTACGCGAGACGTCGGACACGAACGCCGCCGATCTGAAGGCGCGCTCTACTCTGCTCGCCCGAAGCCTGCAGATCAAGCTGAACGAGTCCTGCTTCGAAAGACCCGTCGAGGAGCAGGCGACGTGCCTCATGTCGGACTCCGACAATCTCGTGCTGGACGACCCGCAGAGCCAGTCGATGGTGGCGGCGCTCACCAGCGGGACGTCGGCGCAGTTGATCAGCGCGGTGGCATCCACGCCGATGGCGGGCGGCGGCTACTACAGCGCCTATGTGGGCGCGGTTGTGGATGTGGTGAAGATCATGGACAACATTCACACGGCAGTTTACCAGTACATTCCGGCGCTCGCCCTGCCCAAGAACGACGAACTGAACCTGAAGCTCAACAGTCCGCCGTCGTTTCGCAATCCAAAATCGGTGCTCGTGGTCGGATTGCCCGCTGTGGAATCCGCGCAGTTGCCGCCGCTGCGGGCCGTCGATCCGAAGGCGGTCTATTGCCTGCAGAATCCAAAACTGGTCCTGCCGGTGGAAGGCGCGCCGCTGGTCTTCTCGACCGGGTACGCGCACGGATTCACGCTTCAGCTTACGGGGAAGTCGGGCCAGACGGTCAAGCTGCCGGCGACCGCCGAAGCGGCGCAAGGCGGCTTCGTGATCGATGCCAGCGCCGCGAAGCCAGGCGACCTCGATACCGAAGTTACCGGTGTCCTGCGCGGCTTCTGGGGTTCCAAGCCTTTCGAAGGTCCGGGCTTTCACCTGCGCGCGAGTGAGCCCTCGGCTGCCTGGACGATCCCGACGCTCGATCAACATTCCCTTGTCGTGGGCCGCGAAGACACGATCGATCTGGAGTCCGACGACGCCTGCTGCGCCGACAAGGTCACGACGGAGGACGCGGGCGGGCACGACCTCACAACCATTTGGAAGGTTCTTGATCCTGCAAAACTACAGGTGCAGGTCGCTCTCGCGAGCGCAAAGGCAGGTCCCATCACGCTGCTCGTGCACGAGTATGGCGACCCGGATCCGGCCAAGATCGCGCTCCAGGCTTATTCCGAGGAAGGCCACCTGGACGCCTTTGCGATTCACGCCGGAGACGCTCAAGGCGTGCTGACCGGAACTCGTCTCGACGAGGTCGCCAGTCTGCAGTTGGATGGAGTGAACTTCGCTCCGGCGGGCTTGAAGCATCAGGACGACAAAGACGCGCTGGCTCTTTCGGCCCCCGCGGCTGCAGCGGGCGCGCTTTCCGCCGGTCAGAGTCTCACGGCGAAAGTCACCTTGAAGGATGGACGTGTGCAGGACGTGCAGAGCGCCGTGGAGGCGCCGCGGCCCAAGGTGACACTCCTGAGCAAGGCAGTGCAGTTGAGCTCGACACCCTCAGCGATCCAGTTGGGTGACGCCGACGAGCTGCCCCAAGATGGACAACTCACGTTTGTGCTGAAGTCGGACGTGCCCAAGTCGTTCGCGCGAACAGAAAAGATCGAGGTCGCGAGCATGGACGAGTCTTTCCATGCACTGCTCACCGTCGCGGACGGAACCCTAACCCTCGAGGACGCTGCGACGGTGCTCGCCACGCTCGAGCCTCTCAAGGCGTTCGGCCCGGCCGCGTTTGGACCGCTGCAGTTCCGCGCTGTCGACGGCACAGGAGCGGACGGCGATTGGCAGCCGCTGGCCACGCTGGTACGCCTGCCGTCACTTAAGGAAGTGCGCTGTCCGGACAAGATCGATCAACCGTGCGCGCTGAGCGGCAGCAATCTGTTTCTGCTTGATTCGGTCGCTTCAGACCCGCAGTTCGCGAAGAACATTCCCGTCCCCGTGGGTTCCGTGGCCTCAAGCTTGAGCGTACCGAGGCCGAACGGCACTGTGCTCTACGTGAAGCTGCGCGACGATCCGTCCGCGGTCAACATGGCGGCGCTTCCGGTGCTGCCGGCGCCGTAGCATGGCCGTCAAAGGACTGCAGATGCGTCAGGAAGGGGATGCCCGGGGCGAGACGATCAGCGTGAGAATCGCAATCGCTATGGCTGCGGCCAGCGGAACCAGCAGAACGTTTTTCGGATTGGAGCTTGCGAGCCAACCGCCGAGGAGCGGTCCCGACGATCCGCCGGCCAGCGCGATCGCCATGACCGCTCCGAACACGGTTCCGGTCTGGTTCGGAAACCGGTCTCCGAGTACGCCGAGAGCCGTGGGAAAGGTGGCGGACATACCGAGGCCGATGACGGTAAATCCGGCGGCCATCACGTGGAAGGACTCGTGGGAGCGCGCCACCACAACGCCCGCGATCGTCACGCCGGCAGACAGCAGCAGGACATTGCGGCTGCCGAGCCATTCGAGCCACAGCGCCGCCAGAAGGCGTCCGGCACCGAGCGCGATGCTGAGCGCGACCAGCGCCAGATCGGCATGGACGGCAGCGACTTGCGCCACGTCCTTCACCACTTGGCCGGCCCAGACGAACATGCAATTCTCGTCGCCGGACTCGAAGAAGAGCAGCAAGCCGGTCAGCCAAACCAGGGGATGGTTCAACACCGTGAGCAAGGTGCGGAGCGGCGTTCCCGAGAGCACGGGCGGCGGAAAGCGCAGCGCCAGCACGGCGATCAGCACGGCAGCGGGCGCGACGGCGAGAATCCGCAGCACCACCGAAGGCGGGAAGCGGCTGGTCAGCAAAGACATCAGTAGAGGCGCTGTGATTGCTCCGAGGCTGAATGAAAAGCCCAGCAGATTCAGGGCGGCGCCGCGTCCCGACGCGCTCAGGCTGGAGATCAGCGCGTTGGTGGCGGTGTTCAGGACGCCGCCGCCAACTCCATAGATCAGCGCCGCCAGGGCTAGGGCCGGGAAGCTCAGGAGTGACGGCATGATGACGAGCGCCGCTGCGATCAGGGCCAGGCTCACGGCGAGAGCCCGCTTGGCGCCTGCCTTGTCGAGGATGGGTCCGATCAGGATGGTCGCCGCGAGAATTCCGATCAAAGGGAACGAGCCCAGGCTCCCGGCTCGCGCGCTGCTCACTTTGAGCGTGGGGAGAAGCGAGCCCATCAGAAGCAGGACTACGCCGAAGACGAACATGCATGCATTCACCGTTGCGACGAGCGCTGTACGATGAATGGCGGCGCCGTTGCCACTCTTCGGAGTCACAGCGGATCGCCTTTCTCATTGAAACGATCGAAGCACAGCCTTGCGATTCCGAGCAGGCCGGCATTCGATCCCAGGCGGCTGCGGCGAATTCGCACTTGCCGGGCGGCGAGCGGCTGCGCCCACTGCCTCAGCGCGGCGCGCGCAGGGTCGAGCAGCAAGTTTCCCGCTGCGGCCACGCCGCCGCCGATCACGATCATCTCGGGGTTCAGCATGTCCACCACGTTGGCCAGAACAAGACCCAGGTGGCGGCCTGCTTCGCGAATCACCCTGGTTGCCTTAGGATCTCCGCTTCGCGCCAGCGCCACGACCTCGCGAGTATCCATGGGACGGCGGAAAACCCTCTGCGCCGCGCGTGCGATACCGGGTCCAGCGGCGTGCGACTCCAGGCAACCGACGGCTTTGTATTCGGGACGAAACCGATCGCGAATCGCCATCCAGCCGAGGCAGCCGGCCAACTCGCGATGCCCGCGGATCAGCCGTCCGCCGCTGATGATTCCAGCGCCGATACCGGTTCCGATGGCGACGAACACCACGTCGCGGCACTTGCGGGCCGAACCCAGCCAGGCTTCGCCGCTCACAAAGGCGTTGCGATCGCTCTCGACAAGCACCGGCAGATGGAATCGGCGGCTCAGCATCCGGCTGAGAGGCATGCGTTCCCAGCCGCGGATGTTCGGCGCCCAGACGGTTCCGTCCGCGGCGGCCAGACCAGGAACGTCGATGCCCAAAGCGTAGACGCCGCTCAACGGCAGGTTCCGCAGGAGAATGGTTAAAGCGTCCACAACCGCGAGGCCGCCTTCAGGCGGCGTGGGAGCACTGAGGCGATGCGCTATCCCGCCCGTCTCCTCGACGCGAGCCACGGCGATCTTGGTCCCGCCGAGGTCAGCTACCAGCACAGCGCGTGTCATAGGCTATCGAACTCGTGGCTTCACTTATGACGCGGCGGCAAACATAGCGCCCTCCAGACGTGGCTGTCAAGCAAAGCATGGAGATGGAGACGGCGCTGCGAACCTGATTTATGCTTTGTGATCCGCATTCACTCGCAGGCTCGATTGGACGCGGCATGGTATCCCGCCAACTCCGCCTGACGCTGCTTGATCAGGCGGCCGTTGGCCGTCTTCTTGTACCAGCGCGTGCCGGGGCAGTGATAAACGCCCGTCTTCAGGTTGACCCAGACGTCCGTGTTGGGATTGCCGGTTGTGGGGCCGTGGCTGAGGGGACTCCGCGGCGCCGCAGATGTCTTGGCCGGATGACCCGAGCCAGCGTTGCCGGAGGCCGAGGCCGTGCTTGGAGCCTGGCCGCTCGGAATGATTGGAGTGGTAGTCGGGGAATTGTGCACGACGGTTATGGCGGCAGCCGGTCGATGGCTCGCACGGTGATGCCACCAGGCGAACGACGATCCCGCGACTGCGAACAGCGCGATCAGCGCCGCCGCGGCTGTCCAGTAACGAGTGCGGTCTGTGGTGCGACCGCGCGCCGCCGAGGCGAGCGTGGCCTTCGATTGTTCAAGGACAGCCTGGATCTCGCCGGCATCGGCCGGCCGTTGCGACGGGTCTTTCTGCAGGCACTTCCGCACCAGAGCGCGCAGTTGCTCGGGCAATCCCGGATCGAGCGGCGGTGGATCCTCCACCATAATGGCCATGCTCAACTCGAATGGCGTCTGACCGTGGAAGGGAAGGCGTCCGCAGAGCAGCTCAAAGAACAAAGCGCCGAGCGACCACAGATCGCTTTTGGCGCTCGCCGCTTTGCCGCGCAGCAGCTCCGGCGCCATGTAACAGAGCGTGCCGGCCGTATCGCCGAGTTCGGCGAGCGATTGGCGGGACTGCGTCAGGGACTCGATCGCGGGCGCGTCCAATCGCCGGGCCAAACCGAAGTCGAGAAGCTTGGTGTGGCCTTCGGGCGTGATCATCACGTTGGACGCCTTGAGATCGCGATGAATAATGCCTCGACCGTGCGCGTGGGCGAGTGCCGCGGCTATTTCGATGCCGTACGATACCGCGATCGCGGGCGGAAGCGGTCCATCGCGCACCACCTCCGAGAGCGGCCGCCCCTCGACGTACTCCAAAGCGATGTAGCCGACGCCGTCTTCTTCTCCAATGTCGTGGGTGGCGCAGATCCCGGGATGGTTCAGCGCCGAAGCGGCGCGCGCTTCTTCGAGCAGCCGGCCCCACGCCTCGGCGTCCTCATCGGTGCCGGCGCGCATGATTTTGAGCGCGACTTTGCGGTCCAGGCGGACGTCCACGCCGCCCCAGACCTCGCCGAAAGCGCCCTCGCCGAGCTTCTCTTCGATGCGATAGTGGTCCAGGATTTGACCGGCCGCCGCCATGACTGCAGTCTCTATCGCGATTCTACCCGGATTTGCGGCTTCGGAGCGGTTTCATTTGCTGTAGCGCCGGTGTCCTCACCGGCGTGCTCCAGTGTCCCCACCGGCGTGCTCCAGTGTCCCCACCGGCGTGCGCGAGCTGAAAATCGCCGGTGAGGACACCGGCGCTACAGCAAATGAACCACGACCCGCCGCTACCCACGGTTGCCAGAATCGCGCCGCCGTCGGACAATTGATGCGGGCTTGCGCGCGGCCCTCAGAGGAAGCGATGATTGGCCACCCTGAAGACGATACCGGCGACGCGCTGGCGCGTCTCGAACGCGAGCTCGCACGCCTGAAGACCGGGCTGGAGTTGCTGGGGGTGAAGGCGTGCTCCTGTTGCCGGAATCTGTTTCGCGCCACAGAGCCGGGCAATCTGTTCGATGCCGGCGAGCTTGTGTGTTTTACATGCATTCGCCACTGGTGGCCGGAGCGATCGCGCGCGCTCGCCGCGCAGGATCGCGAGCTGATCGAGCACAAGCTGGTGCACTGGCTGCTGAACCACCACGGCGCGAAGGTGGTCCGGGACCACGAAAAACTCCCGCCTGATGACGGTCGGGGGATTCGACTGGTGGCGGCGTGCGAGGAATGCGACGGCAAAGGGACTTGGGCAGGCTCCAAGTGCCACTTCTGTGGAGGGACCGGTGCCTTGTGCCTGGTGATCCCGAACCCGGAGGCCGCATGACCGACGGTCCGGCGTGTGCACGCACCGGCTTGGCGCGGAAGGCGTCTGTGCTATTCTTTTGCCTTTGGAGGCAATTCGCGCCATGACTTTTCTGGACACGCGTTATCGTCTGACTCGCAGCCTGACCAGTGAGGAAATCGAGCGGGCCGCTACGCTTTCCACGATCTACGGCATCCGCCGCGTCGACTTCGAAGGCAACGATCTGGTGATCGAATACGACGCCTCGCGCATCCACGAGGCAGAAGTATTGGCGGCCGTGCGCCGCGCCGGCCTGCCTGTGGCGCCGCGGCAGCCGATTCCGCTCGGCGGGTTCGACCACACCGGCGAGTTCCATGACTTTGCCTGGCCCACTTCCGGAATCAGCCCGGCGAACCCAAAGTCTTGACTCATGCCTGATGCCCTTTCACGGCGTGCACCTCGGTCGAAGGTTTCCGCGCGCATCCTGCCGGCTCTGCTCGCTGCCATCTTTCTGGCGATCTCAGGCTTAGCGCCTGGGCTGGCGGCAGACAAGCCGCCACTCACGATCGACGAGTTCTTCAACTCGGTCGAAATCCAAACTGTTCGCATCTCGCCGGACGGACGTGCCGTGGTGATTGGCACGGCACGCGCCGATTGGGACCATAATCGCTTCCGCGACGACCTGTGGCTGTACCGCGACGGCGGCCCTCCAAGCTCCGGAAGTTTGATTCCACTCACCAGCAGCGGACACGACTCCGATCCGCAATGGTCCCCTGACGGCCGCTGGATCGCGTTTCTCTCGGATCGCGGCGGCGACGCTGCGGAGGTCACGCCTGAGAAGCGGGCCAAGAGTGGCCGGGATGACGACGAGAATGACGATCCCGACGCGCAGGCCAAGCCGCCCACTCAGGTGTGGGTGATTTCGGCTGGCGGCGGTGAGGCGTTTCCGGTGACGCACGGTAAGGAAGATGTTCACGCGTTCGCCTGGTCCGCCGATTCCCGCCTGATTTACTTCGCCACGCGCGAGGCCTGGTCGAAGGAGCAGGAAGACGCCTACAAGAAGGAATGGAAAGACGTGATTCAATTCCGCGAGTCGGAGCGCGGCGACGCCTTGTTCAGCGTTGATGTGACCGCAGCCGTCACGGGGCTCACGGCGTCACCGGCTGCGCCGCCGGCGGCCCAGCCGCTCGCTACGTCGCCATGGCGCGTCAAAGCGCTCGCGGCCTCGCCCGACGGCCGCCGCTTGGTCTTCAGCACGGACTCGCGCTCCGAGCGCCAGGAAATGCTGGAAGCTTACAACCTGGACATGGTCGATCTTCACTCCGGCGCCGTGCATCTGCTGAGTCACACTCAGGCCATCTACGAGCATCCGGTGTGGTCGCGGGACGGCCGCCGCGTGTTCTTTGACGTGGGGAACGGATCGGTGGAAGGCGGCTACGAGGACGCCCAGCAGCGCGTCTATTCCGTGGAAGTGCCGGACACCTTGGCAGCGAGTGGTGCGCCGGTCGCGTCGCACACGCGCTGGGGCACGAAGTTCGAAGGGGCGGTTGAGCGTCCGAGTGTTCTCTCCGACGGCAGTCTGATCGTAACGGGCCGCCTGGGCACCGAGGTTCAACTCTATGAGGAGCGCGACCCCGCATCCGGCCTCAAAGCGTGCGCCGGTTGGGCCGGCACCTACGAGCAACCTTCCGCCGCCGATCACTCGCCGCGAATCGCTTTCGTGTACTCCTCGCTTGAGCAGCCCGCCGAGGTCTATCTCGCCCAGAGCGCCGATCAAATCGACCACGGCCAGCCTATTACGGCGTTCAACCGGCTCTTCACCACGCGCGCCTTGCCCGAAGGCAAGCCCTATCGCTGGAAGGCCGACGACGGCACCACCGTGGAAGGCATGCTGATCTATCCGCCGGGCAAGTTCGGCGCCGGCCATCTGCCGATGTTCACTCTTATCCACGGCGGTCCCGAGGACGCCGACGGCAATCACTTCGAGGCCGACTGGTATCAATGGGCGGCGCTCGCGGCCACGGACGGTTGGCTGGTGTTCGAGCCAAACTATCGCGGCTCGGTCGGCTATGGTGACAAGTTCGCGCTCGGCATCATCGGGCCGATCGTGTCACGCCCGGGCAAAGACATCCTCGAGGGCGTCGATCAGCTTGTGCACGACGGCATCGCCGATCCCGATCATCTTACCGTCGGCGGCTACAGCTACGGCGGCTACATGGCCAACTGGCTGATCACCCAAACCACGCGCTTCAAAGCCGCCGTCTCGGGCGCAGGAGCTGTGGAGCACGTAGCGAATTGGGGCAACGATGATACGACGTTTGATGACGCCTATTTTCTCGGCGGCCTGCCCTGGAAGACGCGCAAGAATTATGAGGACGAGGCCGCCATCTGGCAATTCGGCAAGGTCACCACGCCCACGCACGTGGTCGGCGGCGCCGACGACATCCGCGTTTACGTGGGCGAGGACTATCTGCTGGAGCGCGCGCTCCTGAATCAAGGCGTGCCCACCAGCTTGCTGATCTTTCCCGGCGAAGGCCACTCGCTTGACAAGAATCCGTGGCACGGGAAGATCAAAGTGCGGGAAGAGCTGAAGTGGCTCGACAAGTACGGCAAAAAGTAGCAAGGTGTAAGAATAGCAAGGGGCGGGAGTGAAGGAGTGAAGCCAAATGGCCAAATGTACGCATACCGATCAGATTCGCGACGTGAAGCCGCACTCCCGCGGGTGTGAAGATTGCCTGAAGATCGGCGACACCTGGGTGCATTTGCGGCTCTGCATGACCTGTGGGCACGTTGGCTGTTGCGATTCGTCGAAAAACAAGCACGCCACAAAGCATTTCCATTCGACCCACCATCCCATCATCAAGTCGTTCGAGCCCGGCGAGGATTGGGGCTGGTGCTACATCGATGAGGTGGAACTTGATTTCGCCTGAGTGGCCATCGCTTCCGTTTCGCGAGTGGGAGAGCACCTGCGACACGCTGCACATGTGGACCGAGATCGTGGGCAAGACGCGCCTGACGCTCACGCCGCTCGAGAATCACTTCTGGAACGTCACGCTCCACGTCACGCCGCGCGGGTTGCAGACTCCGCCCATCCCTTTTCGTCATGCTGGGCCTGAAACCTTCGAGGTGGAGTTTGATTTTCTGGCGCACAAGCTCGCGGTACGCACCAGCGAGTTCCGTGAATGGAGCACGGGCCTCTACCCGCGATCTGTCGCCGATTTCTACGCCGAGTACATGGCGGGTTTGCGCGGGCTGGGAATCGAAGTCAATCTGCATCGCACGCCCGACGAATTCGACGACAAGACCCCGTTCGACAAGGATCAGCATCACGCCTCCTACGACGCGGGTCACGTGGAGAGCTTCCGGCGCATTCTGATCAATGCCGATCGCATCTTCCGCCAATTCCGGTCGCGATTCATCGGCAAGTGCAGCCCGGTGCATTTCTTCTGGGGTTCTTTCGACCTCGCCGTGAGCCGATTCAACGGCCGGCGCAACGCGAGCCTCCCCGCGGACGCCGATCCTCTCACTCGCGAAGGCCACTCGCACGAAGTGATCAGTTGCGGATTCTGGCCGGGCGACCGGCGTTTTCCGGACCCTGCCTTTTATGCCTACACCGTGCCTGAGCCCGCGGGACTGGACCGCGAGCCGTCCACGGCAGCTTTCTGGAACCAGCAGCTCGGCGAGTTCATCCTCAAGTACGATGACGCGCGCGCAGCCGCATCGCCTGAGCAGGCGATCCTCGATTTTTGCCAAAGCACCTACGAAGCCGGAGCAAAGCTCGCGGGGTGGGATCGCGCGGCCCTGGAGCGTCAGCCTTAATCGATCGCAAAATCAAACACAGAGGCGCAGAGACACAGAGAAACGACGAATGCGGAATGATGAATAATGAAGATGCGATTTCATCGTTCATGCTTCATCATTCATCGTTTATGATTTGTCGTTCCATTCTTTCTCTGTGCCTCGGTGCCTCCGTGTTTGCTTTGCATTTGACCTCGCGATGACCCATCTCTGGCCCCAGCCGATCGATCCCCTGCATGTCCTGCCGATCTCGGCGCTGGTGGCCGCCCTGCCGCTCATCCTGTTGCTGGTGCTGCTGGGTATTCTGCGCCGCTCGGCATGGCTCTCGGCGGCTTGTGCGCTGGCCGCTGCCCTGCTCGTGGCGGGTTCGGTCTGGCGGATGCCGATGCGCCTCGCCCTCGCCAGCGCCAGCTTCGGATTCGCTTATGGCCTCTGGCCGATCATGTGGATCGTGCTGGCGGCGATCTGGCTTTACAATCTGGCGACTGACACCGGCAGCTTCGATCTGCTGCGGCGCTGGGTCGAGGAACACGCCTCGGGCAATGCCGCGGTTCAAGCGGTCCTGGTGGCATTCTGCTTCGGCGCGCTGCTCGAAGGCACCGCAGGATTCGGCGCCCCGGTCGCGATCGCGGCCTTCCTGCTGGTGGCACTGGGAGCGGATGCGCGCCGCGCCGTCACCGCCGCCCTTATCGCCAACACCACGCCGGTGGCGTTTGGAGCCCTGGGGATTCCCATCGTGGCGCTGGCTGGCGTCACGGGACTCGATCTTGGCAAGCTCTCCGCGATGGTGGGCCGGCAACTGCCCCTCCTGTCGCTCATCCTGCCGGCATACCTGGTCTGCGTGCTGGCGGGTTGGAAGGGCCTGAAGCAGGCGTGGCCGGCCACGCTCGTAAGCGGAGGCGCGTTTGCTGTCGTTCAGTTCACGGTGTCGAATCTCTGGGGACCTTACGCGCCTGACATTCTGGCGTCGGTTGCATCCATCGGCGCACTGGTCCTGCTGCTGCGCTTCTGGCGTCCTGATTCCGGACGTAGGGGCGGCGCCCCTACGCCTGAAATTAGGACGCCGCTATCCGCCGCCGAACGCATCCGCGCCTGGCTGCCTTGGGCCGCGCTCTCCGCCGTGATGATCGCTTGGTCTTACTTCAAGCTATTCGACCGCAGAGCCGTGAAACTTCCGGTGCCCGTGCTGCACAACGCAGTGTTCATATCACTTTATGGCAAAGCCTACGCCGCGATCTATACGTTTCAGCCGCTCGCCGCAGGCACCGCCGCGCTCGCCGCCATGCTCCTGACAGCGCTCTTACTGCGCGCGACGCCCAGGCAAGTGGCAAGGTCCGGCCTGAAGACAGCCCGGCAACTATGGCGGCCCGCGCTGACGGTCGGTCTGATCGTTGCGCTCGCCTACCTCTACAACTATTCGGGGCTCACCTACACGCTGGGCGCGGCCCTGGCGGGTCTCGGGCGATTCTTCCCCTTCGCCAGCGGATTCCTCGGATGGCTGGCGTGCTTTATGACAGGTAGCGACACGTCGAGCAATCTGCTGTTCGGGAATCTGCAAGTGGCGGCGGCGCACCAGATCCACGTTAGTCCGATTCTGCTCGCGGCCACGAACTCATCAGGCGCCGTGACCGGCAAGATGATTTCGCCGCAGAACATCTGCATCGGCGTGACCACCGTCGGGCTGATCGGACGCGAAGGCGAGGTGTTGCGGACTACTTTCTGGCACAGCATCGTGCTGGCAGGACTGCTGAGCGCGCTGGCCCTGGCGCAGGCGCACGTGCTCGCGTGGATGGTGCCGTGACGGAGCAGTGCTCTAACTTGTTCGGTTGGAGAACTCCTGCGTTCATAGCGGCATACCACAGACCGTTAACGTGGCATGGAATCGCGGCGACAGTCGTCTACTGGGGCTACTAAAAGGATTACGACCTGCGGAGGAAGCGCCTTGAACTGAGGAACGATCAGGGACGCGCAGCCGGTTCGCCGCCTGCCTCGACAGGCACACCGGCTACGGCCCTAGCCGCCCTCTTGCCTGTTAACTGTCAACTGTCGACTGTTGACTCTCGACTTTTGACCGTCAACACGGCCAACCAAGGAACGGTGCTGAGTCATCCTTGAATAACCCTCGGCGAGAATGCTACCTTGGCCTCGCGGGGGTGTCGCACGTTCTCCTTTTTCCAATCGCGTACACGCCGTTGCGCGTGCCTGCTGTGCCTCATCCTGACGCTCGCCGCCGCAACCTCACTGCTTAGCGCCCAGACTACCAGCGGCCCTGACGTCGCCGCCGGGCTCGGCATCGGCATCCACTTCACCACGCCTCAGCCTGGCGAGATCCAGGCGCTCCACGACACCGGCGTGCGCTGGGTGCGGACGGACTTCGACTGGGCATCGACCGAGAAAGCGCCGGGCATCTACGACTTCTCGGCTTACGACTCCCTCATCGCGCAGCTTGACTCCGCAGCGCTGCGCACGCTCTTCATCCTCGACTACACCAATCGGCTGTATGATCACGGCCTCTCGCCCGCCGATGACGAGGCGCGCCGGGCCTTCGCGGGCTGGGCGGTGGCGGCGATGACGCACTTCCGCGGCCACCACATTCTGTGGGAGATCTACAACGAGCCCAACATCCGCTTCTGGACTCCGCGCCCGAACAGGGAGGACTACATCAAGCTGGCGCTCGCCGTGGGCGAGGCCGTGAAGGAGTCCGCGCCGGACGAGAAGCTGGTCGGACCCGCCACTGCCGAGATCGATCTGCCTTTTCTCCAGGCCTGTTTCAAGGCCGGGCTGCTGAACTACTGGTCCGCGGTCTCTATTCACACCTACACTCCCGGCGATCCTGAGACCGTGGCCAACGATCTGCTCCAAGTGCGCCTGCTGGAGCGTAGGTACGCCACTGCGGGAAGGAATATCCCGGTCATCGTCTCGGAGTGGGGCTACTCCTCGGTCTGGAAGGGCATGGACGAGCAGAAGCAGGCCGAGATGCTGGCGCGGGGCTGGCTGACCCAAGTCGCGAACGATGAGCCGCTGAGTTTCTGGTACGACTGGGAGAGCGGGAGCGACCCGCGCGATCCCGAACAACACTTCGGCCTGATTGGAGTGCCGGTGCCGGCGGGTGGGGCGGTGACCATCCCGCCGAAGCCGGCATATCAGGCTGCGCAAACGCTCACGCGGATGCTGGGCGACTTCCGCTTCAACAAGCGGTTGGTGCTCGATAAACCCGAGGACTACGCATTGCTGTTCAACAAGGGGAAGGACGTGCGCTTGGCCGTCTGGACCACGGCGGGGCCGCACCAGGTCACGCTCCCGGCAAGCTCCGGCTCGTTCCAGGTCACGGGCCTGACCGGCGAGGGTCTCGCAGCCTTGGTGTCCGATCGCAAGGGCTTGGACGTGGAGCTCGAAAATCAGCCGCAGTATCTGGTCCCAGACGGCCCCAACGACATGCTCGCTATCGCCGCCGCTTGGCAGCGCCTGCCGGCCGACATCGAACTGCGGACGCCGGGCGAACTCACGGTGCACGTGCCAGTCACGAATCCGCTGCAGAAGGCCGTCCGGTTCAGAATCAGGGGAATCGGGGCCCGCTTCCAGTCTGGGCCAGGCGAGCGTGCACTTCCGGGCCGAATGGCAGCCCTGACCGTGCCGCTGCAGGCCGTCACGCGCTCGCCTGATCCCGTTCCCGCCGCAGTCGAACTTGAGGCCCGCGGGTTCGGACGTGTGGCGCAAGGCACCCTGGTGGTCGCTGAGAATCCTTTACGCGTCACCCTGCTGCCCGTCACCCGCAATTCTCTACCTGTGCTGATCGCCAGCCCCTCTGGCGACGGTTTCGAGGGCTCGGTACACGTGAGCTCCAGCTCAGGAATTGACTTTCGCGATCGCGTCGGCTTGGTGAAGCTCGCCCCCGGCGCCAACGATGTCACCGTCCGCCTGCCGCTCACCGAGACTCCGGCTTCGACTTACGACGTCGGGATCCAGGTCGTGGACGCGAACCGCAACGTGGTGTTCGCGGTGCCATCGAGCCGCTTCTTCCCTGTCAGCGACCTCTCACGATACTTACCGGGCGCAACTCCTTCAGGCTACAAAACGGAGTCCAACGGAGGGCCTGATCTGGTCGCCGCGCTGCCGCGCGAAGGTCCGCCGGAACCCGATATGGGCGCGCTCAAGTTGAGCTTCAAGCTGCCGCCCGGGAGTTCGACCGTTGGGCTGCAGGCCACCGGCCTCGCGGCCATCCAAGGCGAGCCCAAGGCCCTCGGACTGTGGATCTACGGTGACGATTCCCGGGCCGTGCCTTACTTGAGCTTCGCCGATACCACCGGGCAGGTTTTTGAAGAGGGCGGCGGGCCCGTCGATTGGAACGGCTGGCGATACATCGTGGTCTTTATGGATGCTCCGCAGGCCAGTCATTCCGAGGGAGCGAATGATGGCCTAATCCACTATCCGATCCACTGGGACAGTCTCCTGACGCTGCGCAATCCGTCGGACCAGGAGATTAGCGGAGTTCTTTACCTGAGTGGGCCAACTCTGATTTACGGGCCGGTGTCAGACAGCCGATAGAACTAAGTGGGCGGGTGTTTGTGTTGTGTAGGCATCCTGCCTGCGATACAGCAGCAGGCCGGGCTTCGCGATGGGTGAAGCGCAGGCAGGATGCCTGTCTGCACCACAAACAGGAGGTAGTGTTGCAGCAACAGTACCAAACAGGACAGGTGGTTGCGCAAGGTGTTATAATGAAAGCGGACGGTGCCTTGGGCACGCCGTGGCGCCAAGCCGGCGCGGAGACTGGCTCCGCGTGCGGTTCACGGTACGAAGCAAAATCTGGAGGGGATGCGCTCTCGAGGCGGAGTTCTGCTCGCGCCTGGAGATCCATGACCGCCCTGTTCATTCCCCAACTCGCCCTACTGATCGTTGCCCTTGCATTGGCTGCTCGTGTCCTTTCGGCCGAACCTCCTCCTCAAGACCAGATCACAGTTGCGATCGACGCCGGCGGCAGAGTTGTGTACATCAACGCGGATAACGATCCTCTGCGCGCTCCGGCCACGGCAACTCGCGCCTTCGCGCCACCCGAGGCCATCCGGCAGGTAATCGGCCAGACTGCGAGCCGATTTAATATGGACCCGAAGTTCGTGGATGCCGTGGTGCGGGTCGAGTCGGGATATGACCGCCGGGCGCGCTCACCGAAGGGCGCCCAGGGCCTGATGCAGTTGATTCCCGCCACCGCCGCGCGCTTCGGCGTGCAGGATCCTTTCGATCCGGCGGAAAACGTCCGCGCCGGCGTGACCTATCTGAGCCGGTTGCTCAAGCAGTTCGACGGTAACCTGCCGCTGACGCTGGCGGCCTACAACGCTGGTGAGGGCGCGGTCGAGCGCTATGGAGGCGTTCCGCCATTCGCCGAGACGCGGGACTACGTTCGCAAAGTGACGGAGATCCATCCGGGCATTAGCGCCGGCACGCCGGCCGGCCGCACGAACGGCGCGAAGGCGTTCTCGAGCGGCGAGACGACGTTGCCGGACAACGCGGCGAGCACGGCGCCAATCTATCAATATGTCGACGAGCGAGGGGTGACCCACTTTGTGCAATAGAAAGTCCAGGGAGGGGCGCGGGCTTCCGCAACCAGCTGCCAGCAAGCAGTTGCGTCAGAACTCGACGCGGTTGCTGACGTTGGTGTGTTTCACGCTCGCCGTCTGGACGACGATGGCTCCTCTTTCGTCGGCTCTAACGCC